>JASHNY010000197.1 GCA_030041385.1 Alphaproteobacteria bacterium
GCGCAGCCGCGGCTCGATCTCGGCGTGCTGAAGGATTTGTCGAGCAAGACGATCCTGCTGGGGGTGCTGGACCTCGGCACCGAGGCGGTCGAGACCGCGGACGACGTAGCGGCTCGGCTCAGGGCCGGGCTCGGCCACATCGCGCCGGAGCGCCTCGTCGCGGCGCCCGATTGCGGCATGAAATACCTGCCGCGCGACGTGGCGTTCGGGAAACTGCGTGCGCTGGCTGAAGGCGCCGCAATCGTGCGGCGGGAAGTGACGGGCTAAGCCGCCGTCACGCCGTGGCGAAGCGATAGCGGATCGCTGCGCGATAGGCCGTCGCCGGGCCGCCGTCCGCCCGCTTTTGCGCATCGTCCTGGCTCAACCCGGTCCGCGCGGAGACGAGCCGGGGGAGATAGGCGCGATCGTCCGCCGGCAGGTTGCCGCCGTTCGCCTGAGGCGACAGTCAAGGACGACCTCATGGCCCGATCCTCGACCCGTGCGGCCGCCGGCTACGCCGAATGGGGCGCGACGCGCGCCGCGTGCGCCCTTTTTCCCCGATCCGGCGTGGCTTATCCTGCCCCGATTCGAGTGTGCCGAATCCGAAATTCGCCATATCTCGGGGTGAGGCTCAAAGCGAATTTCAGATTCGAGAGCACACTGGCAACTCTATGAAACCAGTGTGGTTTTCGGATTTGGCGTTCGCAAACACGATCACCACCAAAATCATGCGAACTTCAAATCCGCCACGCTAGGGAGGCCGCACATGAGACTGGCCGCCATGCTGATCATGGCCTTCGCCTGCCTCGTCGCTTCCGGGCGCGCGCGTGCCGACGACGTCGACGTGCTGCTCGTACTGGCGGCCGACGTGTCGCGCAGCATCAACGACGGCGAATTCGATCTTCAGCGCAAGGGGTATGCGGCGGCGCTGACCAACCCGCGCGTGGTTCGCGCGATGACCGAGGGTCGCAACCGCGCCGTGGCCCTGACGTTCGTCGAATGGGCCGGCGAGGAGGAGGAAAAGACCGTCGTCGACTGGACGGTGATCCGCGACGAGGAAGGGGCGGCGACGATGGCCGGCACGATCCTGGCCGCGCCGCGCTCGTTTCTCGGCCGCACCTCGATCAGCGGCGCGATCGATTTTGCCATGGGCCGGCTCGCCGCGGCGCCGGCGCGAAGCAAGCGGCGCCTCATCGACATTTCCGGCGACGGCACCAGCAATTCCGGCCGGCCGGTGACCGAGGCCCGCGATGCGGCGGTGGCCAAGGGGGTGACGATCAACGGTCTGGCGATCATCAATACCCAGACCAACCCGGCCTTCTCCTACCACACCCATCCGCCCGGCGGACTGCCGAACTACTACAAGCAGAACGTGATCGGCGGTCCGGGCGCGTTCCTGCTCGTGGTCGAGAATTTCGGCACCTTCGCCGAGGCGATCTCGCGCAAGCTGATCGGCGAGATCGCCGGTGCGCCGGTACGGCTGGCCGGCGAACGCTGCCGGGCTAGTTTCCCGGCGGCGTGTGCTTCACCAGGAACTCCTTGACGCGGGCCTGCGCCGATTTCAATGCCGCCCCGGTCTTCCACTCGGGGACGAATTCGCAATCCGGCAGCAGTTTCGACAGTTCCTCGGAGATCGGGTACGGGTGCGCCTCGTCATTTCCGGCGAGCACCATGCAGGGCGTCCGCACCGTCTTCACGAAGTCGCGGTCGACGCAATAGACGAAGCCGGGTGCGTAGAGGTTTCGGCAAAACGCGTCCAGGATTGACGAAGTCGCTTCTGGATGGTCGGAGAGCGACTCCGCCCAGGCGTTGAAGCGGGCGGGACGGCCCGGCGCCATCGGTCCGACCCGTCCGATCGGCTGCGCCAATACCGCTGCGGCGATGCGCTGGGGCTGGGTCTTGAGCAGATTGAGGATGAACGACCCCCCGATGCATTGTCCGTAGAGGTGGCAGCGGTCGATGTGCAGGTGGTCGAGCAGCGCGATGTGGTCCTGCGTGTAGCTGTCCCACCCGTCGGCCGCGGTGATCGGAGCGCGGGATTGGCCGCCGGCGTTGCGCTGGTCCATTGCGATCACCCGGAAATTCGCGGCGAACTCGGTGGTCGGGTTGATCGGCGCCGAAGGCTGGCCCCACACCGCGATGACCGATTGCAGGCCCGCCGGCGCAAAGGTCAGGATCGGGAAGCCGCGGCCGAACTCCTCGTAATGGATGCGCGCGCCGCGATACTCAAAGCTCGGCATGCCGGTGTCCTTTCGTGGTCGAACGCGCCGTGTTTAGCGCCGGCGCCGCGTGCCGGATGCTAATCGATCCGGCCCGCCCGGCAAACCGCCTCGGTCGCGCGAGCCGAGGTTGTCTGGGCGGCGCCGCCGCTGTAGGTTGCGCCCCGAATTACGAGAGCCCGTAGCTCAGCCGGTAGAGCATCTGACTTTTAATCAGGAGGTCTCGGGTTCGAATCCCGACGGGCTCACCAAAAATCAAAGACTTAGGAGCGACCTGCAGCATCAGCAAAATTCGTGTCCGGCTCGGCCGAGAGCATCCTCGGCCCGCGGCCGGGTGCTCGCCTCGGCCTGTTCTCGCGCCGGCTGCACAACTGGCCTGCACCGACGCGGTTGACGGTCCGGCGCCGAAACCCTAGAAATGGAGCCGCATACGCCGTGCACCCACTCATCGGTGGAGGGGTGGCCGAGTGGCTGAAGGCGGCGGTTTGCTAAACCGTTATAGGGCTAATACCCTATCGCAGGTTCGAATCCTGTCCCCTCCGCCACCTTCTTGATTTTACATGAAAACTCCCGTTTCGACGGTGCTTGCGCTCGACGGTGGCCGCCGATTTTGAGGACGTTTGCCACCGGCTTGCCACCGAATGTGCCGGGATTTGTGCCGGAACCGTTCTCGCCTCAGCCGGCCAAGACGCCAGCGAGGGCGGTTTCGACCGCTTCGGCCGCGCGCTCATCGGTGTTGCCGAACAGGTGCGCGTAGACGTTTAGCGTCACGGTCGGGTTCGCATGCCCGATGCGCCGGCTGACGGTCACGACATCGAGGCCGGCGGCGATCAGCTGCGAGACGTGCGTGTGCCGCAGCGCATGCAGCGTGACCTTGGGCAGCTTGAGCATGCGCAGCGTACGCGCCCAATCGCTGGTCAGGCTGTCGGGCGGCCAGATGCTCCCGTCTGGCCGGGGGACGACCAAGTCATCGGCGCCGGCCTTGCCGAGCCCGTGGGCGAGGCGCTGTTCCTGCTGGCGGCGCCAGTGGTCCCGCAGCTCGGCGACGATCGACGGCGGGATCGAGATGCTGCGGCGGCCGGCCTTGGTCTTCGGTGCCTTGAAGGAGAGCCCGGCGTTGGTCTGTTCCAACGACCGCTCGACGCGGACCCGGCCGGCGTCGAAATCGATATCGGCCCAGCGCAGCGCCGCGATCTCGCCGCGCCGCATGCCCGTTGCCAAGCCGATGACCGCAACCGGGTAGAGTGGCCGATCACGCAGCGCCTCGACAACGGCCCTGATCTCACCGGGAGCCAATATCTCGATTTCGGTGCGCTGAACGCGTGGCGGTTCGGCCGCGGTGATCGGGTTGCTGCCGATCACGCTCCACTTGACCGCGTGACCGAAGACGCGGTGCAGCAGCCGGTGGACGTGACCGACGGTGCGGGGCGCCAGGCCAGCGCCTTCCGGCTTCGGCGCCTGTAGCGCGCCGTACAGCTCGGCGAAATCGACGGTGCGCAGCTTCTGGATCGCCCGGGTGCCGAGGCGTGGCCGAACGTGGTGCTTCAGCAATTCCTTGTAGCGTTCCAAGGTCTTTGCCGAGACCTGGGTTGCCGCCCAGCCTTCCCAGCGATCGAGGAACTCGGCGAGCGTCGTTTTCGACGGGTCGATGAAACTGCCCTTGTTCACCTGGTCGAGCAACTCGGTCAGCTTTTTCTGCGCCTCCCGTTTGCCGCCGCGGAAGGTGACATAGCGCGTCTTGCGCTCGCCGGTGTCCGATTGGACATCAAATTTCAATTCCCAGGCACCAGGCCCACGCGCGCGGATGTGGCCTTTCATGGTTGCCTCTCCGTTCGATTTTGACGATGCCAGGCCACCCGACAGCGATCGGAACAAAATTCGCGGCGTGTGGTTGCCTGGTTTTTCCCGAGTGAGAACCATTCGGGGCAATGCTTGCACTTGCGAAATCTCACGATGCCCGCAATTTCCTGAGCGAGCTGCACCATCATCGCAGCATAGAGCGTGACGGGAACTATCTGCATCTCCGGCGGTTCTGGCCTAATATCCATCCAAATACGGAAGCGCGGATGCAATAAAGAGTTAAAGGCAACGCTGGCTTTTTTTGATCTTCTGTTTCTAGTATTGAAACAACATAAGAAAGATTAATTTGTTGTTGTTTAAATTGATCAAAAAGAAAAAAGTCGCTATCGAGATTACCATCAATAAAGCCGAAGCGGTTTGTGAATTCGAGGATCGCATCTCTATCTGGTATGGCGGGCAGGCTGGCAAATCGGCGAAACAGACCAGGATTGTCTTCAAGTGGCCTGTAAAACCTATTTGGGCCGCCGCGCCGGCGCAGAACCCAGCCGCGGCTGGCATCGTCCGCCCAATCGTAGCCGTCCTGATCAACGGCCCAGTCAAACTCGAACATCGCTGTCTTTCGTTACGGAAAGTTCGCTTGCTATTCCAATTACCGTATCACAGAACGATACGCAATGGGAAAGACGGCGAGTTCCGTTACGAGGGAAGGCCATGGTGGACACCAACCGAAAAACAATCACAGTTCGGGAAGCAGCCGATCAGTTGGGGCTGGGACGGAACACTGCTTACGAGGCGGTAAAGCGCGGCGAGATCCCGACCGTGAAGATCGGGCGGCGCCTGTTGGTGCCTCGCGATGCGATCGATCGCATCTTGCAGCGAGCAATGGAACAGCGGTCGCAGCCGTAGGCGACCGGATATCCCAGAATGTCCGACTCCGCGCGAATACCGGCGGCCTTCGTCGATCCGCTGGAGGCGGCGGAATGCATCGCGCGTCGTCACGGGCTCGACGTCGAGCAGGGCCGCGAGATCGTGGCCGACGGCATTCAGCTCCGCCGCATCCCGGCACGGCATATCGACGCTTACGGTAAGTCCCGGCCGGCCGTGTTCGAGGAACTGGACAGCGAGCTGATCTGGTCGTCCGGCCAGGTGCCGGTGCTGGGATTGTCCGAGGC
>JASHNY010000198.1 GCA_030041385.1 Alphaproteobacteria bacterium
CGCCCGGCGCGCACACCGATCACGCCGCATGTGCACAGCGCGTTCCCGCACCTCAACCTGCCGAAAGAGGTGTATCCATAGGGGGCGCCGGTCTAAATCGCGCTGCGTCCTTCGAGACGCGCCCTATAGGCGCTCCTCAGGATGAGGTTGGATGGAGAACGGCATCACCAACGCCCCTCATCCTGAGCGCGAGCGCAGCGAGCAGTCGAAGGACGCACTGCGGTTGGGCCCGAGCCTCCTTCGAGACGGCGCTGCGCGCCTCCTCAGGATGAGGTTGGACGGAGAACGGCATCACCTACGCCCCTCATCCTGAGCGCGAGCGGAGCGAGCAGTCGAAGGACGCACTGCGGTTGGGCTCAAGCGTCCTTCGAGACGCGGGCTGCGCCCGCTCCTCGGGATGAGGCTTCGAGATGGCGCTCCGCGCCTCCTCAGGATGAGGTTGGACGGAGAACGGCATCGCCAGCGCCCCTCATCCTGAGCGCGAGCGCAGCGAGCAGTCGAAGGACGCACTGCGGTTGGGCCAAGCGTCCTTCGAGACGCACCCTATGGGCGCTCCTCAGGATGAGGCTTCGAGACGGCGCTGCGCGCCTCCTCAGGATGAGGAGGTTCGTGGCAGTAAGAACCGCCCTCATCCTGAGCGCGAGCGCAGCGAGCAGTCGAAGGACGCGCTGCGGTTGGGCCCAAGCGTCCTTCGAGACGGCCGCTGCGCGGCCTCCTCAGGATGAGGTTGGATGGAGAACGGCATCACCAGCGCCCCTCATCCTGAGCGCGAGCGCAGCGAGCAGTCGAAGGACGCACTACGGTTGGGCCCAAGCGTCCTTCGAGAGGCGCCCCGGCTGCGCCGGACCGCTCCTCAGGATGAGGAGGTTTGTGGCAGTAAGAACCGCCCTCATCCTGAGCGCGAGCGGAGCGAGCAGTCGAAGGACGCAGCGATAGTGATCCAGCTTAGGCGCGCTGCCGCGCGTGCTGCGTCGCGGCGTTTGTCATCGCCGCCTGAATCTTGTCGGGCCGGGTGAAGGCGAGATATTCGGCGGCGAATTCCGGCGGCAAGATCTCGACCATCGACTCGTTCTCGACCCATACCTCGATGACGTGGAACGGGCCGCGGTTGCAGACATAGCAATGCCAGCCTTCGCGCTTGGCGATCGCCTCGACCTTGGCTGCATCGGTGGCGACGCTGAGCGCGAAATGGGTGGAGCGGTAGCCGTCTTTCGGTCCGGTCTTGGCGAACCCCGCGCCGACCTCGCCGCCGGGCTCGAGCACCGTGCCGGCGGGATAGACCTCGACCCCCGAGCCGTGGTCATCGAGCTGGAGCGCGAAAAAGCTGCCCGGGTTGGGCGGAAACGGCACCGCCTTCCCACCCATGATCTCGGCGAGCGTGTCGGCGGCATGCTTTGGGTCGCGCGCGGCGATGGACAGATGGTGGATCATGATGTCCTCGTGTGATTCCCCGCCCAGACTATCACGACGGAGCATGCAGCACGATGGCCTCGCGCTATACCGTGACCGATGCGGCCGCCCCGACGGGCCGCGCCCGATGGCGCGACCGCCTGGGTGAATATAACGGCTGGCCCGGCGCAAGCCGGCACCCATGTCGGCCATGGGTACCAGCCGGAGTTTATCCTCGGGCCGGCCAAAGGCCGGACCCGTGGGCCGGTAGACAATGCAGCGGGTTGGCCCGCGCGCCTCAGATTCCGGCCTGGCTGACGAATTTGGTGTTGAGGTACGCCTCGATCGCCTCCGAACCGCCCTCCGAGCCGTAGCCGGAATCCTTGACCCCGCCAAACGGCACCTCGGGCAGCGCCAGCCCGTGATGGTTGATCGAGATCATGCCGGTTTCGACCGCCGCGGCGATCGCGTTTGCGGTCTTGGCCGAGCGCGTATAGGCGTAGGCGGCAAGGCCGTAGGGCAGCCGGTTGGCCTCGGTCACGACATCGTCGAAATTGCTGAACGGCGAGATCACCGCGACCGGGCCGAACGGCTCTTCGTTCATGATCCGCGAGTCCTTCGGCACCTCGGTCAACACCGTCGGCTCGAAGAAATTGCCCTTGTTGCCGATGCGGTTGCCGCCGGTCTTGAGGGTCGCGCCGTGCTGCACCGCGTCGCCGATAAAGGCTTCCATCGCAGCGATGCGGCGCGGGTTGGCCATCGGCCCCATCCTGGTATCGCGCTGCATGCCGTCGCCGACCTTCGCCGCCTTGACCGCCTCGGTGAACTTGCCGACGAACTGGTCGTAGATCCGCTCCTGCACCAGGAGCCGGGTCGGCGAGATGCACACCTGGCCGGCATTGCGCAATTTGTTGGCCGACAGCAGCTTGGCGGCGAGATCGACATCGGCGTCGTCGAACACGATCGACGGCGCGTGCCCGCCCAGTTCCATCGTCACCCGCTTCATGTGGGCGCCGGCGAGCGCGGCCAATTGCTTGCCGACCGCGGTCGAGCCGGTGAACGACACCTTGCGGATCACCGGATGCGGGATCAGGTACTCGGAAATCTCTGCCGGGACGCCGTAGACGAGGTTGATGACCCCCGCCGGCACGCCGGCATCGGCAAAGCAGCGGATCAGCTCAGCCGGCGAGGCGGGAGTTTCCTCGGGCGCCTTGACGATGATCGAGCAGCCTGCCGCCAGCGCGCACGAGAGCTTGCGCACGACCTGGTTGATCGGGAAATTCCACGGCGTGAACGCCGCGACCGGGCCGACCGGCTCCTTGACGACGAGCTGATAGACCCCCTCGGCCCGCGCCGGAATGACTCTTCCATAGGCGCGGCGCGCCTCCTCGGCGAACCAGTCGATCACATCGGCACCGGCCAGGGTCTCGCCTTTCGCCTCGGGCAGCGGCTTCCCTTGTTCGAGCGTCATCAGCGGGGCGATCTGGTCGACCCGCTCGCGCAGGAGATTCGCCGCCTTGCGCATGATCTTGGAGCGGTCGAAGGCCGACACCTTGCGCCACGCTTTGAACCCCTTCTCGGCGGCTTCGAGCGCGCGGTCGAGATCGCTTCTGTCGGCATGGGGAACGGTGCCGATCTCGTCGCCGGTGGCCGGGTTGACGACCGGCAGGGTGCGGCCGGCGGCGGCCTTGGTCCAGGCACCATCGATAAACAGCAAAACGTCAGTGTACATCGTGGCCTTCCTCGGTTCGGGGCTAACCGCAATATGGGAATCGTTCTTGGCAAGCGTGAGACATGCGACGATACGACGACCTAGCATGCCGCGTTCGCTCTACGCAATATTTCACTCAATATAACGGAGGTGACGTAAGCGTTCAGGCCGGCGCCGCGGCGCGGGAGGGCGGCAGGCGGGCGAGCTTGGCGTCCGCTGCCGGCAGCCCATGCGCGGCGGCCTTGCCGTACCAGGCGCGCGCGGCTTCGACGTTCGAGGGGGTGCCGAGACCGGCGGCCAGAAAGTCGCCGAGCAGCATCGCCGCCTCCGGCACATCCTGCTCGGCGGCGCGCCGGCACCACACGAGGGCCTCGTCGGCATCGGCATCGACGCCTTCCCCTTTGTGCAGCATGACCGCGAGGTTGAACTGGGCGATGCGCTCGCCCTGCTCGGCGGCCCGGCGATACCATTTCGCGCCCTCGGCAATGTCCCGCCGCACCCCCTGACCGGTGCAATACATCGCACCGAGGCCGAGTTGCGCCCCGGCATGGCCCTGCTCGGCCGCCTTGCGCAGCCACACCGCGGTCATCTCGTCGTCGCGGGCAACGCCGTCGCCGCGCCGGTAGCTCTGCGCCAGCAGCAGCTGGGCCTCGAGGTTCCCCGCTTCGGCGGCCAGCCGGTAATGTTCTGCCGCCGCCTCCCGCTCGCCGCGTGCGGCGTGGATCTGGCCGAGCAGAACCAGCGCCGGCGGGTGCCGCTGCCCGGCGGCCTGGCGCAGCAGCGCCTCGGCGCGGGCGGGATCGGCGGCGACGCCGCGCCCCTGCAAATAGAGCTGACCGAGCCCGGTGATGCCGTCGAGGTCGCCGGTTTCGGCGGCGCGCGCCAGCAGCGCGAGGGCGCGAGGCGGATCGGCGGCCTCGTCGGCCAATAACAGCCGCGCCAGCCTGACCTGCGCCGCCGCCATCCCCTGTTCGGCGGCGCGCTCGTACCACAGGGAAGCGGCCGCGAGGTCGCGCGCCATTCCGCTGCCGTTGGCGAGAAAGGTGGCGAGGTTGAACTGGGCCGTGGCGTGGCCCTGGCGCGCCGCCCGCTCGAACCATTTCGCCGCCTCGCCGATGCGTTGCGGCACCCCGTCGCCGCGGGCATAGCGGGTGCCGAGGATGAATTGCGCCTCGGCGTCGCCCGCCTCCGCGGCGGCGCGGTGCCAGGCGGCGGCCTCCTGCGGATTGTCGCCGTCGCCCTGCTCGGGGCCGTAGAGCCACGCCATCGCCATCATCGCCGGCACAAACCCCTGGCGGGCGGCGGCGCGGAGCAGGGTCTCGGCGCCGTTGCGGTTCTGCGGCACGCCCTCGCCGCGCAGCATCAACAGGCCGAGATCGTAGCGGGCCCGCGCATTGCCGCTGTCTGCCGCTTGCCGCAGCAGCGCCGCCGCCTGGGCCGGGTCGGTGGCGACCCCCTGGCCGGCGAGGTACATCAAGCCGAGCGCCAATTGCGCCGGCTCGCTGGCCTGATCGGCGGCGAGGCGATACCACCGGGCGGCGGCGGCGAGATCGGCGGCGACGCCAAACCCGTTAGCGTACAATACGCCGAGGCCGAATTGCGCCAGCGCGTTGCCCTGCGCCGCGGCGAGTTCGTACCAGTGCCGGGCCGCAGGGTAATCGGGCGCGCAGCCGATGCCGCGGGAATACATCAGCCCCAGATTCGCCTGCGCCGCCTCCAGGCCCTGCTCGGCCGCGGCACGGCACCAGCGCAGCGCCTCGCCCTCGTCGCGGGCGATGGCGATGCCGTGCGGGAACACGAGCGCGAGATTGCGCTCGGCGGCGTTCTTGTCCTGGCCGCAGGCGGTCTCGTACCACAGGCCCAAGCCGCCGCCGACGGAGTTCGGCCCGGCGCCGTGCTGGTACAACAGGGCGAGCTGGTATTGCCCCTCGGCATGCCCGCCTTCGGCGGCGCGCCGGAACCACATTGCCGCATCCGGAAGGCTGGCGATAACCCCTTGCCCGTTCACGTAAAGCTGTCCGAGCCGGTATTGCGCCTCGCGGTTTCCGGCGGCTGCGGCCGCGGTCCAGGCGTGACAGGCGGCCGGGTAATCCTCCCGCTCGAAGGCGGCCTCGCCGCGCGCGAACGGATCGGCGATCTCGGGCTCGCGCCGGGCCTCGACGGCATGGTCGAGCCGCTGCCGCAGCCGGCGCCACGCGCCGATGCCAGCGCGGCGAACGGGCAAGGCCGCAGCGCTGGCGGGCGGTGCCGCCATGGCCGGGGGATCGGCGG
>JASHNY010000199.1 GCA_030041385.1 Alphaproteobacteria bacterium
GGCCCGCAATGCTGGAAACGTACACTGAGTGATTCGGTCGTCTATTCAATATCGTGTACGGAATTCGATTATTTATATTTACGATTTTTGGTCGAGCCGCACGGAATCTGGCGGAAAATGGTGGTGCTGCCGGAAAGGATTGAACTTTCGACCTCTCCCTTACCAAGGGAGTGCTCTACCACTGAGCTACGGCAGCCTTGGCCCGATCGCCGCGCGGGTCGGCGCCGGCACGGGATACACGACGCCCCGTGCATTGGCAAGGCGGGCAGGCGAATCGGTGCGCGCGGCGACCTTGCCGCCGCGATTGACAACGCCGTCGCCGTCCCGTTCCATCGCCCGATGGCAGACCGCCCCGCGATCACCCCTGCCAAACAGGCCGAGCGCCAGGCGCGCGAAGCCAGGCTTGCCAAGGCCTTGCGCGAAAATCTGCAACGCCGCAAAGAGCAGATGCGCGCCCGCCGGTGCGGCGGCCCGGGCGCCGAGGGCGAAGACGGGGCGGCCGAACCACCGGCTTGAGCGGGGCGTGGCTCTTCGCTAAAAGCAACCCGCACGGGAGATCGCGGACCGGCTCGGTCCGGCATTTGCTCGTCAGTTGCGGCCGGGAGCCGAAAAGATGGACAAGATCCTGATCCGCGGGGGTGCGCCGCTGTCGGGCGCAGTCCCGATCGGCGGCGCCAAGAACGCAGCCTTGCCGTTGATGGCGGCGAGCCTGCTGACGGCCGAACCGCTGGTTCTGGAAAACCTGCCCGACCTTGCCGACATCACGACGATGTCGAACCTGCTGGCCCAGCACGGCGTCGCGATCACCCCGGTCAAGGGCGCGAATTGCGGCGCCGCGCGCGGCCGCACGCTCGAATTCTCGGCCCGCACCATCGCCTCGACCACGGCACCTTATGACCTGGTGCGCCGGATGCGGGCATCGTTTCTGGTGCTCGGGCCGCTGCTGGCGCGCTGCGGCGAGGCGCGGGTGTCATTGCCCGGCGGCTGCGAGATCGGCACGCGGCCGGTCGATCTCCATATCAAGGGCCTCGAGCGGCTGGGTGCCGAGGTCGAATTGCGCGAGGGCTATATCGAGGCGAAGGCGCCCAAGGGGTTGCGCGGCGCCGAGTTTGCGTTTCCGAGCGTGTCGGTCGGCGCCACCGAAAACCTGCTGATGGCCGCCGTGCTGGCCGAGGGCGAGACCCTATTGGTCAACGCCGCGCGCGAGCCGGAGATTACCGATCTTGCCGCCTGCCTCAATGCGATGGGCGCGCGGATCGACGGAATCGGCAGCGACCGCTTGACGATAAACGGCGTTTCCAGCCTGCATCGCGCGCGCCACCGGGTCATTCCCGACCGGATCGAGACCGGAACCTACCTGATGGCGGCGGCGGCGACCGGCGGCGATCTCACCCTGCTCGGCGCCCGGCTCGACCATGTCGAGTCGGTGGCGCGCGCCCTCGAACCGGCCGAGGTCGTGGTCAGCGAGGTCGCTGACGGGCTCAGGGTGCGGCGGCGCAACGGCCGGCTCGCCGGGGTCGATGTGATGACCGAGCCGTTCCCCGGCTTTCCGACCGATCTCCAGGCGCAGATCATGGCGCTGATGGCGACCGCGGAAGGGGCCTCGATGATTACCGAGACGATCTTCGAAAACCGCTTTATGCACGTGCCGGAACTGATGCGGATGGGCGCCAACATCACCGTTCACCAGGCCTCGGCGCTGGTGCGCGGGGTCAAGCGGCTGATGGGTGCGCCGGTGATGGCGACCGACCTGCGCGCCTCGGTGTCGCTGATCCTCGCCGGGCTCGTCGCCGAGGGCGAAACCGTGGTCGACCGGGTCTACCATCTCGACCGCGGCTATGAGCGGGTCGAGGAAAAACTGGCCGCCTGCGGTGCGCGCATCGAGAGGGTAAATGGTGGCGCCTGACGACGGGATCAGGTTACGCGCCGAAGACGCCGCCGATCTCGCGGTCATTTCCGCCTGCCTGCAGGATGCGCTCGTCGCGGTGCGCGATCTGGCCTACGATCGTGACGAGAGGCGTTTTGTGTTTATTGCCAACCGCTTTCGCTGGGAGCGCGGCGTCGCCGCCGGCTCCGCCAGGTTCGAGCGCACGCTGTGCGGCGTCGCCTTCGCCGAGGTCGACAGCGTCGCCTATCGCGGCTTTCGCCGCAGCGAGGAGGACCGCATCCTGTCGCTTTTGGCGGTGCGGGCGCAGGGCGTCGGCGCCGGCGGGACCATCGACCTCGAATTCTCCGCCGGTGCGGCAATCCGGCTCGGCGTCGCCGCGATCAATTGCTATGCCCGCGACCTCGGCGAACCGTGGCCGACCGCCTGGCAGCCCGGCCACGCCGCGGACGAACCGGCATGACCGCCCGCGCAGAACCCGCGGCCGGGAACGAGCCGGTGATCATGGCGTTGCCGAATGGGCGCATCCTCGATGAGGTGATGCCGCTGTTGCAGCGGATGGGGATCGAGCCCGAGCCGGCCTTCGCCGATCCGGCCTCGCGCCAGCTCCGCTTTGCGACCTCCGACCCCGGCCTCGCGATCATCCGGGTGCGCGCCTTCGATGTCGCGACCTTTGTCGCGTTCGGCGCCGCGCAGCTCGGCGTCGCCGGCAACGACGTATTGATGGAGTTCGATTATTCCGAGATTTACGCCCCGCTCGACCTCGATATCGGGCATTGCCGGATGATGGTGGCGGCGCCGGCCGACTGGATCGGGCACGAGGATCCGCGCAGCTGGAGCCACCTGCGCGTCGCCACCAAGTATCCTGAGGTGACCCGCCGGCATTTCGCCGCCCGCGGCGTCCAGGCCGAATGCATCAAGCTCAACGGCGCGATCGAACTGGGCCCCAGCCTCGGCCTTTGCCGCCACATCGTCGACCTGGTCCAAACCGGGGCGACCTTGGCCGCGAACGGCCTTGTCGAGGTCGAGCACATCGCCGATGTCAGCTCGCGCCTGATCGTCAACCGCCCGGCGCTGAAGACCCGCCCCGCCGCGGTCGGCAGCTGGATCGAGCGGTTCCGCGCAGCCACCGCCCGGCAATAGGGCCGGCGGCGATGGCGACCACCCTGGCAACCCATGACCCCGGCTTCGCTGCGGGTTTCGCCGGATTTCTCGCCAGGAAGCGCGAAACCGCGGCCGATGTCGACGATGCGGTGGCCGCGATCATCGACGATGTGGCGCGGCGCGGCGATGCTGCGCTGATCGATTACACCCGCCGCTTCGACCGCATCGCGCTGACCCCGGCGACATTGCGCCTGTCGGCCGAAGATCTGGCCGCGGCCGATGCGGCGCCGGCCGACGCGGTCGCGGCGTTGCGGGTCGCCGCCGAGCGCATCGAACGTTTCCACCGCCGGCAATTGCCGCAGGCGATCGACTACACCGACGAGGCCGGGGTCCGGCTCGGCCTGCGCTGGACCCCGATCGCCTCGGTCGGGCTTTACGTGCCCGGCGGCACCGCCTCGTACCCCTCCTCGGTATTGATGAATGCGATCCCCGCCCGGGTTGCCGGGGTCGAGCGCCTGGTCATGACGGTGCCGGCACCGGACGGCGCATTGAACCCGCTGGTTCTCGCCGCGGCCCGGCTTGCCGGCATCGACGAAATCTACCGGGTCGGCGGCGCCCAGGCCGTCGCGGCGCTCGCCTATGGCACCGCGACATTGGCGCCGGTGGACAAGATCGTCGGGCCGGGCAATGCCTATGTCGCCGCCGCCAAACGGCGCGTGTTCGGCCGGGTCGGCATCGACATGATCGCCGGGCCCTCCGAGATCCTGGTTGTCGCCGACAGCGACAACGACCCCGCCTGGATCGCCGCCGACCTGTTGTCGCAGGCCGAGCACGACACCGCGGCGCAGGCGGTGCTGATCACCGATTCCGCCGCCTTCGGCAAGGCGGTCGAGGCCGCGGTCGCGGCGCACCTTGCGCGATTGCCGCGCGCCGGCATCGCCCGCGCCAGCTGGGACGAGAACGGCGCGGTCATCATCGTCGCCGACTGGGACGAGGCCGCCGCCATCGTCGATCGCGTCGCCCCCGAGCATATCGAGCTCGCGGTCGCCGAGCCGGAGGCGTTGGCGGGCAAGATCCGCCATGCCGGGGCGATCTTTCTCGGCCGCTATGCGCCGGAGGCGATCGGCGATTACGTCGCCGGCCCCAACCACGTCTTGCCGACCGCGCGCAGCGCCCGCTTCGCCTCCGGCCTCGGCGTGCTCGACTTCATGAAGCGCAGCACGATGATCGGCTGCGACGCCGACAGCCTCGGCGCGCTGGCCCCGGCGGCGATCCGCCTCGCCGAGGCCGAAGGGCTCGACGCGCACGCGCTGTCGCTGTCGATCCGGCTCAACCGCCATGGCTGACGACAGCCAGCGCATCGCCGAGATCACCCTCGACGAGCGCACCGTGCTGCGGCGCAGCCCGGAAATCGAGCACGAGCGCGCCGCGGCGATCGCCGATCTGCTGCACGACAACCATTTCGCGCCCGCGTCCGGCCTGGCCGGCCCGTTCCGCCTGCACCTTTCGATTGCCGACGGGCGGCTGGCGATGGACATCCAGGCGCTGGCCGACGGGTCGAGCGACACGGTGGTGCTGTCGCTGCGCCCGTTCGGCCGCATCATCAAGGACTATTTTCTGGTCTGCGAGAGCTACATCAAGGCGATCCGCGGCGGCAATCTCGGCCAGGTCGAGGCGATCGACATGGGCCGCCGCGGATTGCACAACGAAGGCGCCGCCCTGCTTGCCGAAAGCCTTGCCGACAAGGTCGCCGTCGACACCGATACCGCCCGCCGGCTGTTCACATTGATCTGCGTGCTGCACCTGAAGGCCGCCTCCCACGGGCTTGGGGAGCATCCGCGGTCGTGACCGCGCCGCTGGTGCTGGCCTCGGCCTCGCCGCGCCGGCTCGCCCTGTTGCAGCAGATCGGCATCACGCCCGACCGGGTCGACCCGGCCGATATCGACGAGACGCCGCAGGCCGGCGAATTGCCGCCCGCCCATGCCGCGCGCCTCGCTCGCGCGAAGGCCGAGGCCGTGCGGCAGCGCCACCCGGGGGCGTTCGTTCTCGCCGCCGACACGGTCGTCGCCTGCGGCCGGCGCATCCTGCCCAAGACCGAAGACGAAGCGACGGCGCGGGCCTGCCTGGCTTTGCTGTCCGGGCGGCGGCACCGGGTCATCGGCGGGGTCGTGGTGATCGACCCGGACGGCGGCGTGTCGTCCCGCCGCGTCGTCAGCCAGGTCGCGTTCAAGCGGCTTTCCGCGCCCGAGATCGCCGCCTACCTCGCGACCGGCGAGTGGCACGGCAAGGCCGGCGGCTACGCGATCCAGGGCCGTGCCGCAGCGCTGATCCCGTGGATCGCCGGCTCGTATTCCAACGTCGTCGGCCTGCCGCTCTATGAGACCGCGCAATTGCTCGCCGGCAGCGGCTATCGCCCCGCCTGCGCCCCACCCGCTTGCCTTACGAGCTGCTGATCGCCGCCGGCCCGGGCGAATGGCGCGCCGCTCTCGTCGAGGACAGCGGCGAGCCGGTTGAGCTTTACGTCGAGCGTGGCGACCGCCGGCCGGCCGGCAGCATCCATCTCGGCCGGGTGGTGCGCCGCGCCCCCGGGCTCGATTCGGCTTTTGTCGAGATCGGCGACCCCCGGCCCGGGCTGGTGCCGCTGCGCGAGGCGGCCGGCGCCGGCATCGCGCTCGACGAGGGGGCACGGGTCATCGTGCAGGTGCGGCGCGAGGCGCAACCCGACAAGGGCGCACGGCTGACGACGCGGATTGCGCCCCGCACTCCCGGCCTCGATCCGACGGCGCTGGCCGCCCGCGCCGCCGCGCGCGACCCGCCAGCGCAGCTCGATCCGGCGCCCGGCTTCGCCGCCGCGCTCGCGCTCGCCGTGCCGGAACTGCCCGAGCGCATCATCACCGACGATCCCGCGACCGTTCCGGAACTGCGCACCGTCTTTGCCGAGGCGGAGATCGCCGCGGCCGGCGCCGACGAATTTCCGCTCGACCTCGACGCGGCCTTTGCGGCGGCGACGGCCCCGCGCCTGCCCCTGCCCGACGGCGGCGCCGTGCATATCGAGGACACGCACGCCGCGGTCATGATCGACGTCGATACCGGAACTCCCGACAGCGGCTCGGCGGCGCGCGCCGCACTGGCGCGCAATCTCGCGGCGGCACGGCTGATCGCGCGGCAATCGCGGCTGCGCAATCTCGGCGGCGGCATCGTCATCGATTTCGTCGGGATCGAGGGGCGCACCCCGCGCGAGCGGGTGCGGCAGGAATTGGCCACGGCCTTTGCCGCCGATCCGGCCGCGCCGCAGGTGCTCGGCTGGACCCGGCTCGGTCACCTCGAAGCGGTGCGGCCCTATCGCTCGCCCTCGCTTGCCGCGATTCTCGGCGATCCCGGCACCACCGCCGCCTTCGCGGCGCTGCGCGCCTTATTGCGGCAGGCGCGCGCGGAGCCGGCCGTACACTGGGCGCTGGCAGCGCGCACGGCGGTCGCGGCGGCGTTGCGCGGCGCCGCTGCCGCCGGACTCGGTGCGCTCGAAGCCCAGCTCGGCCGCCGCGTCGAGGTCGTCGCCTTGCCGTCCGCCGACGACGGTGGCCGCCCTTTCGAGATCGTCCCGCGATAACGATATCAGTGGCGATGGACCAAGACCCGCGTCTCCCGATGCCCGGACTGCCGCGCCCCTGCCCGAATTGCGGCAAGCCGGCGGTCGCACGCTATCGGCCGTTCTGCTCGGCCCGCTGCGCCGATATCGATCTCGGGCGCTGGCTCAACGGCGACTACCGCATCGCCGTCGACGAAGCAGACGACGGCGCGATCGGGGAGAATGAGGACAATTAGCGCGGGGCCGTCAACGCCCGCCCCGCCAGCCGAGGCGAACCCGGCCGATCGCCATCACCGCCGCGGCCTGCGTCGGCTCGACCACAGGTATCCCCAGCGCCGCGTCGAGCGCATCGCGGTAGTGCGCCATGCCGGCGCAGCCCAATACCAGCACGTCGGCGCCATGCCGGTCGCGCAGCGTCGCGCCGATTTCGCTCATGCGCGCCAGGGTGGTGCGCGCGTCGCCGAGCTCGGTGACGCCGAGCCCGATCGGCAGATCGCCGGCCAGCCGCTGACCGATGCCCATCGCCCCGTAATAGCGCAGGTGGCGCGGGATCGATTTCGCCAGGATCGAGATCACGCCGAAGCGCTGGCCCAGGGTCAGCGCGGTCAGGATGCCGCATTCGGCGATGCCGAGCACCGGCTTCGCAGTCGCCTCGCGCGCCGCGTGGAGGCCGGGATCGCTGAAGCAGGCGATCACGAAGGCGGCGGCGGAATTGTCCTGGGCCGCGATCGCGCGGCGCAGCGGCGCGATGACCGCATCGGCATCGCTCTGGCTTTCGACGCCGGGCGGCCCGTCGGCAAGGGTCTGGCACACGATCTCGGGTCCGCCGGGGATGCGCAGCGGCGCCAGAGCCGCGTCGATCGCGCGGGTCACCGCCTCGGTCGAGTTGGGGTTGATGACGACGATCGGTTGCGACATCGAGCCTCCTGCGCACGATCCTATCCCGATTCCGGTGCCAAGGTGAGGTGGGGATGAGCATGCGGCTGGCGGCGACGGAATACGGCGATGGCTCGCCGGTCGCGATATTGCACGGGCTGTTCGGCTCGGGCCGCAACTGGGGCTCGATCGCGCGGCACCTCGCCGCCCGCCACCGGGTGTTCGCGTTCGACCTGCGCAACCACGGCGCTTCGCCCTGGGCCGATACGATGAGCTACCGGGAGATGGCGGCGGATGTGTGCGAGACTTTGGCCGAACGCGGCATCGAGCGCGCGGCGCTGATCGGCCATAGCATGGGCGGCAAGGCGGCGATGGTCACGGCGCTGTCGGCCGGCGAGCGGGTCGAGCGGCTGGTCGTCGTCGACATCGCGCCGGTCGCCTATGCGCCGCATCACCTCGACCTGGTGCAGGCGATGCGGCGGCTCGACCTCGCCGCGATCACCCGCCGCGGCGACGCCGACGCCGCCCTTGCCGCCGCCGTCCCCGATGCCGCGGAGCGCGGCTTCCTGCTGCAGAACCTGCTGTTCGACGGCGGCCAGGCGGAGTGGCGGCTCAATCTCGCCGCGATCGAGCGGGAAATGCCGGAATTGATCGGATGGCCCGCCCTGCCTTCCGGCGCCGTCTATCGCGGACCGACATTGTTTGTCGCCGGCGCCGAATCCGATTATCTGCTGCCCGATTACGAACCCGAAATCCGGCGTCGGTTTCCGGCGGCGGAGGTCACACGCATCGCCGGCGCCGGCCACTGGCTCCATGCCGAGCAGCCTGCCGCCTTTCTCGCCACCGTCGAACCGTTTCTGGCAGCCAGCTGAAAGAGCGGCTAAGCGTCTGATCTTCACACATTTCATCAAATCGGGAGGCTGACGGCATGATCGAGGCCGCGATCGTCGGGCTGGGCCGCTGGGGCAAGACCCTGGTCGGCGCGGTGCAGGGCAAGAGCGACAAATTGCGCTTCACCCGCGCGGTCAGTCGCGAGCCGTCGCGGCATGCCGATTTCCTGCATCAATACGGGCTTGCCGCGACCGCCGACTTCGCCGCGGTGCTGGCCGATCCGGCGATCGACGCGGTGGTGCTGGCGACGCCGCATTCGCGGCATGTGGACGAGGTCGCCGCCGCCGCCGCGGCGGGCAAGGCGGTGTTTTGCGAGAAGCCGCTCGCCCTCAGCCGCGAGGGTGCGCGGCGCGCGGTCGATGCCTGCCGCGCGGCCGGGATTGTGCTCGGCATCGGCACCGACAAGCGCTATTTCCCGGCGATCGCCGAGGCGATCCGGCTCGCCGACAGCGGTGAACTGGGCCCGCTGTTGCATGTCGAGGGCAATTTCTCGAACGAGGTCGCGGCCGGCTTTACCGCGTGGCGCGGCGCGCCCGGTGAGTCGCCGGCCGGCGGCATGACCGGCACCGGCATTCACACGCTCGACGCGCTGGTCCGCATCGCCGGGCCGGTGCGCCGGGTGCGGGCGCAGCTGCAGACGCTGAAGCCCGATCCGGACCCGTGGGACAGCCTGTCGGTGCTGCTCGAATTTGCCTCAGGGGTCGGCGGCACCTTGGCGGCGGTGCGCTCGACGCCGATCTTTCTGCGCATCCAGGCGTTCGGCCGGCACGGCTCGGTCGAGGCGATCGGGCGCAACGAATTGATCCTGCGCAAGAGCGGCACCGAGCCCGAGCGCCGCAAATACCCGGCCACCGATTCGGTGCGCGTCAACCTCGAGGCCTTTGCCGACGCGGTCGCCGGCGTCGCGCCCTACCCGGTGTCGCCCGACCAGATTCTGGCCGTCAACGACGCCTTCGTCGCGATCGTCGAATCGGCTGCGGCCGGCGGACAGGCCCGCGAGGTATAGCCGCATGGAAACGCTGCCCTATGGCGCCTGGCGCTCGCCGATCACCTCGGACCTGATCGTCGCCGAGTCGATCGGGCTGGTCGACGTGTTGATCGATGGCGACGACCTCTACTGGATCGAAAGCCGGCCCGGCGAGGGCGG
>JASHNY010000138.1 GCA_030041385.1 Alphaproteobacteria bacterium
ACCGTGGGTTCGAATCCCACCCCATCCGCCATTCGATCCCCCGCCAGCTTGCCGAGGCGTGGGGGAGGTTCTGCGCGGCAGCGCCGTCCGGCGGTGAGTGGTGCCGATCCGCGCAGGACGCGCGGGCGCCGCCGTCTCGTAGAGATCCGCCGAGACTTTCGTCGCGCGGCTGTACCCCCCGGCACCCGGGGCTGCGCCGGCGTACACGCCGCCAACCGGGCGATTGAGCGGCGTTATGCGCGAGCCATTGCACGTTCCCGATGTGATCCGCGCGACGATGGCCCGGGTTGGCGTGGTCGAGCCGTCTAATATCGAGCGGATCGTCTCCGCGCGGTCGTAAAGCTCTCTTCTTTATGCTCGTAGGGCGTCAGGCAATTGCTTAAGCAGCGCATACCAACGTTTAGCCGGATCGGATGCCCGAGCAGGAGGCCGGCGCGGCCTCGGCGGCGATCACCTCGATCTGGCGATCGTCTCCTTGCCCCGCACGATCGGGACGAAGGCACCGATCGCGGCCAGGAGCAGCATCATGCCGAAGAAGCCGCACCGGTTCGACGCGGCAGCCACCCGTGCCTTTTTTGATCCCAATCAAAGCGGGCCTGCGGCATCTGAGCCAATGTCGCGCCGACCACCGAGATCCGCGCGCATGAATGACCAGGCGCAGACCAAGGCCATCCCGCGGACGAGCCCCCCGCCGCTAGCGCCGGCTCGTTCGCAACGGCACCGCGCATGGCTGGCCGGCCTCGCCGCTGGGCTGGTCATCGCCGGTGCGGTGGCCGCGTGGTGGCGGCTGTCCCAGCCGCCGGCTGTGCGTTACGTCACCGCGCCGGTATCGCGCGGGCCGGTCACGCAGAGCATCACCACGACCGGCACCGTTAATCCCGAGCTGACGATCATCGTCGGCAGCTATGTCTCGGGCGTCATCCAGTCGCTGTCGTGCGATTACAACACCATGGTCAAGGCCGGCCAGGTCTGCGCCAAGATCGACCCGCGCCCGTTCCAGGCAACTCTCAACCAGTATTCCGCACAACTGCTTCGCGACCGGGCGATCCTCGGGAAGGACAGGATCGATCTTGTTCGCTATCAGCGGCTTGCCGCGCAGAAGTCGATTGCCCGCCAGCAGGCCGAGGATCAGGCCTTTACGGTGCAGCAGGACGAGGCCACCGTAGAACTCGACGAAGCGCTGGTTGCCGGTGCCAAGCTCAACCTCGAATACACCGACATCGCGTCGCCGGTCGATGGCACCGTGGTGTCGCGCAACGTCACCCAGGGCCAGACCGTCGCCGCCAGCTTCCAGACCCCGACATTGTTTCTGATCGCCACTGACCTCGCGAAGATGCAGGTCGACACCAACACCAGCGAAAGCGATATCGGACAAGTCAAGACCGGGCAGACGGCCAGCTTTACCGTCGACGCCTACCCGCAGCGCGTCTTTACCGGCACCGTGACCCAGGTCCGGCAATCGCCGCAGACAGTGCAAAACGTGGTGACCTACGACGCGGTGATCAGCGTCTCCAACCTTGATCTGGCGCTGATGCCGGGGATGACCGCCTCGACGCAGATCATCATCGCGCGACGCGCCGATGCGCTGCGCGTGCCCGACCAGGCGTTGCGCTATACGCCGGGCGGGCTGGCCGCCGCGCGCGCACCGGCGATGGGGCCTGCGCAAATCTGGGTCCTGCGCGACGGAATGCCGGTCGCGGTGCCGGTGGTGACCGGGCTCGACGATGGTACCTACGCCGAACTCGTATCCGGCGACCTGCACCCTGGCGACCCGGTCATCACCGCCGAAAGCCGGGCCCCGGCGAGCGGCAGCCTGCGCCTGCCGCGCTTCTGAGCCGACACGCTATGCCGCACGAGCCCATCGCCGGCGAACCGGTCATCCGGGTCGAGAACGTCAGCCGCACTTTTGTCATCGGCGATGTCGCGGTCCAGGCCCTGCGCAGGGTCAGCCTCACGGTTCGTGCCGGCGAGTTCGTCGCGATCATGGGCTCGTCGGGGTCGGGGAAATCGACGCTGATGAACATCCTCGGCTGCCTCGATTCGCCGACCAGCGGCCATTACTACCTCGAGGGGATCGACGTGGCCGGTCTGCGCGAGCCCGAGCTCGCCGGCATCCGCAGCGAGCGCCTCGGCTTTGTGTTTCAAAGCTTCAATCTGATGGCGCGCACCAGCGCGGTCGAGAATGTCGGCCTGCCGCTTTACTATGCCGCGTCGGGGCCGGTGAGCCGCGCCGAGCGCAGTCAACAGGCGCGCACCGCCCTGGCCTTCGTCGGGCTCGGCGATCGCGAACGCAACACGCCCGGCCAGCTTTCCGGCGGGCAGCAGCAGCGGGTCGCGATCGCGCGGGCGCTGATCAATTCACCGAAGGTGCTGCTCGCCGACGAGCCGACCGGCAACCTCGACACCCGCACTTCGCACGAGATCATGCAGACGCTGGTCGCGCTCAACCGCGACCAGGGGCTGACGATCGTCCTCGTTACCCACGAAGCCGACATCGCCGCCTATGCCGACCGCATCGTGACGATGCGCGATGGCGAGATCGTGTCGGACGCGCGGGTCGACAAGGCGGTTGCCGTGGCGCCCCGGCGCGAGACCCCACCCGCTCCCTTTTTCACCCGCGCCGAAACCGGCGCCGCCAGGCCGACGCGTGGCGGGTTCCTGCCCTTCGCGCTGATGATCCTCGCCGCCGCGGCCCAGGCGATCGGCCGCAACAAGATGCGCTCGGCGCTGACCATGCTCGGCGTCTTTATCGGTGTGGCGGCGCTGATCGTCATGGTCGCGGTCGGCGACGGCGCCAGCGAGGCGGTGCGCAAGCAGATCGAAAGCCTCGGCACCAATGTCGTGGTGATCCTGCCTGGCGCCACGACGACCGGCGGGTTCCGGGCCGGGTTTGGCAGCGCCAGCACGCTGACCGTGACCGACGCGCAGGCGATCCGCCGTGAAGACCCGGCGGTGGCGCGGGTCGGGTACCTGATGCGCCAGCAGGCTCAGGTGCAATACAGCGGGCAGAACTGGACCACCAACATCCAGGGTATCGACGCCAGCTATCCGGCGATCACCAACTGGCGCATCTCCGCCGGGCGCGGCATCACCCGCACCGACGAAAACCAGGGTGCGCTCGTCGCCCTCATCGGCCAGACCGTCTACCAACAGCTTTTCGGAACCGGCGAAAACCCGCTCGGCGCCTCGATCCAGGTGAAAAGCGTGGCGCTGCGCATAGTCGGGGTCTTGGCCCCGAAGGGTCAATCGACCTTTGGCCAGGATCAGGACGATCTGGTGATGATCCCTTACACGACCGCCGAGCGTAAGGTGCTGGGCGTCGCCGCACCGAGCCAGCAGCAAACCCCGCTAAACTGGCTCTACCTGCCGCCACCCAACCCGTACAATCTCCAGGCGCGACTGACCGGTTACGTCAACCAGATCTACGTCCAGGCGACGAGCCAGCCCGAGGTGCAATCGGCGATCGCCCAGGCGACCGAAACGCTGGTCCGCCGGCACCGCATCGCAGCCGGTGCGCTCAAGGATTTCGACGTGCGCAATTTAAGCCAATTCGTCGAGACCGCCGAAAGCAGCAGCCGCATCCTCGGGCTCCTGCTCGCCGCCGTCGCCTCGATCTCGCTGGTCGTCGGCGGCATCGGCATCATGAACATCCTGCTCGTCTCGGTGACCGAGCGCACCCGCGAGATCGGGCTGCGCATGGCGATTGGCGCGCGCCGGCTGCACGTGTTGCTGCAATTCCTCGCCGAGGCGATCTTTCTCAGCGTCAGCGGCGGGCTTGCCGGCATCCTGATGGGCATCGCGGTGTCGGCCGTGATTCCGGTGCTGTTCGGCTGGCAGGCGCCGGTATCGCTGGCGGCGATCTGCGGCGGCTTTGTCTTTGCCGCCGCGGTCGGCGTGTTTTTCGGCTACTACCCGGCGCGCAAGGCGGCGGGCCTCAACCCGATCGACGCGCTGCGCTACGAGTGATCCGCTGCGCCCGCGGTGCGCTATTGCGCGACATATTCCCAGTGAGCCGGATCCGAAATTCGCAAACGCGGCCGCCACGAAAACCCGCGCGAACTTCAAATCCGCCACACTGGACGAGACCGCGGATCGTGCGGCTGATGCGGGCGTAATCCGGGCGGCCGCGAGGCTGTCGCGCAAGCCGATCCGGAATCGCCAAGAGTTGATTGGGCGCAGTGCCGCGCCCAGGCTAACCTAGGCAAAGCAAGCCGGCCTTCCCGCTCGCGTTGAGGAGTGCGAACATGGCTTTTAGCATCGAAGTCAATCATGTAAAGCACACCGTCGATGTCGACGGCGACATGCCGCTGCTTTGGGTCCTGCGCGACGAGCTTAATCTCAAAGGGTCCAAATTCGGCTGCGGCGCCGGGTTGTGCGGCGCCTGCACCGTGCATCTCGACGGCCACGCTGTGCGTTCATGCATCATGCCGATCTCGGCGGTCGGCAATGCGGCGGTCGCGACCATCGAGGGCATGGCGGATCATGCCGTGGGCAAGAAACTTCAGGCGGCCTGGCTCGAACTGGACGTGCCGCAATGCGGGTATTGCCAAGCCGGACAGATCATGTCGGCGACCGACCTCTTGGGCAAAAACCCGCATCCGACCGATGCCGACATCGACGCGGCCATGGCCGGCAATGTCTGTCGATGCTGCTCGTACACGCGCATCCGCGCCGGGATCAAGAAGGCTGCGCTCTCGCGCAGCACCTCGGCGAGGTAAGCCGTCATGCGTCCGATGTTTGCAAAACGCACCCGCGCCGAAGCCGATGCGGCGCCCGACGCCTTGGTTTCGCGTCGCGTCTTCCTCAAGGCGGGCGCGGCCGTCGGCGGCGGGCTGCTCCTGCATGCCGTGCTGCCGCCGGCTGTGCGCGGCGCAATGGCGGCGCCAGCCGAAGCCGGCTCGCTCAACGCCTTTATCCGCATTGCCCCCGACAATGTCGTCTGGATCATGTCGAAGAACCCGGAAATCGGGCAAGGCATCAAGACCATGCTCCCGATGGTGATTGCCGAGGAGCTCGACGCCGACTGGAGCGATGTGCGCATCACCCAGGCACCGCTCGATCAGGCCAGATTCGGTCGTCAGTTTGCCGGCGGCAGCATGGCCACGCCACTCAACTACGATCCGCTCCGCCGGGTCGGCGCCGCAGGACGGCAGATGCTGGTCACCGCGGCGGCGCGGCAATGGGGCGTGCCGGTTGCCGAGTGCACCACGGGCTCGGGCGCAGTCGCCCACGCCAAGAGCGGCCGATCCGCCCGCTATGGGGAGCTGGCGGCCGCGGCCGCCAAACTCCCGGTGCCCGATTTGGCCTCGGTCACGCTCAAGGACCCCAAGACCTTCAAGATCATCGGCCGGCGGATCCCGGGTGTCGACAATCCCAAGATCGTCACCGGCCAGCCGCTTTTTGGCATCGATGTCGATGTTCCGGGCATGCTCTACGCTGTGTTCGAGAAATGCCCGGTCTTCGGCGGCAAGTTGAAGAGCGCGAATATCGACGCGTTGAAGGCGCTGCCCGGCGTGCGCGACGCTTTCATCGTGCGCGCGAGCGAGGCCAACCCGGGCGGGGACCCGCAAGGCGTGGCCGATGGCGTCGCGATCGTCGCAACCCGCTGGTGGCTGGCCAGCAAGGCGCGCGCGAAGCTGGAGGCCACCTGGGACGAAGGGCCGGTCGCGGCGCAAAGCAGCGCCGGCTTTGCCGCCAAGGCGAAGGAACTCGCGAAGGGAGAGCCGGATTCCTACCTGCGGCGGGATGGCGATGTCACCGGAACGCTTAAAGCCGCGGCGCATCGCGTCGAAGCGAGCTACGCCTACCCGTTCCTGTCGCATCTTGACCTCGAACCGCAGAACTGCACCGCGCACTTCCACGACGGCAAAATCACCTTTTGGGCGCCGACGCAGAATCCCGGCCCCGGCGCCAAACTGGTTGCCGCGACCTTGGGCATTTCCGAACGCGACATCACGGTGAATATGACGCGGGTCGGCGGCGGCTTCGGGCGCCGGCTGCGCAACGATTTCATGGCCGAGGCGGCGTGGATTTCGAAGCAGGTCGGCGCGCCGGTCAAGCTGTTGTGGAACCGCCAGGATGACATGCGGCACGACTTCTACCGGCCGGCCGGCTTCCATTTCTTCCGCGCCGGGCTCGACAACGACGGGAAGCTGATCGCGTTCGCCGACCACTTCGTGACGGTGGGCCGCCGCGGCACCCCAGCCGACTCGGCAAACATGGACCCCAACGAATTTCCGGCACAGCTGGTCGCGGACCTGGAATACGGCCAGTCGGTGATCGGATCGGGAGTACCGACGGGCCCGATGCGCGCGCCGCGCTCCAACGCGCTTGGCTTTGCCTTCCAGTCCTTTATCGATGAGCTGGCCCACCACGCCGGCAGGGATCCCGTGGATTTCCGCCTCGCCTTGCTCGGCGAGCCGCGCGTCCTCGTCAATTCGACCGGCCGGCCGAATGCGTTGCGCGACTTCGACACCGGCCGGATGGCGGCGGTATTGCGCAAGGTTGCGGACGTTTCCGGCTGGCGGGATCGCGCTGCACTGCCACCGCGGAGCGGCAAGGGTGTCGCCTTTTACTTCAGCCATCTCGGCTATTTTGCCGAGGTGGTGCAGGCGAGCGTGGCGATATCGGGCGACGTCAAGATCGACCATGTCTGGGTTGTCGCCGACGTTGGCAGCCAGATCGTCAACCCGAGCGGCGCCGAGCAGCAGGTGCAGGGCGCGGCTCTCGACGGGATCGGCCAGGCGCTGGGCCAGGCGGTGACGATCGACCGCGGGCGCGTCGTCGAAGCCAATTTCGACGCCGTTCTGCCGCTCCGGATCAACCAGGCGCCGCCGGTCGAGGTGCAGTTTCTCGCGACCGATCATCCGCCAACCGGCCTCGGCGAGCCCGGCCTGCCTCCTGTCATCCCGGCGCTGTGCAATGCAATCTTCGCCGCAACCGGCAAGCGCATCCGCACTCTGCCGATCGATGCCGCGATGCTGAAAGCCTAGGACCGCCGGTTTTGCCA
Source organism: Alphaproteobacteria bacterium (assembly GCA_030041385.1). GTDB lineage: Bacteria > Pseudomonadota > Alphaproteobacteria > ATCC43930 > CGMCC-115725 > DATARH01. The sequence goes on from JASHNY010000138.1 coordinate 7,010, forward strand.
GCGGAGTATTGCCGCTTTAATCCCGGGCAATGACCGCATTCGGCGGATTGCCGAGGATGGTCGAATGCCGAACCGGCGACTGATTGGCGTCAGGTGGCGGAGCGGCGCGGCCGGCCGCGGCGGCAGAAGCCGCCTGCGGTCCGTGATGGAGATGCCCCGATCGTCAGCCCGGAGCGGCCAACAGCCGCAGCAATTCGGTGACGGTCTCGCCAACCGAACCGTGGACGACCACGGTCACCGGATGCTCGTCTTCTCCGGGCTCTTCGAGCGCCTCGAACTGGCTGCGCAGCAGTGAGGGCGGCATATAGCGATGCTGCCGCCGGGCGATGCGGTCGCGGATCGCATGCTCGCCGCCTTTGAGAAACACGAGGCGAACCCCCGGCCGGCTGCCGATCGTGATGCGGCGATAGGCGCGCTTCAGGTCCGAGCAGGTGATGATCCCCGGCTCGTGCGCGGCTAACCGCTCGTCGATCCAGCCGGCGACCGCCTGCAGCCAGGGCAGCCGGTCGGCATCGTCGAGCGGCTGACCGGACCGCATCTTCTCGACATTCTCCGGCGGGTGCAGGTCGTCGCCTTCCTGAAACTTCCAACCCAGCCCGCGCTGTAGTTCGCGGGCGACGGTCGTCTTGCCGCTGCCGGAGACGCCCATCAGCACCAGCACCATCGGCGGCACCCGCCCCGCAACGGCTTGTTCCATCGCCTCGCCACCGGACCAAATTTCCGATGCCGTCATTGTAGCGCTACGCTCCGGGATTGGGGCGTGACCCGTAGCGCACGCCCGGCCCCAGCGAAGGAGGAGCCTATGCCGACGACGCTCGACCTGCCGCTGCTCAGAGCGGACACCCCTGGCGTGGCCAAAATTCTCCATTTCAACAACGCCGGCATGGCCTTGCCGCCGCGCGCCGTGCTCGACGCCGTGACGGGCCACCTGGCGCGCGAGGCCGCGATCGGCGGCATGGAGGCCATGGTCGAGGCCGCCGGTCGCAGCGCGGATTTCTACGACGCCGTCGCTGCGCTGATCGGCGCGCGGCGGGACGAGATCGCCTTTGTCGAAAGCGCCACGCGGGCCTGGGACATGGCGTTCTACGCGGTTCCGTTCCGGGCCGGTGACCGCATCGTCACCGCCCGCGCCGAATACCTGTCGAACTATCTGGCGTTCCTGCAGATGAAGGCGCGCGTCGGCATCGAGATCGACGTGGTTGGTGACGACGCATCCGGACAGGTCGACCTGGCTGCGCTCGACCGCGCGATCGGCCCGCGCACCAGGCTGATCGCGATCACGCACGTGCCGACGCAAGGCGGGCTCGTCAACCCCGCCGCCGAAATCGGCCGCATCGCCGAGCGCCACGGCATTCTCTACCTGCTCGATGCCTGCCAGTCGGTCGGGCACCTCGCGGTCGATGTGCAGGCGATCGGCTGCCACATGCTCTCGGCCGCCGGCCGCAAATATCTGCGCGGGCCGCGCGGCACCGGCTTCCTCTACGTGCGGCGCGACGCACTTGCGGGGCTTGAGCCGCCGTTCGTGGACCTCGAAGCCGCGTCCTGGAACGGCGCCGACACCTATCTCGTCCGCGACGACGCGCGCCGGTTTGAAGGCTGGGAGCGATCCGTCGCCGGCCAGATCGGCCTCGCCGTCGCCGCCCGCTACGCGCTGCGCCTCGGCACCGGCGCGATCGAGGCACGGGTCAAATCGCTGGGTGCGCTATTGCGGCGCGAGCTCGCGAAGTGCCCGGGCGTCAACGTCCACGACCGCGGCGCGGAACAGTGCGGGATCGTCACCTTTCTCAACGACGGCGAAACGCCGGACCAGACGCGCGACCGGCTGCGCGCGATGAACATCAACGTGCACGTCTCCCGCTCGCCGCGCGCGCCGGCGCTCGATCTACCGACGCGGGGCCTCGACGCGCTCGTCCGCGCCAGCGTGCATTACTATAACGACGAGGCCGAGGTGGAACGCTTCGTGCGGGCGGTCGCGGGCCGGGGCGCGGCTCCTTCGGAGTGAAGCATCCGGAAAAGTCAACTCGAGCGGCAAAGCTACGCGCGGTCGGCCGCGGCCTCTGCGACTTCACATTCGGTGTCGCGGAGTATCGCATCCTCGACGCATTTTGTGATTTCCGAGGCGGCCGTTGCGCGCGCCGCAGCGGCGCAGTGTTCGACGCCGGTGGAAATCAACTCGCCTCTCGACGGTCCGTCCAGCGAGCTGACCGTCCACTCCCACTTGCCGTCCTCCGTCGGATAGACGAGAGCCCTGAGCGTGAGCCCGCCGGCCAGGTGTCGATCGAGAAATTGCGCCGGCGACCAGACCGGGCATGGGTCCGGATCGGGCCGTGACATAAGCGCGGCGCGCGGAGCCTCGTCGGCGGTCATTGCCATTGCATCTCGTGTCGGCAGGAGGCCGTATTCTGCCCATCGCGCGGGCGATCGCGCCGCGGCAGTGTGTCGCGCGCAATGAGATAATATCCGCACTCCAATTTCACCTTGAAGTCCCTGAGAAACTGACGGCCGGCCTACCCGCACGCCGGAACTTCGGCGCAAGTGCGGCTGTTCAGCAGGGCATTGCCGCAAATTTGGAGACCCGTTTGAAAACGATCGCGATTCTAGTGGCTGCCGCGACCCTGGCTGTTTCGTGTGCCGCCGTTTCCGAAACGGCAGTAGCGGCGGGCTGCGTAAAGGGTGCCGTCGTCGGCGGGGTTGCCGGCCTTTTCGCCGGGCATCACGGATTGCTCGGCGCCGGTGTCGGCTGCGCCATCGGTCATCACGAAGCCAAGAAGCACGAGCGCGAACGCCAGCGGATTGACCGCGGCGACGACCCGCCAGGCGGGGACGTCAGATAGCCCTCGGCCCACCCCTCTCCGTCAATGCGGGGGAACGCCCTCGGTCAGACGAAAGACGCGCAGCGCATTGTCGTCGAAGTCGCATTGAGCGGCGACGCGGCGCGGCAGCGGCGAGCCGGCAGGCAGGTCGGTCCTGACGCCTTGGACATGGGCGACGATCGTGTCGATGCCGGTGTTCTGCGACGTGCGGCTGCTGATGTCGATCTTGGCGAACGGCATCGCCGCCTTCATCGCCGCACCGCAGCGATCGGCCAGGCTGACGCTGCGGGTGGGGCCGATGCCGCAGCCGGCCAGAAAAACGCCGGCGCAGGTTACGGTGACAATCGCGCCGTACCGGGACATGGCTGCATCTTAGCCTGCGAATCATCCCTCGCCGAGCGACAGCAATGCGGCATTTCCGCCGGCCGCAGTAATGTCGGCCGAGACCGTGCGTTCGGTCGCGAAGCGATGCAGATAGCGGGGCCCGCCGGCTTTCGGCCCGGTTCCGCTCAGCCGCTCGCCGCCGAACGGCTGCGCGCCGACGACGGCGCCGATCATGTTGCGGTTGACGTAGGCGTTGCCGACGCCGAGGCGGGACAGGATGTGCTCGACCGTGGCGCCGATGCGGCTGTGGACGCCGAGCGTCAGCGCATAGCCGGTTCCGGCGATCTCGTCGAGCACGGCGTCGAGCCGGTCCGCGCGCCAACGGATCACATGGACGATCGGTCCGAACACCTCGCCGTCGAGCCGCTTGGCGCTGTCGATCTCGATCGCCGCCGGGGCAACGAATGTCCCAGACGCGGTTTCGGCCGGCAACGCGCAGCGATACAGCAGCCGAAACTGCTGGGTCATGCGCGCAAGATGGGCCTCGAGCGCCTGTTGCGCCTCGGCGTCGATGACGGGGCCGATATCGGTGGCGATCAGGGCCGGATCGCCGATCGTCAGTTCCGCCATGGCCCCGGTCAGCATCGGCACCACCCGGTCGGCGATGTCGTCCTGCAGGTACAAAAGGCGCAATGCCGAGCAGCGCTGGCCGGCGCTGTCGAAGGCCGAGGTCACGGCATCGGTGACCACCTGCTCGGGCAAAGCCGACGAATCGACGATCATCGCGTTCTGGCCGCCGGTCTCGGCGATCAGCGGCACGATCGGCCCCGGGCGCCGGGCCAATGCCAGGTTGATCGCACGGGCGGTCGCGGTCGAGCCGGTAAACGCCACCCCGGCAACCCGCGGATCGCCGATCAGGCCGGCGCCGACCGTCTCGCCCGGCCCGGGCAGCAGATGCAGCACGTCGCCGGGAATGCCCGCCGCCAACAACAGCCGCACCGCCGCGGCGGCGGTCAGCGGGGTCTGCTCGGCCGGCTTGGCAATCACGGCGTTGCCCGCGGCCAGCGCCGCGGCGATCTGGCCGGTGAAGATCGCGAGCGGAAAATTCCACGGCGAGATGCAGGCAAAGACGCCGCGGCCGTGGAGCCCGATACGGTTGCGCTCCCCGGTCGGCCCCGGCAGCGCTTCGGCCTCGGCGAAGTCGGCGCGCGCTCGCCCGGCGTAATAGCGCAGGTAGTCGGCGGCCTCGCGTACCTCAGACAAGGCCGCCGGGATCGTCCGTCCGCCCTCGCGGATGATCAGCGCCATCAGCCGCGCGCGCTCGCGCTCGTAAAAATCGGCCGCGCGTTCGAGCGTCGCAGCGCGCTCGCCGGCCGGGGTCCGCTCCCAGCCCGGGGCCGCGCGGGCAGCGGCGGCGAGCGCAGCCTCGACGGTCTCGGCCGTTGCCGTTGCGACGGTTCCGATCTGCCGCCGCCGGTCGCTCGGATCGAATACCGGCTCCGCCGTGCCGGCGATGTCGCGGCCGCCGACGATCGGGGCGGCCCGCCACGGCTCGGCTGCCGCTCTGGCCAGCCCGTCGCTCAACGCGACCAGCGCGTCCCGGTCGGCGAGGTCGATGCCCTGCGAGTTGACGCGCGACGGCAGATAGATGTCGCACGGCAACGCGATCCGCGGCGACGGCTTGGGGTCGAGCTGCGCCAGGGCCGCAACGGGGTCGGCGACGATCGCCTCGACCGGCAGCGCCTCGTCGGCGATGCGGTTGACGAACGAGGTGTTGGCGCCGTTCTCCAGCAGCCGCCGGACCAGATAGGCGAGCAGATCCTCGTGATTGCCGACCGGCGCGTAGACCCGGCACGGCAAGCCGGGCGGCACCGCATCGACGATCTGCCCGTGCAGCGCCTCGCCCATGCCGTGAAGGCGCTGAAACTCCCAGTCCCGGCGGGTCCCGGCCAGCTCCAGAATCGCTGCCACCGTATGGGCGTTGTGCGTCGCGAATTGCGGATAGAACGCCGCACCGGCGTCAAACAGGCGACGGGCGCAGGCGAGATAGGAAACGTCGGTCGCGACCTTGCGGGTGTAGACCGGATAGGTGTCGAGCCCGCGTTCCTGCGCGCGCTTGATCTCGCTGTCCCAATACGCGCCCTTGACCAGCCGCACCAGCAGCCGCCGGCGCGCCCGGGCGGCGAGGTCGGCGAGCCAGTCGAGCACCGCCGGCGCCCGCTTCTGGTAGGCCTGGACGGCGAGGCCGAGCCCGTCCCAGCCGCCGAGCTCGGGCGCCAGCGCCAAGGCCTCGATCAGGTCGAGCGAGAGTTCGAGCCGGTCGGCTTCTTCGGCGTCGATGGTCAGGCCGATGCCGGCGGCGCGGGCCGCGCCCGCCAAACCGAGCAGGACCGGCAACGTCTCCCGCCGCACCCGCTCGGCCTGTGCCGCCTCATAGCGCGGATGGAGCGCCGACAATTTGACCGAGATGCCCGGCGCCTCGGCGACCGGCCGGCCCGCGGCGGCGGCGCCGATCGCGGCGATCGCATGCCGGTACGCGTCACGATAGCGCGCGGCGTCCACAGCGGTACGCGCGGCCTCGCCGAGCATGTCGAAGGAATGCCGGTAGCCGAGCCGCTCGGCCGGCGCCGCCCGCGCCAGCGCCGCCTCGATCGTGCGGCCCATCACGAACTGGCCGCCGAGGATGCGCATCGCCGCGGTGACGGCCTGGCGCACCACCGGCTCGCCCGAGCGCGCGACGAAGCGGCGCAAGGCATGGCCGAGGTCGCGGTCATCGGCATGGTCCGCGCGCAGCAGGCGGCCGGTCAGCATCAGCGCCCAGGTCGAGGCGTTGACGAACAGCGATCCGGAATGGCCGAGATGCCCTTCCCAATCCGCGGCGGCGATCTTGTCGCGGATCAGCCGGTCGACCGTGTCGGCATCGGGAATGCGCAGCAGCGCCTCGGCCAGGCACATCAGCGCGATCCCCTCGGGCGAACTCAGCCCGTATTCGTGCAGGAAGGCGTCGAGCCCACCCTTGCCGGTGCGCTCGCGCCGCACCGTGGCGACGAGGCGCTGCGCGGTCGCGGCGATGCGCGCATTGGCCTCGGGCGACTGCGCCGCGGCGGAAAGGATGGCGGCGACCGCGCCCTCCTCGCTCTGGCGGTGCACGGCGGCGATCGCCGCGCGCAGCGGCGTGTCGGGCGGCGGCGGGCTGGCAAAGACAAAACCCATGGGCGAAAGCTGGGGCGTGCCCGGCCCGTTGCCAAGCGGCACCTGACGTTCGGGAGGCGCAGCCCCCCTTACTCGATAATCGGGAGCGATCGTTGCGGCCCGCTGTTAAACCGAAGACACCATGCGCCTTTCAGCGCCCTGCTGGCGTTGCGCGGGCGCCTGGGGATATGCTGTGGCGGCACACCGAGTGATCCTGGAGAAAGCGCCATCGTGATCGGCACGATCCTCCGTCATGTGCGTCAGACAAAAGGAAATATACTTCGTCAGGCGGACGCTGCGCGCGACGCCAGGAAATACCTGAAAGCGGCTCTGCTGTACGAAAAGGCGCTGGATAACGTACCGAACGCCGCTGCTATTCATGTTCAATGCGGAAATATGTTTAAGGATGCTGGCGAACTTGCCAAAGCGCAGCATCATTACAGTTGCGCCCAGCAGGCGATGCCGGACGATGCCGACCTCGCGCTGCAGCTTGGGCATCTCCACAAGCTCGCCGGCCATCTGCACGAGGCAGAATTGTCCTACCGGCGGGCGATCGACCTCGCTCCCGATTGGGCGGAGCCCGCCATCCAGCTGGGCGGGCTCTATCGCATGGGCTGGCGCAACCACACCAGGAAAAAGGATTCCGAGGACCGCGCCCGCGTGAACGGCTCGGCCTGCCCGGGCTTCCCGACGCAGGAACCCGGCAATATCGATACTGAGAACAGCTCGCCGCTGCACCCGATCGCCAGCGGATTGATACCGGAACTCGCCCCGCGCCCGCCCGAGAGCATGCTCCACCCCCACGACGAGGAAATTGCCGTCCGCTGGCTCGGGCATGTCGGGCGGACCCCGTGGGGTCCGCGCAGCATCTTGCAGGGGGTCGACGCGATTAGGGGATTTTGCGTCTCCGCCACACCGATCGTAGAATTGCGCGCGAGCATCAACGGGCTGCGGTTTTACAGCGGAACCTTGGAAGGGTTTCCGCTTAAGCACGAAAAATTCGATGCCAATAAGAAAAAATACGTCTTCAACGTCTGGCATGATTTTTCTGATTTTCGTGAAGGTCTTTACAATATTGAGTTGCAGTTTCTTGATGCAGATGGCGGGTTGCGGGTTTATTCCCAGGAGGCATTCATCTCGGCGCCACCGAGCGAAGACGAATATCCGGGTTCTGACCGGATGGTTTCAGTATCAGCGGCCGACAACCGGCCGCTCGAAGACCGGGTCAACTCGCGCCCCAGCGTGATCCGCCCGGCGCGGCGCGCGCTGTTTGCGGCGCCGCCGCGGAACGTTTTGATCCTGAGGGTCGACCAGCTCGGCGATATGGTTATCTCAGTCCCAGCGCTGCGCCGCTTGCGCGAGTTGCTGCCCGAAGCGCGTCTCGTTGGATTGCTTTCCCATGCCAATGCGGAGCTCGCCAACACGCTGGGCCTGTTCGACGAGGTCGTCGCCATCGACTTTCCGGACGACGAATGGGAGCGGCGGCGGGTCATGCCGCTCGAACAGCAATATCAATTGCGCCGGCGGCTGGAGCCCTACAAATTCGATGTCGCGATTGATCTCGCCGAAGCGGATGTGTCGCGCCCTCTATTAAAATTATCCGGCGCTCCATTTCGGCTTGGCTTTTGGGACGGAAGGTCGGAATGGTTGTCGGCGACTTATCAGGCGTATACAAGCGATCCGTTAAATCATCTCGAGAATATCCCTAGCTCGACCAAAATCCTCGGAATGGTGGAATGGTTCGGGACGCTGCTCGGAAATCATTCGCGGATCGCGCGCCGGGACGACCTGGAAAGAGAGCGGCTGGTTTCCTATGGCCTGTCTGTCGACGACCGGTTTGCCGTGCTCCACACCGGGGCGCGCCTTAGGTTCAGCCGCTGGCCGTATTACGACAGACTGGCAGCGATGATCCTCGACCGGACCGACCTCAAGGTCGTGATGATGACCGACGATCCGTCGACCCGATCGGCGCTGCCGCCGGAGTTGGCGGCCTCGGACCGTTTTCAGCTTCTCGACAAGCGGCTGCCGTTCGACGATTTCGATGCCTTCCTGTCGTTCTGCACCGTCTTCGTCGGCAACGATTCCGGCCCCAGCCATCTCGCCTCGTTGCGCGGCGCCAACGTCGTCAACCTGTTCCTGGCGCGGCACAACTGGAACGAATGGGGCCACGAAAACAACGGCTACATCATCAGCCGCCGGGTGCCCTGCGCCGGCTGCAACGTGCACCACGACCCCGAAGAATGCGGCAAGGATTTCGCCTGCATCACCAACATCACCCCCGACGAGGTTTTCAATACGGTCATGGAGTTCGTTTGACTGTCGGGGCTTGGCCGCCGCCATACAATCCGGAGCAGGACCTGTCCACATGACGCGATCGGAAAACGGCGCAGGCAGCCTGCTTTCCCGCCTTAGTGCCCGGCTGTTCCGCCCTCCGGCGGACATGTATTTGCGAGTGAACCAAGTCGATACGCTGCGAGAGCCCTTGAATGCGATTCGAGATACCGTTGCGAAGTGCGAGCAGCAACTCCGCGTGTTGACCAATTCATCTGGCGATCTACGTGAATTTGCCGAGCGAGAAATCGCTGCCCTGAAGCCACTGCTTCTACGATTTGCGATAGAGTCGCCGGAAATGATCCCGCGTCAGCTGGCAGAATCAATTGCCTATCGTGGCGAGTACGCCAATGCCCTCTATCGCGCATTTGCCGGAACAGAGCGACCCTTATGCACGTCGCCACAGCCGATTCCTTTAACCTCTTCTATTTGCCATCAATGCCATTTTTTGCTCGACCAATACCGGTTCTGGGCTCAAGCCATGAAACAGCGACCGAGATTCGCACGAAAGGATTGGGAATGGTTTTATATTGCTCAGTGCCTCTTCGAGCGAGGTTTTCTGAACCCCGGAAAACGCGGCATCGGGTTCGGCGTCGGTCGTGAGCCCCTACCCTCGTTATTTGCTTCATTTGGAGTTGAAGTGGTCGCTACTGATCAATCGATTGAAGCTGCGGAAAAAGCCGGATGGGCTAAAAGCGGCCAACATACCCATGACCTTTCGCCGCTCAACGAGCGGGGCATATGCACAGACGATATGTTCTTCAAACTTGTGTCGTTCAGGGAAGTGAATATGAATAAAATACCTGTTGATATCGATGGAGAGTTCGACTTTTGCTGGTCGTCTTGTTCACTAGAACATCTCGGAACGTTGCAGTATGGATTTGATTTTATAGAGAATTCGTTGAGGACGTTGCGGCGCGGTGGCATTGCCGTTCACACGACGGAGTTTAATTTGAGCTCGAATCTTGATACAATTGAAAGTGATGGTTTGAGTATCTATCGGCGCAACGATATTTACGAATTCTTGACGAAAATGACGAACCAAGGATTTGTTGTTTCACCGATCGATTGGAAACCTGGCGAGGGCTTTGCCGAGCTGGTTGTCGACATGCCTCCCTTTGGCCGTGGCGAACCGCATATCCGCCTAAAAGCGGCGAATTATGATGTAACCTCTGTGGGCATCATTATTCAGAAGCGCCCTTGAACTTTGGACAGAAGGTCACTGATGCGATCCATCGCCTACCGCTTCACCGCCGATGAGCCGCATATGCGCACCGGCATCGGCATCCGCCGGGACAAGGCGATCCGCGTAAGCGGCGGAGAGGGCGTCGCGCATTACGGGCCATATGTGCCGCTGCCGGCCGGCACCTACCGCGCGACCTTTCGTTTTCGGCGCGACGCGCCGTGCCGGGGCAATGCGGTGATCGACGTGTGCGCCGATTCCGGGAGCCGCCGGCTGGCGGAACGGCCGGTCGATGGCGAGGGGATCGCGGCCGATGGGATGGCGGCCAGCATCGAGTTTTCGTGCCCGGACACGATGGCCAATGTCGAGGTACGGCTTGCCTCGCCGGGCGGGTTCACCGCCGAGATCGAGGCGCTGGAAATCAGCGGGGAATTGGCGGACGGCAGCGCGCCGAGGGTGCAAGCGGCCGACCTGCCTTCGGTGCCGATCGAAAACACCGTCTCGCGCGGGCGCAACCTGTATGACGGCTACCGGCGCGGCGTCGGCCTGCAATTCACCGACCTGGCGCAAAAGATCGTCCGCGACCCCGATTACAGGGAGGCGCGCGAACTGGCCGGCACCCGCACGATCGTCGGCGAGCTCAACCTCTGCAACATGTTCATGATCATCAAGTTCTACCTGCCGCGCCTGGCGCCCGGCCATATCGTCGAATTCGGTTCGTACATGGGCGGCGGCGCGATCTTCATGGCGGCGCTCGCGCGAAAATTCCTGCCGGAGTGCCGGGTGTTCGGGTTCGACACCTTCGCCGGGATGCCGCAAACCGACAGCCGCGTCGATCACCACCAGGCGGGCTCGTTTTCCGGCGTCGATCTGGCCGAGCTGCGCCATTTCGTCGAGGAAAGCGGCCTGCGCAATCTCGAATTCGTCCAGGGCGATTTCGCCGAAACCGCGGCGCCGACCCTGCGGCTGATCGGGGCGGTGTCGTTCTGCCATATCGATTGCGACATCCGCTCGGCCATCGAACTCGCCTATGACACGACCAAGCCGCACATGGTTGCCGGCGGCTATTGGATTTTCGACGACCCGATGGTGGCGGATTGCCTCGGCGCGGCCGAGGCGATGGAAGACTTGCTGATCCGCCGCGACCGGCTGAACTCTGAGCAGGTGTACCCGCATTACGTGTTTCGCCAACCCTGACCGAGTAGGGTGAACGCCATGGCGGCCTCGTACCTGTTCCACGGCGGGCGCGTCCTCGACCCGCGGCGCGATACCCTTGCGGAAGGCATCGAGGTTCTGACCGAAGGCGACCGCATCAAGGAGGTCGCCGACCGGCCGATTTCGGCCGCGGCGGCGGCCCGCATCGACCTGAAGGGCCGCACCTTGATGCCGGGGCTGATCGACGCGCATATCCACCTGCTGTTGGCCGAGGTCAATCTGCACCTGCTCGACGGCGTGCCGCTGACCCTCCTCGCGGCCAAGGGCGCGGCCTCGGCCAAGGCCATGCTGATGCGCGGCTTTACCACCGTGCGCGACACCGGGGGCGCCGATTTCGGCATCAAGCTGGCACTCGAAACCGGCCTGTTCGAAGGGCCGCGCCTGTTCATCTCCGGCGCGCCGATCAGCCAGACCGGCGGCCACGGCGATTTTCGCCTGCGCACGCAGACCGCATTCGAATGCGCGTGCTGCTCTGGCGTCGCCTTCGCCGCGCGCGTCGCCGACGGCGTGCCCGAGGTATTGAAGGCGGTGCGCGACGAATTGCGCAAGGGCGCCGACCAGATCAAGCTGATGGTGTCGGGCGGCGTCGCCTCGCAGGCCGACCCGCTCGAAAGCCTGCAGTTCCGCATCGACGAGATCGAGGCGGCGGTCGAGGAGGCGACCCGCTGGGGCCGCTATGTCTGCGCCCATGCCTACGCCGCCGAGGCGGTGGGCCGCGCCGTCGCCGCCGGGGTGCGGACGATCGAGCACGGCAATCTGATCGATGCGCCGACCGCGCAATTGATGGCCGAGCGCGGTGCCTATCTGGTGCCGACGCTGGTCACCTACGATGCGATGCGCCGGCGCGGCCCGGATTACGGGATGTCCGCCTACAGCCTGGAAAAAAACCAGATCGTGCTCGAGGCGGGGCTGCGCTCGCTCGAACTGGCGCGGGCGGCGGGGGTCAAGATCGGCTTCGGCACCGATCTCTTGGGCCCATTGCAGGACGACCATTGCCGCGAGTTCCTGATCCGCGCGGAGATCATGCGGCCGATCGACATCGTCCGCTCGGCGACGATCGTCAATGCCGAGATCGTGCGCCAGCCGGGAAGGCTGGGCGAGATCGCGCCCGGCGCCTTTGCCGATCTCCTGGTCGTCGACGGCGACCCGCTCGGCGATCTTGGCCTCTTTCAGGACCAGGGCGCGCACCTGCCGGCGATCATGAAAGGCGGCGTCTTCGTCAAGAACGCGCTGTAACGCGGCCCGTGCCGGACGCGCTGCGATTCCGCCTTGCTCGGCCCTCAATCGACGGTTTCGCGATAGGACCAGATCGCGACCGCGGCCACCACCAGCGTGAACGCCGCGATCGGCCACAGATCGGGGATCATCGCGCCGACCCCGTTGCCCTTCAGCAAGACGCCGCGGACGATCCGCAATGCGTGGGTCGCAGGGGAGATCTCGCCGAACCGCTGCGCCTATACCGGCATGCCGTGGTCAGGCGGAACGCGAGGCGGCTACGCTCGCCACCGGCGCCGGGACCGGCCGGCCGAGATCGGGCAAGTGCAACTCCACGTCGCGGGTCTCCGGCCCGATCCGGGCGCCGACGATCATCAGCACTGCGGCGATCACCAGCAACACGATCGGGGTGAACAGGTAGGGCATGACCCGCGCCAGCCACAGCAGGTAGATCCCCGAAAACGACGGGATCACCACCGCGATGCTGTAGCCGATGCCGTAACCGCTGGCGCGCACGCGGGTCGGGAAGCGCTCGCAGATATAGGTGGTCACGATCCCCCACGGCGAAATCGCCAGCACGTGGAAGGCGCCGGCGAGCGCCGTCGTGACGATCGCCGGCCCGCCCAGCTGCGCGTGCTCGATCATCGTATAATAGAGCACCGGGCAGACGATCAGCTCGACGACCCCGGCGACGATGATCGTGCGCCGGCGGCCGATCGCCTGGCCGAGCAGGCCGTACCCGACGAAGCCGAAGAACAGCACGATGCTGGCGAAAAAGAACCCGTTCGAGGTCATCTCGCTGGGCACGTGCAGGTGCTGGATCATGATGCTGGGCAACACGGTTGACGGCTGGCCGACCAGCCAGAACCCGCTCATCATCAGAAAAACCTGGCCCAGGCTGCGCAGCTGAGAGCCCGACAACACCTCCTTCAGTGGCGCGCTGCTTTTTTCGCTCTCCTGCCACAAGGTCGATTCCGGAACGGTCCGGTAATAGATCAGGAACGCGAAGGCGAGCACACAGCCGACGAGGAACGGGATCCGCCAACCCCAATCGGCATATTGCGCCTTGGTGGTCAGCGCGAGCATCACCGTCGTCACCCCCGACACCGCGGCAAAGCCGACCGGGAAGGCGCCCTGCAACAGCCCGCCGACAAAGCCGCGGCGGTCCTTCGGCACCATCTCCAGCGCCAGCGTATTGTTCGAGGTGTACTCGCCGCCCATGAACACGCCGCCAACAAAGCGCAGCGTGATCAACAGCGCCAACGACCAGGCGCCGATAGCGGCATAGCCGGGGACGAAGGCGATCAACAGGGTCAGCGTGCCGAACCCGGCAATGCTGATCATCGTCGTGCGGCGGCGGCCGATGCGGTCCGCCCAGTGGCCGAAAATGATCGCGCCGCAAGGGCGGCCGAGCAATGTCGCGGCTATGGTGAAATAATAGATCGTGGTGGTGAGGGTGGCGCTGAGCCCCTTCGGCTCGAACAGCGCCATCACCGGCGTCAACACCATCGCCGGCAAATAGATGTCGAAAAAGTCGACGGCAAAGCCGATGAAGCCGGCGACGATCGCGCGCCGCGCACCGGGCGGCAGATTCTCGTTGCCGAAAACGCTCGCCTTCATCCCCTCCCTCCCTGCTTGGCCGGTTCCCCCAGCGCTCCCGACCGATTCCTAGCACCCGGCGCCGGGCCGAGACAACGTTGCTGCCCCGGCATGGCCAGGATGACGCAATCGCGCCGGGCAGCCGGACGACGAGGACAGCATCCAGCGAGATCGGTCGCCGCTCAGTTAACCTGCGGATATAACGGCAATATCTCCCGCCAACCACGCATCGCTCGGCCGACCCCCCGCCGCCGGCTCGGCACCTCCAAGCATTTCTTCAAGGTGCGACTGGATAATTTATCGAAGCCGGATATAATTCTTCGATAAAGAAAAGCAACCATAAATTGATAGGCACCGAGGCCGGCGCATCTGTCGGCAATCAAGCCGGATGCGCGCGGAGGTTCATCTCAACTTGGCCTGCGAAAATTTCGTCGATCTTTCGGGGAGAACCAAAATGAGAAGGACTATCGGTTATCTCTTTGCAGCGACAATCGTGGTCGCATCTGGCATCGCGGCGACGCCGGTGTTGGCACAGACCGGACCGGGAACCGCCCCGCCATCCGGCCAGCCGTCTGGGCCTCAGCCGCGCGGAGGGGGCTACCAGGTACAGGCAAACTGCCCTTCCGGTTCGCACTGGGTGGATGCCCCCGGGTATGTCAAGGGCAAATGGCGCGAGGGCCATTGCGAGGCGAGGTACCAGTAGCCAGGTTTGTGCGCCGCATGCCCGCAGGCTCGCCCTTCGGGCATTGCGTCCGCCTGCACCGCTGCACATTGTCGAGCACTCGGCCGCCGATGCCGCAACGGCTCGGGCCGTTGCCGGTGGCGCGGGGTGGGTTGGTGCGGGTGGTCGGGGTCGAACCGACACTTCCGTGAGGAAACCAGATTTTGCATCCCACTATGGCTTTCGCCACCCGCCTCGGCGGTTGCGCGCCGCGGCGGTTTGGTGGGCTGGACTTTATCTTCACCCTAGGCTTTCGCCCTTAGGTGGCTGCCGTTAAGTCTCTACACCTTCCCGATTGCTCGGGCTTGGCTCGGGGTTGGCATCGTCATCGACGGAAGCGTTCACCGAGTTTGACAGCTGACTACCGGTCCGTTTCCGGGCCGGCGACCCTCGTTCAAGTCTGGCGCGTCTGCCAATTCCGCCACACCCGCACGCGGCCTATCTATAGCCACGGCCGGGCGAGCCGCCAAGCCCCATCCGCGGTTATTCGCACCGGCTGGCGCGATCCGCGCCGGTCAATGCAACGGGATCGTGTAGACGAGGTTGATGTCTTCCTCGCCCGGGTTCTCCTTGGTCAGCCCGGCATTGGACATGTGGTGAAAGGCGATGCCGATCCGGCTTTGGTTGGGCAACCGGTAGTCGAGCTCGGCCCCGGTGCGGAATTCCCACCACGAGCCAAGCTTGATCCCCGAGCCGCGCTCGAAGATCCCGGCCGCACCGTTGGGCGTCAGCACCCAGTTGGGGCCGAGGTCGACATCGATGCCAAAGCCGAAATATCCGTAGGCGGCACCGTCAGTGGTGACCTGCCCGCCGACGAACGGGTTGAACCCGTAAGCGAGGTCGCCAAAGCGATACTCGGCGCCGAACAGCCCCGCTGTCGCGCTGTCCTTGTGGTTGCCGGGTATGATGTCGAAGGCGCCGGCATCGAGCGCCACGCTGGCCGGCTCGTTGCCGAGGGTCACCTGCGCCAGCGCCGGGCGCGCTACCAGGGAAACCGCCGCGATAATCCCCCAGGCCAGCGCGATTGGCGCCGCCCGCCTCACCTCGGCCACGAACCTCACTGCAGACCCCCCGTATACTCCAGCAGAACCAAGTGCTTGCCGCCGGGGCGGCATATTAGAGGCGATCGGCGCGGCGGCAAGCGAAACCGCGCGCCGATCGGGTTACCGTCGATCGGGTTACCGGCGCTTCATCCTGTCGGTTGCTCGCACGAGCTGGTCGCGAATTCCCGGCTCCATCGCCGAGTGACCGGCATCGGCAACAATCACGTATTCCGCCTCCGGCCAGGCCCGCGCCAACTCGTCGGCGCTGCGAATCGGGCAGACCATGTCATAGCGGCCCTGCACGATGATCCCGGGCAGGTGGCGGATGCGGTCGATATGGCGGATCAGGTCGCGCTCGCCGGAAAACAGGTGATGGGTGAAGAAATGCGCCTCGATCCGCGCCAGGCCCAGCGCCAGCCGGTCTTCGCCGAAGGCGGCGAGGGTCTCGGGGTTCGGCAGCAGCGTCGAGCACGCGCCCTCATAGAGGCTCCAGGCGCGGGCCGCCGGCATGTGCACGCTCGGATCAGGATCCATCAGGCGACGGTGATAGCCGCCGAGGATGTCGTTGCGCTCGGCCTCGGGCAGAAAGCCGGATAGCGCCCGCCACGCCTCCGGGAAAACCGTGCGCATACCATAGAGAAACCACGCGATCTCCTCGCTGCGGCAGAGAAAGATGCCGCGCAGCACGAGCCCGCTGCAGCGCTCGGGGTGGGTCTGGGCATAGTACAGCGCCAGGGTCGAGCCCCACGAGCCGCCGAACACGAGCCATTGGGCAATGCCAAGCTCGGCGCGCAGCCGCTCGATATCGGCGACGAGATCGTCGGGCGAATTGTCGGCGGTCTCGCCGAGCGGGGTCGAACGTCCGCCTCCGCGCTGGTCGAAAATGACGATCCGCCAGTAGGACGGGTCGAAAAACCGCCGGTGCACCGCGGTCGCGCCGGCACCCGGGCCGCCGTGCAGAAACAGCGCCGGCACGCCGTGAGGGTTGCCCGACTGCTCCCAATACATCGTATGGCGCGAATCGAGCTGCAAATGCCCGGTGCCGTATGGCTCGATCGGCAGAAACAGATCGCGGCGGATGGTCATCGCGATGCCGGACGCGCCGCTAGAGGCGGGTGTCCACCGAGCGCCCGGCCGACAGATAGGCGCGGTTCCACGGCGACCATTTCGGCGCCGTTGCGCCTCGTCCCTGGTTTTCCGCTAGGTCGCGGCGCCAGCACACATCGGCCCCGGCCGGCGCGGCGACGATCCTCGTGCCGTTAAGCGGCAGCAGGAAGTCGGCGGTCGCGACCACCCCGCCGTCGCGGGCCTCGCAATCCGCATCCCTGGTTACCACGGTTTCGACATGCGCGGGATCGTAGCTGAAATTGCTCAGCGACAGCCGTTGCGACGACGGCGCGAAAAATCCGCCGAACCACGCAGGCGCCGGCGGAGCAGCAACCATCGCCGGCGGTGGTGGCGGCGGTGGTGGCGGCGCTGCCGGCGGAGCCGTCACCGGCGCCGCGGGCGCGGGCGGCAAC
>JASHNY010000139.1 GCA_030041385.1 Alphaproteobacteria bacterium
TAACCTCCGATCGAAACTCCGGTATTGCCGCCGTCAGACGCGGCGAAGACCTCGCCCGGCAGCATTTTCGCCAACGCACCGAACATACAGTCGACCATACGGAACCCTGTGAGACCCCGCGCCGCGCAGGCGCCGGGCAGTACCATGTTGGCGATCGTGCCTTCGGGCGCGGTCACGGTGATCGCACGGAACACACCTTCGTTGGTCGGGATGTTCTGCGGCAGGATCGAGCGGATGCCGCAATAGCTCGCTGATTTCGTATAGGAAAGCGTGTTGTTGATCGCGCCCTTGACCTGCGGCGACGACCCGGTCCAGTCGCAATGGATCGTGTCGCCCGATTTCGTGATCGTGACCTTCAGGGGGATCGGCACACCGACATCGATCCCGTCATCGTCGATGTGGTCGAGGAAGTCGTAAACCCCGTCGGGCAACTCGCGGATCGCCGCGCGGGTCATGCGCTCGGCGTAATCGACCAGTTCGGTCATGTATTCCTGCAAGCGCGCGGCGCCATACCGGGCGGCCAATTCGAGCATGCCATTCTCGGCAATATGGCAGGCGGCAAGCTGGGCGCGCAGATCGCCGAACACCTTGACCGGCACGCGCACATTGGTCTCGATCACGGCGAACAGCGTCTCGTTGCGCGCGCCGCGGTCATAGAGCTTCAGCGGCGGGATGCGCAGCCCCTCCTGGTAGATCTCGGTCGAATCCGAGGCGTTCGACCCCGGCACCCGGCCGCCGACATCGGTGTGGTGGCATACCGTGCCGGCCCAGGCGATAGGCTGCTGATCCCGGAAAATCGGCTTGAACACGAAGACGTCGGGCAGGTGCATGCCGCCGCGGAACGGATCGTTGAGGATGAAGACGTCGCCGGGATGGATAGCGCCGGCGAAACTTTCCTTCACCGCGGCGATCGCCGTCGGCATCGAGCCGAGATGGCCAGGCAATGTCAGCCCCTGCGCGACCAGGACGCCGGTGCCGTCGAACAGCGCGGTCGAATAATCCATGTTGTCCTTGAGCACGCCAGAATAGGTCGTGCGGAACACGGTCAGCGCCATCTCGTCGGCGACCCCGAACAGCGCGTTCTTGAACAGCTCGAACTCGACCGGATCGACGATCATCGTATACCTCGAAACCGCCTACGGTAATTGCACCCTACCCTGCCCCCGCGATCAAGGGCGGTTGATTGTGGCTATTCGTGTGGCTACATAACCAGATGGAATTCGAGTGGTCGGAGATGAAACGGCTGACCGTATTGAAACAGCGCGGGCTCGACTTTCTTCGAGCGCGGATGCTGTTCGACGGTCGCCCGCTCTCCACCTATTCCTCGCCGCGTGAGGACGAGCTGCGATGGGTAAGTATCGGCCACCTCGATGGACACATGGTCGCCGTGATATGGACGCTGCGCGGCGACAACATCCGGATCATTACGATGCGGAGGGCGCGAGATGCGGAGAAAAGGCGATTTAGTGCGCTATACGGCTGAAGAAATCGACGAAATGATCCGCCGTGGCGAGGACAAAACCGACTGGGCCAAGGTCGAGGCGATGACCGAGGAGGAGTTGGAGGCGAGCATCGCCGCCGATCCCGACGATGTCCACGAAGAGCCCGACTGGACCAAGGCGATCAAGGGCCTGCCGCCGTTAAAGAGGCACATCAACATCCGCGTCGATGCCGACGTGCTCGATTGGTTCAAGGCCACGGGCCGCGGCTATCAGACCCGCATCAACAACGTGCTGCGGGCCTATGTCGAGAGCCGCAAACGGGCCTGAACGCGGGGCTTTGCGCTTGCGACAACGGAAACGGCGGTAGCTGCATCACACCCGGCGCCGGGCCGGCGCCTCAAGACCGTTCGATCTCTTCGACGATCGGCCAGAATTCTTGAAACACCCGCTCGCGACGCTCGCGTTCGGCGTCGCCGGGCGGCCGGCTGTCGGGATGGAAATGCCGACTGAACTCGCGCTTCAGCCGCCTGAATTTGCGGTCGCCCGCCCGCGGTGCCGAGGGTTCGCCGCTGTCCTGCAGCATTGCGATTTCGTGACGCAATTGCGCGACCAGGATGTGCTGCTCCGACAGCTCCGATTGCAGGCGCTTGATCAGCTCGATGTCCTGGCGATGGCGCGATGTCAGCTTGAGAAGGAGGTCGTTCGCCGGTGCGGCGGCTGGCATCGGCGAAGCCTCTTTCGCCGGCTTGCGGATCGCCGCCAAACGCGCGCCGGCTTTCGCGCATGCGCCGCCGGAAACGAGCACTTCTTCGAGAAACGCCCGCTGTGCACAGACCAGTTCGACGACGATATCCGGCGCCTGCAACAGCGCGACGATTTCGTTCGGCCGCAATTCGTCGCCGGCCTGCTTCAACCAATGCAACGACCACCCTGCGTCCTGCCCGGCGATCGTCGCGAGGCGGCGTCGCAACCGCCGGCGCGTGGCCGAAGGGCCGGACTTCAACAGGCGTTCGGCGTTCGGCACGGTCAGCACCGCGCCGCGAAAGGTGCAGCGCAGCCGCATTGGCTCTCGGCGAAACCGGTTCATCCAGCGGTGCAGCAGCGACGGCATTTCCGGGAACAAGGAAGGCTCGGCCGTTGCAGCTTCGCCGCTCGGTCTTAACAATTTCTGCACCATGCCATTGGACGCGCCGGCGCGATGCGGACACACTGGGCCGCCGCCTGCCACCGATTGAAAGGAGCGCCCGCGATGCCCGAACTCCCCCGCCTCAACCCGGCGATCCGTGCCCTCGAACAGGGGAAGCCCGCTTTCGTCACGTTTTCGCCGGCCGAGATCGGCGCAGCGCAGTCGATTGCGGCCGCCGCCTATGACGGCGTCGTCTTCGAGATGGAGCACAACCCTTACGACATCCGCCAGTTGCGCGACTGTATGCAATACATGCTCGACCGCGCCCAGATCGTGAAATCGGGCAGCCTCGCGCCCGCGGTGGCGCCGTTCGTGCGCATCCCGCCCAACGGCGGCGAACTCAACCAGTTCATCGCCAAGCAGGTGCTGGATATCGGCGTCTACGGCATCGTCTGGCCGCATGTCTCGACCGTCGAGGAGGCGCGCAACGCCGTCCAGGCGTGCCGCTACCCGCGCCCGCGCGAAGCGGAATATTACGAGCCGGCCGGCCAGCGCGGCGACGCGCCGCGCACCGCAGCGCGCTATTGGGGGATCGACCAGCAGACCTATTACAAGCGCGCCGACACCTGGCCCTTGAACCCCGAAGGCGAGGTGCTGGTGGTGATCATGTGCGAGGAAAAGCGGGCGATCCGCAACCTGCCGCAGATGCTGAAGGAGGTGCCGGGGATCGGCGTCGTGCTGATCGGCGAGGGCGACCTGTCGCAGGACATGGGCTATCCGCGCCAGTACGACCATCCCGAGGTTGCCGCCGCGATCGACGACATCCTGGCGATCTGCAAGGAGCATAAGGTTCCTTGCGGCCACCCGCATGTCGATGCCAACAACGTCGAAAAGCTGCTGGAAAAAGGCTTCCGCTGGCTGATGCCGGCGCCGACGCAGTCCTTCGCCGCGCTCGACAAGGGGCTGAAGGCGAGCGGCCGCAAATAGCCTGGGCGGGCCTACGCGCTCCCTGTCCGCGGCCGCGACTGGCCGGGTCCGCGCTGGTCCCGGGGAGCGCTGTCGAGAACGCGGCGGACCTTGGCCGCGAGCTGCTCGCGGCCATAGGGCTTGCTCAGCAATTCGACGCCGGCGTCGAGGCGTCCGTTATGGACGATCGAGTTTTCGATATAGCCGGAGGTGAACAGGATTTTCAGCGCGGGCATGATCTCCACCGCGCGCTCGGCCAGCTGGCGGCCGCTGATCGCGCCCGGCATCACCACGTCGGTCAACGGCAGATCGACGTGGACCCCCTTTTCCAGGGTTGCCAGAGCCTCGGCGCCGCCGCGGGCCTGAAGCACGACATAGCCGAGATCCTCCAGCATCGTCGCCACGGTGGCGCGTGCGTCCGGCACGTTCTTCGCGAGTTGAAACGTCGCCACTCCGGCGATGAACACCAGCGGAACCACTGCGAACAGCAGGGCGACGAGCATCTCTGAACGGGCAACCCAACGCCGTGCCATCAGCCGAACCCCGTTGACGAGCCCGCCGCAGCGCAAGCCGCCGCCGAGAAATTCCGGGACAAAACTATCGCATGCCGGCTCACGCCCAGGCTAGGCACAGGCGGTGCGCCGCCGCGCGCGGCGCGACGGCCGTCGGCGGCTCTTGCCAGGAATTTACAGACGCGATGTAGTGGGCGAACCGCAGCGACCGCACCGGACGAGTGGAGGAGAGAGGTATGAATCAGGACGCCAAGAAAACCGCCCTGCGCATGATCCCTTACGGGATCTACGTGCTGACCGCCGATGACGGCAAAGGCAATGTGGCCGCAGCGACGGTCAACTGGGTTACCCAGACCGCTTTTGCGCCGCCGCTGGTCGTCGTCGGCGTCAAGACCGACAGCGGCGCCTATTCGATCGTCAAGAACACCAAGAGCTTCACGCTCAACATGCTCGGCAAGGCGCACAAGGGCCTCGCCTTCACCTTCTTCAAGCCGGCTGCGGTCGAAGGCGGCAAAATCTCGGGTCAAGGCTTTCACAAAGGCGGCAACGGCGCGCCGATCCTCGACGCCGCGCTCGCCGCGGTAGAGTGCAAGGTCACCAATATCGTCGAGCAGGGCGACCATCACATCGTCGTCGCCGAAGTGACCGAGGCGCACCTGCCGAACGCGATCGAAGGCCGCCCCGACGCGGCGATCCTCGAAATGAAGGACCTCGGCGACAACGTGTTCTACGGCGGCTAGGTGTTCGCGGCGGCCAGCGGGGATTCGGATGGCACTGGACACCGCCTCGCCCGCCAATGCGCTGGAGCGGCTGCGCGAAGGGCCTGGCGCGCTGCCGGCGCGAACCGGGAGACGAACAGGGATTGCTGCGCGGCGATAGGCCGGTCTGGCGTCGCTTTCGCGAAATGCGCGCCCGCACCAGCCACACCTATGACGCCCATACCGCGAGCGAAGTGGTAGCGGCGATCCCCGACTTTCTGGCCGAGGCCGACCACCTGCTGGCCGAGTTGCAAAAGCGGGCGGGATGACCCGACCGGCGCCCGCTATTCGATCCCTCCGCCGCATCGACCCGCGGCCGGCGCTGGGTGACGCGGCGCCGGCTCGCGATCCGCCCGCCGCCGACCGACTGGCGAAATTCCGCCCGATCGGCGTATTCTGCGGCACCGGCGGCCGCTTCGGCGAGGTTGAGCGATGGACCGACACGTTCCTGCCTGGCCCCAGGAAGGCAATTCGCGCGTCCCCTACCGGATGTTTTCCGACCCGGATGTCTACCGGGCCGAGCTCGACCGCGTGTTTCTCGGGCCGACCTGGCAGTTTCTCGTGCTCGCCGACGAATTGCCCGCGCCCGGCGACTACAAGACGACGTTTCTCGGCGAGACTCCGGTCATCGTCACCCGCGGCGCGGACGGGCGGGTCCATGCGATGGTCAACCGCTGCGCCCATCGCGGCAATCTCGTCTGCCTGAAGCATCAGGGCCATGCCGAGGCATTGACCTGCGTCTACCATTCGTGGAGCTACGATCTCGACGGCAATCTGAAAAGCGTCGCGTTCCGCCGCGGCATTGGCGGCAAGGGCGGCATGCCCGACAGCTTCCGGCTCGAAGACCACGGGCTCAGAAAGCTCCGCACCGACGATTTCGCCGGCCTCGTTTTCGGCACCCTGTCGCCCGACGCGCCGCCGCTCGCCGATTATATCGGCAACCTGATCGGGGCGCGGATCGGCCGGGTTCTGCACGGCAAGCCCAAGATCCTCGGCACGACCTCGCAGATATTGCACAACAACTGGAAGCTTTACGTCGAGAACGTCAAGGACACCTATCACGCAACGCTGCTGCATACGTTCTTCACGACGTTCCGGGTCAGCCGGCTGACCGCGGGCGGCGGGGTATTGATCGCCGAGGGCGGCGGCAACCATGCCAGCTATACCCGCGGCAAGCACGACACGGTCGGCCGCGAAGGCAGCGACAAGCTCTATGCCGACATCCAGTCGATGCGCGACGGGTTGCGCCTCGCCGACCCGCGCCTGCTCGATTCGGTCGAAGAGTTCGGCGACGACGTGACTGTGCAGATTCTCAGCGTCTTTCCGAATTTTGTATTGCAGCAGATCAACAATTCGATCGCGCTGCGCCTGGTCTTGCCGAAAGGCCCGGCCGAGACCGAATTGCAGTGGATCTATCTCGGCTTTGCCGACGACGACGCGGCGATGACCGAGCGGCGGTTGCTGCAAAGCAACCTTGTCGGCCCGGCCGGCTATGTGTCGATGGAGGATGGGGCGGTCGGCGGTTTCGTGCAGCGCGCGATCGTCGGCTCCGAGAACGAGTGCTCGATCCTGGAGATGGGCGGGCACGAGCACGCCTCGCAGGAAACCCGCACGACCGAGGCGTCGATCCGCGGCTTCTGGCAGGCCTACCGCCCGCTGATGGGGCTGTAGGGCGATGGAACTCGGCGAGGTGGTGCGCCGCCTCGAAATCGAATCCCTGTATGCCGAATACGGCCATTGCCTCGATGCCGACCGGCTCGAGGAATGGCCCGATTTCTTTACCGAAGACTGCGCCTATCGGGTGATTTCGGCCGAGAATTTCGAGGCGGGATTGCCGCTCGGCATCATCTACGCAACCTCGCGCAACATGCTGGTGGACCGGGTGATGGCATTGCGCCGCGCCAATATCTATGAGCCGCAGCGCTACCGGCATCTGATCGCCAACATCCGCCCCCTCAACGGGACAACCTGGCAGGACGACGGCACGGGGCTCGATCTGTCGGCCAATTTCATCGTCGTCCGCATCATGCAGGACGGCGCGGCGAGCCTGTTCGCGACCGGACGCTATGTCGACCGCATCGTGCGCCACGACGGCGCCTGGAAATTCGCCCGCAAGGACGCAGTGCTCGACAGCCGCCAGATCGACACGCTGCTGGCGATCCCGATCTGAGGTTCCGCCCACGCGCCCGATCACTACTCCTGGTGTCATTCCGGGGCGGCGCGCCGGCGCCGGAACGACCGCGGAAAAATGGCCGCCGCGCGCCCTCATTCTCCGCCGACTGTTCATCGGCGCCGTGCTTTTCTTCTTTGCAAGCACCGCACAGGCGGCGCAGCCGATCGTCGTCGGCTCCAAGATCGATACCGAGGGCAGCCTGCTCGGCAACATGATCGCCGCGGCATTGGAGGCCAAGGGGCTCGCCGTCGAGCGCGAGATCGGGCTCGGCCCGACCAATATCGTCCGCGCCGCGATCCTCTCCGGGCAGATCGACATCTACCCCGAATACACCGGCAACGGCGCGCTGTTCTTTCACCGCGAGAATGATCCGGTGTGGAAAAGCGCGGCCCGAGGGTATGCCGCGGTCAAGGCGCTCGACGCGGCGAAAAACCATCTCGCCTGGCTCAAGCCGGCGCCGGCCAACAACACCTGGGTCATTGCGGTCCGCAAGGACCTGCCCGGCTTTCCGGCGCGGCATTGCCTCGACGACCTGCCCGCCTACCTGGCAAGCGGCGGCCGGTTCAAGCTCGCCGCCTCGGCGGAGTTCGTCGAGAGCCCGGCGGCCCTGCCGGCATTCGAGGCGACCTATGGCTTCCACCTGCGGGCCGACCAGCTGTTGACCCTGTCGGGCGGCAACACGGCGGCGACCCTGCGCGCCGCGGCCGAGCGCATTTCCGGCGTCGATGCCGCGATGGCCTACGGCACCGACGGCGCCATCGCCGCGCTCGGCCTCGTCGCCTTGTGCGACGACAAGGGTGCGCAGGTGGTCTATGCGCCGGCGCCGGTGGTGCGCCAGGCGGTGCTCGACGCGCATCCCGGGATCGCGCCGCTGCTCGACCCTATCTTTGCAACCTTGACGCTCGGAACCTTGCAGTCGCTGAATGCGCGCATCGCGGTCGACGGAGAGGATCCCGGCATGGTCGCGCGCTCCTACCTGAAATCGAGGCGCCTGCTGCCGTGACCCTGTCCGGCGCGCCGGCGCGCTGCCGCGCGAGCAGCGCATTCGGGTGGAACCCCGACCGGATCGCGCTGGCGCTGGTCGCCGTGGGTGCCATCGCGGTTGCCGGCGGCGGGTTCGTGTCGCTCGCACCGAACCGGCTGGTTTCCGGCCGGCCGGTCGCGCTGTGGGCAGCCGCCGGCATTCCCGCGACGGCCGCGCTCGCCCTCATCGGGCTGGCCCTCGCCGGCATCGCAGCGACGCCCCCGCGGCGGATGCGGCACTACGCCGTCGCCGCGCTCGCCGCCCTGCTGCTGATCGCCGTATTGCTGGCCGCCGGGACCGCGGCGCGCGACCTTGCCGCCGGCGCACCGCCGCTCGCCCGGGTCTCGCTCGGCGCCGGGTTCTGGATCGCGGCCGCCGCCGCGGCGCTCGCCGTGCTCGACGGATTGCAGCGCGCCGATGCCGGGAATTTCGTGCGCTTTCTGGTCGGCGCCGCGATTGCCGCCGCGATCGCCGCAATGGCTGCCGGCGGATGGTTCGACGCGCTGTCGCTGGCGCGCGAATACGCCAGCCACCGCGCCGTGTTCGGCACAGCGCTGACCCGCCACGTCGCGCTGGTTGCCGGCTCGGTCCTTCCCGCCATCCTGATCGGCGTGCCGCTCGGCATCCTCGCCTGCCGGCGAAAGCGGGCGGAGGGCGCGATTTTCGCCGTCCTCAACCTGTTGCAGACGATCCCCTCGATCGCCCTGTTCGGCTTGCTGATCGTGCCGCTGTCGGCCCTCGCGGTTGCGGCGCCGGCATTGGCGCGGCTCGGGGTCGGCGGGATCGGCGCCGCGCCGGCGGTCATCGCGCTGATCCTCTATGCGCTATTGCCGGTCGCGCGCAACACTGCCGCGGGGCTTTCCGGCATCGAGCCCACCATCGTCGATGCGGCGCGCGGCATGGGCATGACCGAGCGGCAGATCTTCTGGCGGGTCGAGGTGCCGCTTGCGCTGCCGGTCCTGGTCGCCGGATTGCGTATCGTCACGGTGCAGACGATCGGGCTTGCCGTGGTCGCCGCCTTGATCGGCGCCGGCGGGCTCGGCGATTTCGTGTTCGGCGGGCTGGGGCAGGACGCGACCGACCTCGTTCTGCTCGGCGCCCTGCCGACGATCCTGCTCGCCCTGGTCGCCGATTTCCTGCTGAAAGCGGCCGCCGCCGCGCTGCGCCGATGATCGAGCTCGACCGGATCAGCAAATTCTACAACGGCCGCGCCGTGGTCGAGGAATTGTCGTTGACCGTGCCGACCGGCGCGCTCTGCGTGCTGCTCGGCCCGTCCGGTTGCGGCAAGTCGACCACCCTGCGCATGGTCAACCGGCTGGTTCCGGCCGACCGGGGCACGATCCGCATCGACGGCGAGGCGGTGGACGCGTTGCCGGTGGCGGCATTGCGCCGGCGCATCGGCTATGCGATCCAATCGACCGGGCTGTTTCCGCACTGGCGCGTCGAGGACAACATCGCCACCGTGCCGCGCCTGCTCGGCTGGAAGCGGGGGCGCATGCGCGACCGCGTCACCGAATTATTGGAGATGTTCCGGCTCGATCCTGAGACCTATCGCGGCAAGTACCCGCACGAATTGTCGGGCGGGGAGCAGCAGCGCGTCGGCGTCGCCCGCGCCCTCGCCGCCGATCCGGAATTGCTGCTGATGGACGAGCCGTTCGGCGCGATCGACCCGATCGCCCGCGATTCGCTGCAGGGCGAATTGGCGCGCATCCACCGGGAGACCGGAAAGACGATCGTCTTCGTCACCCACGACATCGAAGAGGCGCTGCGCCTCGCCAGCGACATCGCGATCCTCGACCGTGGCCGCCTCGCGCAGTTCGGCGCGCCGCTCGACCTGCTGGAGCATCCGGCCAGCGATTTCGTGCGCGATTTTGTCGGCGCCCAAGGGATCGGCCTCAAACTGTTGTCGGTCAGAAGGGTCGCCGAGCGGATGCGCCGGGGCGAGACCGCCGAGGGTGAGAAGGTGCCGCTCGAGGCCACGTTGCGCGAGGCGCTCGCGGCGATGACCGTGCACCATGCCAGCGTGTTGCCGGTTGCCGACGGCGACGGGACCGTGGTCGGCACGATCGCCCTCACCGACCTTGTGCGCTGACCTGGGCGAGCCGAGCCCCGATGCCTCGCCCGCTCCGCCTCGCCGCCAGCCCGCTATGGTGGACGGCGGTGCTGTTCGTCGCCTTGCTGCTGGCGATGCCGCATACGGGGGCGCTGTTTCACGCCGCCTTTCCGGCGGCAAAGCCGCCGGTATACGCACGCGCCAGCTTTGTCGAATTGTTCCTGTCGCAAGCCGGCATCGTCGCCACCGCCAGCGCGACGGCCAGCGCGCTCGGCATCGCCGTCGCCGTGTTCGTAACCCGGCCGGCCGGGCGCGATTTCCGCGCCATCGCCGATGCCCTGGCGACGATCGGCCAGACCTTTCCGCCGGCGGCCGTGCTGGCTCTCGCCGTGCCGGCGCTCGGCTTCGGCCCGCGCCCGACCGTGGTGGCGCTGTTCCTCTACGGGCTGTTGCCGATCGTCGAGAACGCGATCGCCGGGCTCGAAACCGTGCCCGGCGCGGTGCGCGAGGCGGCGGCCGGGATGGGCATGACCGGCTGGCAAGTTCTCGCCCGGGTCGAACTGCCGCTGGCCGCACCGGTGATCCTCGCCGGAATCCGGGTATCGGTGACGATCGGGATCGGCACCGCGACGATCGGCTCGACGGTCGGCGCACTGACCCTCGGCACCCCGATCTTCGACGGCCTCGCCGGCAACAAGGTGCCGTTGGTGTTGCAGGGGGCGATCCTGGTCGCGCTGTTTGCGATCGTCACCGATATGGCGTTTGCCCGGCTGGAACGCCGGCTGCGGCCGCCGGGCGCGGCGCGCTGAGCCGGTGCAGCGCCTCCTCCACCGCCGCGGCCATGCCGGGTGACGCAGCGAGCCCGAGCTTGGTGCGCCGCCACAGGACATCCTCGGCCGTGCGCGCCCATTCCCGGTCGACCAGCCAGCGCAATTCCGCCTCGCTGAGCCCGGCGCCGAGGTCGCGCCCGAGACCGGCTTCGAGCATCGCCCGCGCATCGCTGCCGTAGCTGCGGGCGAGGCGTTCGGCGGTCGCAGCATCGAGACTGGCATGGTCGCGCCCGAGTTCCGCAGCGAGGGCCGGGCTGAACCCGTCGCCGCCGGGCAGGCGCGAATGCGCGGTCCATTCCGGACCGGCGCCGGGCAGGTGTGCGGCAAGGCGAGCGAGGGCATGCTCGGCAAGGCGGCGGAACGTCGTCAACTTGCCGCCAAACACCGACAATGCCGGCGCACCGCGCGCATCGAGGTCGAACACGTAATCGCGGCTGACGGCATGTGCCGAGCCGGCACCGTCGTCGTAGAGCGGCCTGACCCCGGCATAATTCCACACGATGTCGCCGCGCGTCGGCGGATCGCGCAGCCACAGCCCCGCCGCGCGGCACAGATAGCCGATCTCCGCCTCCGTGATCGTCGCCGTCGCGGGATCGCCGGAAAACGCGATCTCGGTGGTGCCGATCAAGGTGTAATCGCGCTCATAGGGAATGACGAAGACGACCCGGCGGTCGTCGTTTTGCAGGATGTAGCCGTGGTCGCCCGGATAGAGGCGCCGGACCACGATGTGGCTGCCCTTGACGAGGCGCAGCGCGGCCGGGCCGTCGAGCCCGGCGCGATGCTGGATGTCGATCGCCCAGGGTCCGGCGGCATTGACGAGCACGCGCGCGGCGATTTCGCTCGCGGAGCCGTCGGCGCCGTGCAGGGCCAGCTGCCACAGCCCGCCATCGCGCCGCGCCGCGACCAGCCCGGTGCGAGTGCGGATCTCGGCGCCGCGCCGGGCCGCATCGCGGGCGGCCAGCACGGTCAGGCGCGCATCGTCGACGACGCAATCGGAATAGACAAAGCCGTGACGCGCCCGGCCGTTCAGCGCGGCGCCGAAGGGATGGTCGGCGAGGCGGATCGCCTCGGCACCCGGCAAGGCGCCGGCGCCGCCGAGATGGTCGTAGAGATAGAGCCCGGCGCGGACCATCCAGCGCGGCCGCAACCCCGGCGCGTGCGGCAACACAAAGCGGATCGGCCGCACCAGATGCGGCGCCGTGCGCAGCAACACCGCGCGCTCCGCCAACGATTCACGCACCAGGCGGAACTGAAACTGCTCGAGATAGCGCAACCCGCCGTGGATCATCTTGCTCGATGCCGAAGAGGTCGCGCCGGCGAGGTCGCCCTGCTCGCACAGAAACACCGAGAGGCCGCGCCCGGCGGCGTCGCGGGCGATGCCGACGCCATTGATGCCGCCGCCGACCACGGCCAGGTCGAACGCAGCGCTCATGACAGCAGCATCTCGGCGAACTCGACAAAGCCGGCGCCAGACGCGGCTTCGGTCACATAGGTCGGCAGCGCGCCGAGACGGGCGAGATGCGGTCGGATGTTGGCGACCGCGATCGAATTGGGAAAATGGCCGAACATCGGCGCGTCGTTGGGCGAATCGCCGATGAAGGCGACGGCGTCGCGAGCCGTGTCGAGATCAAGATCATAAAGCTCACGGAACAGGATATGCGTCATCGCCAACTTGTCGTAATCGCCGAACCATCCGTTCACGTGGATCGAGCTGATCTTGGCGGTCGCGCCGGCGGCCTCGAACAGCGCCACAATACGGTTCACCTCTGCCACGGATAGCGGGCCGCAATCCTCGCGGTAGTCGATCGCCAAATCGGCGACGCGATAGGGCTGGTCGGCCGCGACCCGCGCGCCCGGCACCGCCGCGAGGATTTCGGCGGCGAGACGGTCGAGCCGGCGGTGCGCCATTTCGCGCTCGCTCTCGACAACGAAATACCGCCGCGTCATCCGTCGCGCCGCGTGATCGTAGCGGAAATAGAACGCGCCGTTCTCCCCGACAACCGCATCTACCGGCCAGAACCGCGCGATCATGTCGCACCAGCCGGCCGGCCTTCCCGTGACCGGGACCACGTGCCGGCCGGATTGCGTCAGGCGTTCGAGTGCCCGGTACGCGGCGGCGCCGAGCCGGCCGTCGCTGGTCAAGGTGTCGTCGATGTCGG
The DNA here is from genome assembly GCA_030041385.1 of Alphaproteobacteria bacterium. Taxonomy (GTDB): domain Bacteria; phylum Pseudomonadota; class Alphaproteobacteria; order ATCC43930; family CGMCC-115725; genus DATARH01. The sequence goes on from JASHNY010000139.1 coordinate 13,044, forward strand.
TCAGCACGAAGCGGATGCTTGCTCGCTGCTCCGCCGGGAACCGGGCGACGGGTTGCACCTATTGCGGCCTTGTCGACAGCGCCGCGGCAAACGCGGCGTCGAGCAGCGCGGCGGCGCGGTCGAGCTGAGCCTCGCTGGTGCTGACCGGCGGCACGAAGCGCAACACGCTGCCGTTGCGGCGCAGGCTGAAGATCAGCCCGCGCTCGAAGCAGTAGCGATGCACCGCGCGGCCGAGCGCATGCGCCGGGCGGCGCGAGTGGCGGTCCTCGACCAGCTCGATGCCGATGAGGATGCCGCGCCCGCGCACGTCGCCGATCTGCTCCCAACGTTGCGCCAGCGCTGCGAGGTGACCCTTGAAACAGGTGCCGATCGCCGCGGCCCGCGCCGGCACGTTTTCGTTCTCGATCACCTCGAGGCTGGCATTGCCGGCGGCGCAGGCGAGCGGGTCGTTGCTGTGCGAATGGGTCACGGTAAACCCGCGCGCGACGACGGTTTCCTCGATCTCGGCGGTCGTCGTCACCGCGCTGATGCCGACCCCGCCGCCGAAATGCTTCGCCACGGTGATCAGGTCGGGCGTCACCCCCTCGGTTTCGCACGCGAACATCGTGCCGAGCTTGCCGAGCCCGGTCTGCTCCTCGTCGAGGATCAAGAGCATGCCGCGCGCGCGGCACAGCTCGTGCAGCCGCCTGAGCCAGCCGGGCGGCGGCTCGATGACCCCGCCGGCGCTGAATAGCGGCTCGGTCAACACCGCCGCCGGGCGGCCGGTCGATTGCGCGTCGAGCAGCTCGAAGCTCGCGTCGAGGCAGGCGTAGTTGCAGGCCGGAAAGCTCTGCCGCAGCGGGCAGCGATAGCAATAAGGGGCAATCAGCGCATAATTCCCGGCCGGCAGCGCGCCCTGCCCGTCGCGCCAGCCGGCAAAGGTCAATGAGCGCGCGGTGTCCGACAGGCCGTGAAAGCTGACATGCGGGCTCGCGACCTCGTAGCCGCCGGTATAGCGGCGCGCGATCGCGACCGCGGCCTCGTTGGCCTCCGACCCCGATTGGAGAAACAGGCTCTTGTCGAGGCCCCCGGGCATCACCCCGGCGAGCCGCTCGGCGAGGCGAATCTCCTCGATGTTGAAATGGCTGCTATGGGCGTGGATCAGCGTGTCGCAGGCGCGCTTGATGGCGGCCGTAACCGTGGGATGGTTGTGGCCGAGCGCGGCGCACATCTGGCCGGCGTTGAAATCGAGATAGCGCTTGCCGTTGACGTCCTCGACCTCAGACCCGCTGCCGGAGACGAAGACCGGCCCGGCGACGCCGCCCCCGCCATCCATCCGCCCGCCAAAGCTGTAGCGCCGGGCGCGCGCGAGCAGATCGGCCTCCTGATCCATCACCGCCTCCGTTCCCGACTGGACGGTATGGTTGCGCCAGACGGTGCGCTACCATACCTATCCGCCGAACGATTTGCCCGCCGACAATTCCCGCCACAGAGGAACCGCCCGATGCACCGAAGCCTGCTCGCCGCCGGGTTTATCGCCGCCCTCGGGCTGACCGCAACCGCGGGACCGGCCTTCGCCAAGTTCGGCGCCTTCGCCTACGATCAGGGCGCCGGCAAATACGGCTATAGCTACAACGAAGATTCGCAGAGTCAGGCGGATGCCGCGGCGCTGAAGGGCTGCGCCAGCGAGGGGTGCAAGATCGTGTTCCGCACCGGTCCGCGCCAATGCGGCGCGATTGCGACGACCGAAAACGGCAAGGCCTGGGGTGGCGCGCGGCGCAACCAGCGCGACGCGGCCGCGCTTGCCGCGATGCAGGATTGCCAGAAGCACACCCACGGCCAGTGCAAGGTCAAGGCGAGCGAGTGCAACCGGTAACGCGGCCGTCGACTCCCGGCCCGATGACGGCGCCGGGCCCGCGCGCAGGAGGAATGCCATGCGGCCCACCGTCATGCTCGCCGCCGGTGCCGTTGCCGCCTTCGCCAGCCTCCTAAGCGGCCGACCTGCCCTCGCCGAATACGGCTCGATTGCCTACGACGCCCACAGCGGGCGCTCGGGAGCGGCGTGGAACCAGCATCT
>JASHNY010000200.1 GCA_030041385.1 Alphaproteobacteria bacterium
GTCAATTCGCCGAGATCGGCCCAACGCTCGGCCCGGCCGACCGCGGCTTCGACCGCTTCTATGCCGTCGTTGCGCAAGGCCTCGGCTGCCAGTTCGCGAAACTTGGCGTGCAGTTCGACCGCCGAGAACGGGTCGTTGAAATCGCCGCGATGGCTGTCGCGCGCCACGGTCGCGCGGCGGCCGTCGGCGAGGGTTACGGTCACCCGCGCCGGCCGCAGGCGCGGGGCCAGCGCCGTCATCGCCGGGTCCTCCTCGATGTGCACGCGCGGGCGCAACCGGGCGATTGCCGGGTCGGCAAGCGCGCTGTCGTCGAGCGCGGCATAGCCGGCATGGCCGCGCACGACCATCGCCGCCGCGGCATGGGGCAGCGAGTATTTCGACGCGAAATAATTCGGCGGCGCGGGGTTGCGCATGACCGAAGCGAAGCGATAGGTCGCTACCTCGATGTGCGCGACTTCTTCGGGACGCGGCCGCAATTCGCCCAGCGCCGCGGCGAGGCAATCGAGCGCCGGATGGATCGGGTTGCAGCAGGCGTAGAGGCGGAAATAGTTGCGCGTGATCTGCCACTCGCTGCCGAGCCCGTCAAGCAGGCCGGCAGGGTCGAACCCGTCGCCGGCGAGCTGGCCGAGCGCTTCTTCGACCGCATCATCCTGTGCGGTAAATCCGGAGAGCGCCAGTTCCGGCGCCAGCGCGGCGGCGAACCCGCTCATCCCGCCGGCGACGTTGAGCGCGGTCGCGCCGGCGACGGCGTTGGTGTAGCTCGGGGTCAGCAACAGGGTCGCGGCGATGCGCAGCGTGCGGCTCACTTCCGCCGCGTCGAGGCCTTGCACGCGCGCCCCGGCGGCCGAAGCGGCCAACAGCGAAACCTGCCCGTTCTGATGCGCCAGCGGCCGCGGCGTGAAGGCGCGGGCGAGCCGCGCCGCGACCTCGTAGCCGAGCACCAGCGCCGCCATCACGTCGCGCCCCGGCCGGTGCGTCCGCTCGCCGACCGCGAGCACCCCCGGCAATACCTGCATCGCCGCCTGCCCGGAGACGAGGCGCAGCCCTTCGCACAACTCGATCGCCCGCCCGGCAATGCCGTTGAGCAGGGCCGCGGTGCGCGGATCGGTCGCCGTCCAGCCGCGGGCATAAATCGTCGCGCCGCCGCCGGCGCCGTCGGCCAGCCGCTCTCGCAATGCCCGTACCTCGGGCCGTTCGCCGCCGGCGAGAATCACGCCGAGCGTATCGAGAAACACCAGCCGGGCGTGGTCCTGCACCGGCGCCGGGATGTCCTCCCACCGCGTCGCCGCAACGAAGCGCGCCAATTCCTCGATCTGCCGGCCCATCGCTTCCTCCGCCTTCGCTTGCCGCGCCCGCCGCAGTAAACTCACGGCATGAGCCTAGCAGAGTCGAGCCGCTTGCGGTTCGCCGGCGACCTGACGATCTGCCGCATCCTCAACGGCATGTGGCAGGTTTCCGGTGCGCATGGGCGCATCGACCCGGCGCGCGCGGTGGCGGCGATGTTCGCCTGTCACGAGGCCGGGTTCACCACCTGGGACCTTGCCGACCATTACGGCCCGGCCGAAGACCTGGTCGGGGAGTTTCGGCGGCAATTCGCCGCCCGGCATGGCGAGGCGCGGCTCGCCGAGATCCAGGCCTTCACCAAATGGGTGCCCTATCCCGGCGCGATGACGCGCCGCATCGTCGAGAGCGCGATCGACGTGTCGCGCGCGCGCATGGGGGTCGAGCGGCTCGACCTGTTGCAGTTTCACTGGTGGGATTACGGCGATTCCCGCTATCTCGACGCGCTCAAGCACCTCGCCGACCTGCGCGAGGACGGCAAAATCCGCCACCTTGCCCTGACCAATTTCGACACCGAGCGGCTCGGCGTCATCGTCGGGCACGGCATCGCGATCGCGTCGAACCAGGTGCAATATTCGCTGGTCGACCGCCGCCCGGCGGCGCGGATGGCCGAATTCTGCCGGTCCCACGGCATCGTGCTGCTGACCTACGGCACGCTCCTCGGCGGGCTGTTGTCGGAGGCGTATCTCGGACGGCCGCAGCCGGGACGGGCCGATCTCGCGACCGCGTCGTTGCAGAAATACGCGAACATGATCGCGGCCTGGGGCGGCTGGGCGCTGTTCCAGCGCCTCCTCGCGGCGCTGAAGCAGATCGCCGACAAACACGGCGCCAGCATCGCCAATATCGGCACCCGGATGATCCTCGATCGTCCCGCGGTGGCCGGGGTCATCGTCGGCATCCGGCTCGGCATCGCCGAGCACATCGCCGACAATGCGCGGGTGTTCGACCTCGATCTCGACGCCGACGATGCCGCGGCCCTCGCACCGGTCCTCGCCGAATCGCGCGACCTGATGCGCGCGATCGGCGATTGCGGCGACGAATACCGATAGCCATGCCGGACGAGGCGCAGCTTCGCGGGCGCCTCGCTGAAATCGTGCGGGCGACGCCCGGGCTGATGCGAGTGTTGCAGACGGCGCGCGAGCTGGACCTGCCGGATTGGATGGTATTTTCCGGCGCGGTCTACCAGCCGGTCCTCAACCGGCTGACAGGGCGGGCACCGGGGTATGGCCTGCGGGATTACGACCTCGCCTATTTCGACGCCGCGGACCGGTCCTACGAGGCCGAGGACCGGATCATCCGGCGAGCCGCCGCGGCCTTCGACGAACCGTTGCGAACGCTGGTCGAAATCCGCAACCAGGCCCGCGTGCATTTGTGGTTTGAGGGCAAGTTCGGCGAGGCCTATGCGCCGCTGTCCTGCGCTGCGGAGGCGCTGGAGCGATTTGCCGCGACGATGTTCGCGGTCGGCGTGAGGCTCGATGCGGGAGATGCCTTGTGCATCGCGGCGCCGTTCGGCCTCGCCGACCTGTTCGCGCTCCGCCTCCGCCCGAACCCGCAGCGGCCGACGCGCGGCTTCGCGCGCAGCGCCGCCGCCGTTGCCGCCCGCTGGCCCGAGGTGATTGTCGAAAGCCCGTAGCCGGCCGCCGAAACCCGCTCAGTTCACCAGCAGGATCTTGCCGATGTGCTGGCTCGATTCCATCAGCGCATGGGCTTTCGATGCCTCGGCGAGCGGGAAGGTCTTATAGGTGCAGGTGCGCAATTTCCCCTGCGCCCATAGCGGCCATACCTTTGCCTTGAGCGCAGCGACGATTTCGGCCTTTTGCGCGATCGAGCGCGAGCGCAGCGTCGAGCCGGTGATCGTCAGGTGCTTCCGTTGGATCGCGCCGAAATCGGCCTCGACCCTGGTGCCGGCCATCAGCGCGACGAAACACAGCCGCCCCTCGCGCGCCAAGAGGTCGATCTCGCGCGGGATGTAGTCGCCGCCGACCATGTCGAAGATCGCATCGACCCCGCGCCCTCCGGTGAACTCCTTGCCGATTTTGACGAAATCCTCGGTCTTGTAATTGATCGCGACGTCGGCGCCGTAGTCGCGGCAGGCCCGGCATTTCTCTTCCGATCCCGCGGTTGCCAATACCTTGGCGCCGAACGCCTTGGCGAGCTGGATCGCGGTGATGCCGATGCCGCTCGACCCGCCTTGCTGCAGGAACACCTCGCCGGATTTCAGGTGGATGCGGTCGAACACGTTGGTCCACACCGTGCAGTAGGTTTCCATCAGCCCGCCGGCATCGACGAGACTGACATTCTTCGGCACCGGCAGGCATTGCACCGCCGGCGCCGCGCAGTATTCACCGTAGCCGTCGGCGACGAGCAATGCGCAAACCTGGTCGCCGAGCGCGAAGCCGGTGGCGCCCGGCCCCAATTTGACGATCGTACCGGCACATTCGAGGCCGGGGATGTCGCTGGCGCCGGGCGGCATCGGATAGCGCCCCATGCGCTGCAGGCAATCGGCCCGGTTGATCCCGGCCGAGGCGATGCGAATCAATACCTCGCCGTCTTTCGGCTCGGGCACCGGCCGCGTGCCGGGCACCAGGACCTCCGGCCCGCCGGGCTGTTTGATCTCGATCACGGTCTGCGTCGGGGGAATATTGGCCAGCATGAATGCGCCTCTTGTGTTCTGATGTCGTCGTGCGAGCCCACGGGTCTGGCCTTTGGCCAGCCCGAGGATAGACTACGCGAAGCAATCCCGCGGCGAGGAGTCCACCGTTGATCGAGATTGCCGCACCGCTGGCGCGCCTCGCAATGACCGGCGGGAAAGGAGGAACGCCATGCCGCTGCTGCAAGACAAGATCGTATTGGTGACCGGTGCCGGGGCCGGGATCGGCCGGGCGATCGCATTGGCGATGGCCGGGGAAGGCGCGGCGGTCGCGGCCGCCGATATCGACCTTGCCGCGGCGCAGCGCACCGCTGCCGACGCCGCCGGCAATCGCGGCATCGCGATCGAAGCCGATTGCGGCGACGTC
>JASHNY010000201.1 GCA_030041385.1 Alphaproteobacteria bacterium
CGAGCCAGTCCGCCGCGCCGCCGAGCGGGCCGGCATAGGTCACCTGCCGCGCCCGCATCTCGCTCGCTGGACGCCCGTAATAATGTTCGAGATAGGCGTTGAGGCGCCGGTCGGCGCGATCGGCATCATCGTCGATTGTCAGGGTCAGGTAGATCGCCCCGGTGAGTTTCGCGGGGTCGCGCCCCGCCTCGCGCGCAAAGCGCTGCACCTCGCGCCATTGTTCGCCCCAGCGCGGCGCCTCGGGCGCGTTGGGGAACCAGCCGTCGAAGAACCTGCCGGTGCGTTCGAGCGCGGCCTTGACCATGCCGCCGATCCAGATCGGCGGGCCGCCGGCGCGGTACGGGGTGGGGCCGATCGTGCCGTTGTCGACGACCCAGCGCCCATTCCAATCGACCGACCTCCCGCTCCACAACGCGCGCATCAGGCGGAGCCCTTCGAGCATGCGCCCGACCCGGTGCTCAAACGGCACGCCGCAGGCGGTGAACTCGGCGCGGATGTTGGGCACATCACTGGCGATGCCGACGCCGAGGATGAAGCGCCCTTCGCTGATCTGATCGAGCGTCGCGATCTGATGCGCCAGCACGACCGGGTTGCGCAATGCCGGCAGCAACACCGCCGTGCCCAGCTCGGCGCGCCGGGTCCGCGCGGCGACCGCGGCCAATAGCGATAACGGTTCGTGGCGCGGGCGCGCGGTAATCGAATCGCCGACCCACAAGGAATCGTAGCCGAGGCTCTCAGCCCGCTCGGCCAAGGCCAACAGCGGCGCGGCCTCGGGCCGCCCGCTCATGACGTGTTCCCGGGTCGGCAACAGATATCCGATACGCGGCGCCATGCTGCGGTCTCCGTTGGATGATGCCGGCGCCATCATAGTCGCGTGTCATTGCGAGCGCAGCGAAGCAATCTCGTTCCGGTGGAGACTCGCCGGATCAGGATTGCTTCGACGGCTGCGCCTTCTCGCAATGACGCTGTACAGGCGCGATCAATGTGCGTCGGCGCTGGCGGCGGAGCCGGGGCCGACGACCTTGCGCAACAGCGGCACAAACAGCGTGGCGACGGCGAAGGCGACCATGATCGCCTGAAACGCATCGGCATAGGCCAAGGTCGAGGCCTCGCGATAGGCGAGGTTCCACAACGCCTTCAAAGCGGCGATGTGGCCGGGTGCGGCGCCGCCGAGCGCGGCGGCATAGCGCTGGTCGAGGCTGCCGAGCAGCCGCTCCATCGCGCCGTTGGCAGGGGTGAGGTTCGAGGCGATGTCGAGGAAGTGCGCGTTGGTGCGGATGTTGAGGATCGCGCCGCACACCGCGATGCCGACCGCGCCGCCGAGGTTGCGCATCATGTTAAAGAGGCCGCTCGCATATTTGAGCCGCTCCATGGGCAGGCTGCCAAGGCCCAGCGTCACCGCCGGCGCGACCGCAAACACCTGCGGAAACCCGCGCAACACCTGCGGCACGAACAATTCGGCCGCGCCCCACTCATGGGTGATGAAGCTGAAAGCCCACATCGCGAGGCCGAACGAGGCGAGCCCGAACATCATCAGCCAGCGCAGGTCGGTCCTGCGGCCGAGCCAGACATAGACCGGCACCCCGACCAGCGAGGCGGCGCCGGTCGCAAACACCGCCATGCCGGTCTGCCAGGCGCTGAACCCGCGCACATAGCCGAGGAACAGCGGGGTCAGATAGATCGTCGAAAAGATGCCGATGCCGGTGACGAACGACAGAAAGCAGCCGACCGCGAAATTGCGGTTGCCGAGGGCGCGCAGATCGACGACGGGGTGGGCATAGGTGAGGCTGCGCACGATGAACAGAATGCCCGCCGCGGCCGCGAGAACCGTGCAGGTGCGCATCGTCGAGTCGTCGAACCAGTTCCACCGCGCGCCCTCTTCGAGCACGTATTCGAGATTGCCGAGGGCGATCGCCATCAGCACGATGCCGGCATAATCTGCGCCCTTCAGCAATGACAGGTCGGGGCGGTCGATGTTGACCAGGAACGGCACGGCGAGCGACACCGCCAAGCCGGGCACCAGGTTGATGTAGAACAGCCAGTGCCAGTCGAGCGTGTCGGTGATCCAGCCGCCGACGATCGGCCCCAAGGTCGGCGCGATCGAGGCGATCGTGCCGACCACGGCGGCGGCATAGACCCGGCGCGGTCCTTCGAAATAATGAAACGACGAGGTGAACACCGTCGGGATCATCGACGCGCCGAGCATCCCCTGCAGCGCGCGGAACACGACCATGCTCTCGATGTTCCAGGCGAGCCCGCACAAGAGGCTCGCCAGCGTGAACCCGGCGGCCGAGGCGGCAAACAGCCAGCGCGTCGAAAACACCCGGGTCAGCCAGCCCGACAGCGGAATGACGATGATCTCGGCGATCAGATAGGCGGTCTGCACCCAGCCGATATCGTCTTGCGCCGCCGACAGCCCGCCGCCGATATCCTGCAACGACGACGCCACGATCTGGATGTCGAGCAGGGCCACGAACATTCCGACGCACATCACGGCGAACGGGAAGACGCCGCGAAACGCGCCGCTCACTTGTCTCCTCCCTTACTTGGCGGCGCGGGTATCGACCGAAGCGGTGACCGACAGGCCGGGGCGCAAGAGGCCGAGCGTGCCGTCGCCGTCGTCGATCGCGATGCGCACCGGCACCCGCTGCACGATCTTGGTGAAGTTGCCGGTGGCGTTCTCGGGCGGGATCACCGCGAACACCGCGCCGGTCGCCGGAGCGAGGCTCAGCACGGTGCCGTGAAAGATGCGGCCCGGCAGGATGTCGGCAACGACCGTCGCAGGCTGGCCGGTGCGCATCCGGGCGAGCTGGTCCTCCTTGAAATTGGCGTCGACCCACAGCCCGTGCGCCGGCACGATCGACAACAGCGGATTCCCGGTCGTCACATAGGCGCCGACCTGTGCGGCGCGGTCGCCGACATAGCCGTCGATCGGCGCGCGGATCTCGGTATAGGACAGGTTGAGCCGGGCGCTTTTCAGGTCGGCCTCGGCCTGGGCCAGGCTCGCCCCGGCCTCCTCGGTCTCGGTGTCGAGCACGGCGAGCTTCTGTCTGGCCGCGGCGAGGCCGGAAACGGAGGCGAGCACGCTCGCCCGCGCCCGCTGATCGGCGGCGAACGCCCGCTCGTCGGTCTGCACCGAGGCAACCCGCGTTGCCACCAGCCGGCGATAGCGCGTCGCGTCGGCGCCGGCGAACGCCGCTTCGGCCTTGGCCGACGCGAGGTTGGCCTCGGCCTCGGCGATCCGCGATTGCTGCAGCGCATGTTGCGCATGCAGGTTCGCGAGCGCCGCCTGCTGGTGCCGGACCGCGGCCTCGGCATGGGCGAGCCGGGCGCGGTAGTCGCGGTCGTCGAGCCGGATCAGGAGCTGGCCGGCTGCGACGTGCTCGTTGTCGCGCACCAGGATCTGCGCGACGAAGCCGGCAACATGCGGGGACAGCGTGGTGACGTTGCCGCCGACATAGGAATCGTCGGTGGTCTGGAAAAACCGCCCGACCTTCCACCAGTGCCAGCCATACCCGGCCGCGCCGAACGCGATGAGAAGGGCGAGGCCCGCCAGCACCAGCTGCTTGCGGGTAAGGCGCACCAGGGCGCGCCCAGGCAGGACCAGCGAGCTTCGCACCGCTGCGGTAGAGCCGGTCATGACTGGCCTCCGGTCGGCGCGCCATAGCTGCGGCGCGTGCGCTCGTCGGCCGCCGGCCCTGGCGCAGTGCGGAAATCCGGCTCGACCAGCGGCCGCCCGGTCGCGCTGTCGACGACGATCGGGTCGACCTCGACGCCGGTCCGGCTGTCGACGATCAGCACGCTCTTGCCCTCGGGCGTGAAATGCCGGTTGCCCCAGGCGAGCAATGCCAGCAATACCGGGCGGAAGTCGCGGCCGCGCTCGGTCAAGACGTATTCGTAGCGCGGCGGATGTTCGCGGTAGCGGCGGCGTTCGAGCAGCCCGCCCGCAACCAGCGCATTGAGCCGCCGGGTCAGCATGTTGGGAGCGATGTCGAGGCTTTTCTGAAACTCGTCGAAACGCGAAAGCCCGCGAAACGCATCGCGCAGAATGAGGATGCTCCACCATTCGCCGACGCGTTCGAGGCTGCGCGCAATCGGGCACTGCATGTTGCCGAAGCTCTTGCGCTGCATCGCGCGACTCCGTCACCATAACTTTCATTATGAAAGTAAGTAGGTACCACGAACCCGTCAAGAGGGTCGTTTTGCACGCGGCGAGCGGGCTTGGTGGATCGGCGCCGGCAAGGGTGCTAGGGTTTCCCGGCAAGAAGGGCGGGGCCGCGATGATGCGTGACCTTCCGGGCAAAGCCCTGGCGCAGGAGCTGATCGGCACAAGCCGAGACGAGGCCCGCGCCACGCCGATGGCGGATGTGATCGAGGCGGCGCAGCGCGGCGCGCTCGACGCCGACGCCGCGCACCGGCTGATCGGGCGGCTGTGGGCGCTCGAACGGATGTTTTATTACATCTATGGCGGCTGGGGTCAGGGGCTTGAGATCAACGACTTTCCGCCCTCGGTCAAATACCTGTTTTCAAAGCAGATCGTCGACGAATCGACGCACGAGATGCTGTACATGGACGCGATGCTGAAACGGCACTGCATCGCCACGCAAAAGGCCGCGTTCGGCCACCCGTACAGCCGCTTTTCGGTCAATTCCTCGCTCGCCTATTACGTCTTCTCATTGCGCAACCTGGCGACCTATCCGCATACGATCCGCATCGCCGCGCTCAATCTCGGCCCCAAGGTTGTCGAGCTGGCCTGGATGGAAGGGCTCGCCGCGGCCACCGCCGATCCCGGCCTCAGGGACGCGTTCGCCAGCCAGGCGGTCGAAAACCGCAGCCATATCGCGATGGGCCGCCGCATCGTCGAGGAATTCGTCGCGAAACCCGTCGACGCCGAGCTGGCGCGCTGGGCTTGCGGCATCGCTCGGCGCGACTATCGCCGCTATCTGCAGGAGGTCAGCGATCTCGTGCTCGGGCGGCCGCCGACCCCGCCGCCGGCGCCGCGCGTCAGGGTCATGGATTGAGGCATCAACCGATGGCGACGCTGAGGATCGACCACGAGCGCTGCACCGAGTGCCGGATGTGCTACATCGTCTGCCGCGAGCTCGACATCAACGCCGTCTATGTGGCGCTGGAGCCGTTGCACCGCATCGAGATCGACACCGATGCGTGCACCTATCCCGGCTGCACCGCCTGCCTGATGTATTGCCCGGCCGCCGGCTCGATCGTCGAGGCGGAAACCGGCCGCTCGCTGGTGCCGCCGCCGGCAGAGGCGTGGCGGACGTGACGCATGGCGGCGCACTATCATTTCTCGTCATCCCGGAAGCTGGGCGAGCCCCGGCTCCACCGGGAGCGCGAGCCTTACTGTCCGGGATCGATGAACACCGGCGTCACCAAACCTTGCAAAGTCCGCGTTCTTGGGTTCCGGGCTCGGCCCTGCCGGCCGCCCCGGAATGACGATGAGAGATAGGAGCACCGCCATGCATGCGCTCCTCGAAGAATTCCTCGACAAATGGGTGTGGCCAACGATGCCGGGTGCGCCCGGCGCCGAGTTCCGCCTCAAGATCACCCGCGAGCGCTGCCTCAAGGGCTGGGAATTGAACCTCGCCCGCACGCTCGCCGACATCGAGGAGGAGCTGAAGACCAACGACGAGGCGTGGAAAAAGGCGCATGCCTTGCGCGGCTATGCCGCCGAAGGCGTGCACATGTCGATCAAGCAGATGTCGGCCCAGCTGCTCTCCGTCGATATCGCCGACCAGGAAACTTACATCGATCTGCAGCGCATGCGCGCCCGCCAGATCTGGGATGAGTGCAAGCATTCGAAACTGCACGCCGACGTTTTGCTCGGCAAAGGCTGGGTCGCCGACGAGCGCGAATTGATGGACATCAAGGACGCCAACGTGCAGCCCTTGCCGGCCTATTTCGGACTGTCGATGATGTTTCCGCACATCCATCCCTTGGCCCGCGCGGCGCAGAATTATTACACCGAGGCCAATGCCTGCATCGGCATCATGGCCTACCTGTCGATGGTCGATGACCCGCTGGTGCGGCACGAGCATCTGTCGCAGCGCGACGAAGAATTGATGCATTTCATGGAAGGCAAGTTCCAGCTCGATTTCTACGTCACCGACGAGGAATCCCAACGCCACGTTGAAGACGCGCTCGGCTACCTGACCTACCAGATCGGCGGCATTCCGATGAGCGAGCCGGCGCGGCCGTGAAAGTCCGCATCGAATCCCCGCCGTGCAATTCCTGCGGGCTGTGCCGCGAGGTGTGCCCGGAATCGGCGATCCGGCCGAAATTGCTGGAGCCGCGGCACCTCTACGAGGTCCAGCCGGAGAAATGCACCGGCTGCGGCGAATGCCTCGACTATTGCCCGGCGCCCGGCGCGCTGGTGCAATACGCGGCGTAGCTTTAGGTCGTCATTGCGAGGAGCGCAGCGACGACGCAATCTCGTAGGATAGAGGCTCGCGCGGCGCGAGATTGTTTCCCCGCGGATCAAGGCCGCGGGTCGCAATGACGGCTCCCGGAGGACGGCGATGGCGAGGCAATACAGATTGATGTCGGCGGACGGGCACCTCGAAGTACCGCCCGAGCGCTGGATCCACCGCGTGCCTGAGAAATACCGCGACCGGGCGCCGCATACGATCCACCTGCCCGACGGCGGCGACGCCTTGATGATCGAAGGGCAGCCGCTGCTCGAAGCCAATTTCCTCGATTTGCGCGCCGGACGCGCCGCCGGCACCTGGCAGCCCTTCGGCCTCAAGGTCGCCGACGCCGCCGGCACCGGCGGGCCGGAGCAGCGCGTCCGCGAGCAGGACCAGGACGGCATGGACGCCGAGGTGCTGTTTGCGGCGATGGTCGCCGGCCCGGTGTTCTGGCGCAACATCGCCCATGACGAGGTCTACAAGGCCGTGATCCGCGGCTACAACGACTGGCTCGGCGAGGAATATTGCGCGGTCGCGCCCGACCGGCTGATCGGCATGGGGGTCATCCCGATCACCAATGTCGATGACGCGATCGCCGAGATGAAGCACTGCAAAAAGCTCGGCCTCAAGGGCGTCTTGCTTGGCGCCCTGCCCAACGCCAAGGGCTATCCGACGCCGGAAGACGACAAATTCTGGGCCGCCGCGCTCGACCTCGACATGCCGGTTACGGTGCATGTCCAGCTCTACCGCACCGGCCCGCGCGCCAACCAGCCGACGATGAAGTACCCGAAGGAAGACCCGGCGGTGATGCAGCGCCTGCGCCGGCCGTTCCTCGAATGGCTGACCAATTTCGGCCTGCCGCCGTCGATCAGCATCGCCCAGCTGGTATTGTCGGGGGTGTTCGAGCGCTTTCCCAAGCTGAAAGTGTTCTTTGCCGAAACCCGGCTCGGCTGGGTGCCGTTCTGGCTCGAACACATGGACCTCTGGTATCAGCGCCATCTCGGCTGGGCCGAGGAATATCTCGGCTTCAAGCCGTTGAAGGAACTGCCGGCAACCTATGTGCGGGAGAACATCTATTTCACCGTGCAGTACGAGCGCGTCGCGGTCGAGCAGCGCCACCATGTCGGCGTCGACCACATCATGTTCGCGACTGATTTCCCGCATATCGAAAACGAGTGGCCCAACTCGCGCCCGCTGATCGACGAGATCTACGCCAACGTTCCCGAGGCCGAGAAGGCCAAGATGTGGGCCGGCAACGCAGTCAAATTCTTCAAGCTGGATGCGTAGGGCGGTTGGCACCGCCCTGCACGGTACCGATCAGCGCGGCTCGACGCGGCGGATGAACCAGCGGTCCATCGCCACCGCCGCGCCGCTCTGCTGCAATTGCGCGGCGTTGGTCTTGTGCTCGGGGTCGTCGGCCAGTTTGCGGCGGTATTCCTCGTAGGCGGCCATCGACGGAATGTCGATCAAGCCGATCGCCTCGTCGGTCGGCCCGGCGAAATCGGTCGGCAGGAAATATCCGACAATCCTCCCGCCGCTGCGTTCGATCACCCGCTGTTCGTTCTCGAAGTAGGTAGCGATGCCGGCAATCTTGTCCGGGTTGAACCGGTAGCGGATACATAGGGTCAGCATCGCGGCTCTCCTCAATCATCAACATCGCTCACGCTGCCGACGAATATGGCGCCGTACTTCCCCGGCGTCTGCCGCGATCGGTTCGGCGAAGACCGAACTGTGCAGAGGTGCCGCGCCGCGCAAAGCGATGGCGCCGCCCCGGCGATCGGCGCAAGATGGCGGCGGGATGCGGTCATGGCGGGTTCGCCTTTGCGCAGGCTTCCCGACCGGCCGCGCGGCCGAGCGAGGAAACGCCATGCCCGAATACAAATTGATTTCCGCCGATTCCCATGTCAGCGAGCCGCCCGATTTGTGGACGAGGCGGGTCGACCGGCAGTATCGCGACCGCGCGCCGCGCCTGGTCGTCAACCCGCCAGGCAAGGAGGGCGCCTATTTCCTTTACGAGGGCTATGCCCCGCACCCGATCGGCATCGGCCTCGGCGCCGGCAAGAGCCCGGAGGAATTGAAGGAATTCCTGACCAAGGCGACCTATGCCGACGCCCGCCCCGGCGGCTGGGACCCGGCCGAGCGGGTGAAGGACAATGCGCTCGACGGGGTCGAGGCCGACGTGCTCTATACGACGCTCGGCTTCCGCATCTTCTGGCTGAAGGACCCGGCGCTGCAGGAAGCGTGCTTCGGCGTCTACAACGACTGGCTTGCCGAATATTGCAATTACGCGCCGGGCCGGATGGCGGGCCTGGCGCTGATTTCGCTGTACGACCCGAAAGCGGGCGCGCGCGAGCTGGAGCGCTGCGCCAAAGCAGGTCTCAAGGGCGCGATGATCTGGTGTTCGCCGCCCGCCGACCGACCCTACAGCTCTGACCTCTACGACCCGTTCTGGGCGGCGGCCGAGGAACTGAACATGCCGGTCTCGTTGCATGCGATCACCGGCATGGGGGTCGAAAGCCAGTGGAACTGGGGCGAGCGCTATATGCGCACCACCGTGCTCGGCTACGAGGTCGAGAAATCGTTCAGCGTGCTGATGTTTTCCGGCGTGCTCGACCGCTTCCCGCGGTTGCAGATCGTCTCGGCGGAAAACAATGTCGGCTGGATCCCCTATTTCCTACAGCGCATGGACCGGGTCGCCGAGCGCTCCCGCGCGTCTGCCGGGTTTACCCAGAAGCTGAAGCCCAGCGAGTATTTCCGCCGGCAGATGTGGGCGACCTATATCGACGATTATGTCGGCGTCGCCAACCGCGGCTTCATCGGCGTCGACCGCATGATGTGGTCGTCGGACTACCCGCACCAGGCCTCGTCGTGGCCACATTCGCAGGAGGTCGTTGCCCGCGACTTCAAGGATGCCAGCGCCGAAGACCGCTTCGCGATCACCCGCGGCAACGTCGCCCGGCTTTACGGGTTTCAGGCGTAAGTTCAGCGTCCGTCATTGCGACCCGCGGATTTGATCCGTGGGGAAGCAATCCCGTGCCGATCGATGCTCATCTCGACGGGATTGCTTCGTCGCCTCGCTCCTCGCAACGGCCGCGTAATCGGGCCATACGGGCGGGTCAGGTGCGTCCTTCGACTGCTCGCTGCGCTCGCGCTCAGGATGAGGGGCGTTGGTGACGCCGTTCTCCGTCCAACCTCATCCTGAGGAGCATCCTGCAGGGGTGCGTCTCGAAGGACGCACGCCGCCGACGCGGGCGTGCATCAGGCGCCGGCGAGCCGCGCGCGGATGTCGGAGAGGTGCTCGCTGCCCCAGAAGTTTTCGCCGTCGAGGATGAAGAACGGCACGCCGAACACGCCCTTGTCCTCGGCGGCGCGGCAGGTTTCGGCAAGCTCGGCCGGCCCGGCACCGGCGAGATAGGTGGGAAATCCCGAAATGTCGGCGCCGGCCTCGGCCAGCACCGCGGCGACGATGTCGGGGTTTTCGATGTCGAGCTCGCGCTTCCAGAAGCGCTCGAACACCAGGTCGTGGTAGCGGCGCAGCACGGTATCGCCCTGGCGTTTGGCATAGAGGAGGCCGCACAGCGCGATCCGCGAATCCCAGATCTTCTGCGTGCCGCGGATCACGATGCCCTGTTTACGCGCCTGGCGGCGGCAATCCATATAGCTGTATTTGACCCGCCGCCATTGATGCGCGGTGCGGTTTTCCTCAATCACCCGGCCGGTTGCCGGGTCGAGTCGCGCGGTGCCCATGAAATTGCCGAGGTCGAGGTCGTAGGGCAGCCAATCGACGCGCACCGGCACCTCGCGTTCGAGCGCGTAGACGAGCCCCTTGGCGATGTAGGCATAGGGGCTTTTGTAGTCGATATAGACGCTGAGGGTTTTCGGCTCTGCCATCGTGTCTTCCTTCACGAGCGGTTCGCTATGATAGCGCGAAGGCAGACCGGGGAGGCGGGGATGCACGGCGGCAGGGTGGTGCTGGTCACCGGGGCGCAGCAGGGGATCGGCGCGGCGATCGCGGTCGCCTTTGCCGAGGCGGGGGCCGACATCGCGATCAACTGGCTCGACGACGAGGAAGCGGCCGAGCGGGTCGGCGATGCGGTGCGCGCCGCCGGGCGCCGGGCCGTGACGATCAGGGCCGATCTCGGCCGGATCGGCGAGGCGCGCGCCCTCGTCGCCGCGGCCGAAGACGGGCTCGGCCCGATCGACGTGCTGGTCAACAATGCCGGCATTTTCCCGCGCGTCGATTTCCTGGCGATGCAGGAAAGCGACTGGGACATCGTGCTGGCGGTCAACCTCAAGGGATCGTGCTTTTGCGCCCAGGCCGCTGCGCGCTCGATGGTTGCCGGCGGGCGCGAGGGCGCGATCATCAACCTCGCCTCGGGCGCGGCCTATCGCGGCTCGCCGCGCGGCGTGCATTATTGCGCGAGCAAAGGCGGCATCGTCTCGATGACGCGGCAGATGGCGCTCGAACTGGCGCCGCATCGCATCCGCGTCAACGCCATCGCCCCAGGCCTCACCGACACGGCGCAGCCGCGCTACGGCATGAGCGAGGCGGAACTCGCCGCCGGCGGCGCCGCCTTGCCGCTCGGCCGCATCGCCCGGCCCGACGACATCGCCGGCACGGCGGTGTTTCTCGCCTCGCCCGCTGCCGGGTTCGTGACCGGGCAGGTCTTGCACGTCAACGGCGGCGGCTATTTGGGGTAGACCCTGTTCGCCGTCGCGCCCTCTTGGTCGCAGGGGGCATTCCGATGTAGACAGCAGCGTGGCCGATGTGCTGCCCGAAAGACCGGGAGACAGGGAGAGGGCGATCCGATGGACCTTCGCTTCAGCGCGGACGAATTGGCGTTTCGCGACGAGCTGCGCGCCTTCTATCGCGACAACCTGCCCGACGACATGCGCGAACGGATGCGGCTCGGCCATTCCTCGGAAAAGGAGGACACGATCCGCTGGCAGCGCATCCTCAATAAAAAGGGCTGGGCCGCCTATAGCTGGCCCAAGCAATGGGGCGGCCCGGGCTGGACCCCGGTGCAGCGCATGATGTTTCTCGAGGAAAACCAGCTTGCCCCGGCGCCGGACGTGCAGGTGTTCAACATCACGATGATCGGCCCGGTATTGATCCAGTTCGGCACCGAGGAACAGAAAAAGCGCTTTCTGCCGCGCGCCGCCAACCTCGACGACTGGTGGTGCCAGGGGTTTTCCGAGCCCGGCGCCGGCTCCGACCTCGCCGCCTTGAAAACCGCAGCCCGGCGCGACGGCGACGACTATGTCGTCAACGGCCAGAAGATCTGGACCTCGACCGCGCACATGGCCGATTGGTGTTTTCTGTTGGTGCGCACCGACCCGCAGGCGCCGAAGCGGCAGGAGGGCATCTCGTTCCTGCTCGTCGACATGAAGACGCCCGGGATCACGGTGCGCCCGATCATCTCGATCGACGGCACGCATCATCTGAACGAGGTGTTCTTCGACGACGTGCGCGTGCCGGCGAGCCTGCGCGTCGGCGAGGAGAACAAGGGCTGGGACGTCGCCAAGTTCCTCTTAGGCAACGAGCGCACCGGCATCGCCCGGCTCGGCCGCTCGAAGGAGCGCCTCAGCTTCGCCAAGGAAGCGGCGCGCGACATGCGCGCGGGCGGCCGGCCCTTGAGCGAGGATTTCGAGTTCCGCCGCCGCGTCGCCCAGCTGGAGGTCGACATTGCGGCGCTGGAACTGACCCAATTGCGCGTCGTCTCGGCTCACGACAGGGCGCGCGACGGCCGGCCCGACCCGCTCTCCTCGGTACTCAAGATCAAGGGCACCGAATTGCTGCAGGCGGCGAGTGAACTGGTGATGGATGTCGGCGGCCCGCTATCGATGCCGGATTGGGCGCTGGAACTGGAGGCGCTCAGCAACGAGCCCGAACTGGGGCCGTCCTGGGCGACCGACGCGACGCGCAGCTACCTGATGCTGCGCGCCGCCTCGATCTATGGCGGCACCAACGAGATCATGAAGAACATCGTCTCGAAGGCAGTGCTGGGGCTGTAACTAGTTTCGTCATTCCGGGGCGGCGCACAGCAGCGAACCCGGAACCCGTGAACACCGTCATCGCCGGGAGGTTTGCCGGCAACAGCCAAGCTGTCCGTCGTCCGTGTTCATAGGTTCCGGGCCCACCCCTGGGGGGTGTCCCGGAATGACGAGGGTGCGGATGCGGGCAACAGGAACATCCGAAAAGCGAGCGTACCGATGGATTTCGACCTCAGCGACGAGCAGCGCCTTCTGAAGGAGAGCGTCGATCGCGTGCTTGCCGACCGTTACGGGTTTGACAAGCGCCGCGCCTACCTTGCCGGCCCCGGCGGCTGGAGCCGGGAATTATGGGCGCAATATGCCGAACTCGGCCTGCTCGCCCTGCCCTTCCCCGAGGAACACGGCGGCTTCGGCGGCGGTGCGGTCGAGACCATGGTGGTCATGGAGGGGTTCGGCCGGGTGCTGGCGCTGGAGCCGTTTCTGGCGACCGTCGTCCTGTGCGGCACCGCGCTCAACCTTGCCGGCAGCGCGGCGCAGAAGGCGGCGCTATTGCCGCAGATTGCCGAGGGCAAATTGCGCCTCGCCTTCGCCCATGGCGAGCGCCAGGCGCGCTACGACCTCGCCGATGTCATGACGACGGCGACCAAAACCGCCGGCGGCTGGCGCCTCGACGGCGGCAAAAGCGTCGTCGTCCACGGCGACAGCGCCGACAAGCTCATTGTCAGCGCGCGCATCGCCGGCGAGCGCAACGACCCGGACGGCATCACCCTGTTTCTGGTCGATCCCGCGGCAAGCGGGGTGGCGCGGCGCGGCTATCGGATGCGCGACGGCACCGGCGCGGCCGAAATCGCGCTCGGCGGGGTCGAGGTCGCGGCCGCCGACGTGCTCGGGGAGCCCGGCGCCGGCCTCGCGATCGTCGAGCGCGTCGTCGAGGCCGGCATCGCCGCGACCGCGGCCGAAGCCGTCGGTGCCATGGAAACGCTGCTGGCGCTGACCCTCGAATACCTGAAGACGCGCCAGCAATTCGGCCGCCCGATCGGGCAAAACCAGGCGCTGCAGCACCGCGCGACCGAGATGATGATGGCGCTGGAGCAGGGCCGCAGCCTCGAAATCCTCGCCGCCTTCGCCATCGACGAGCCCGACGCCGCCCGCCGCGCGCATACGATGTCGACGGTCAAGGTCGGGGTCGGCCAGGCCGCCAAATTCGTCTCGCAGAACGCGGTGCAACTGCACGGCGGCATCGGCATGACCGAGGAATATGCGGTCGGCCACTATTTCCGCCGGATCATGGTCATCGAGCATACGTTTGGCGACATCACCCACCATCTGTCTCGCCT
>JASHNY010000202.1 GCA_030041385.1 Alphaproteobacteria bacterium
CCAGAGGCCGGTGTTCATGGGTTCCGGACTCGCCGCTGCGCGGCGCTCCGGAATGACGCGAGTGAGGGGTTCCACATGTCAGATTCCGGCCGCTAGTGTGGCCTTGGATTTGAAATTCTCAACCGCGGCCGCCACCAAACCCGTGCGAACTTCAAATCCGCCACACTAGTTCCGGCCGGCCCCCCGGTTCAGGGGGCGATTTCGACCGCCGTCCCGACCGCCAATCCGAGGCGGCGGTCGGCCCGGCCGCGGTTGACCGCGATCTCGGCGAGCCCATTGGAATTCACGTACCAGAACGGCTCGCCCTCGGCGACGGCGGCAAACGTGGCGGCCGGCGCAATCGCCTGTCCGCCGGCGACCAGCCGCGCCGCCGGCGGCATGCAGGCACCGCGCAGCCCGGTCAGCGCGTTGCCATAATGGTCGATATACACGATCTCGGCCAGATCGTCGGGCCAACCAGGAAACCGCAGGGCCGCGACCTCGCGGGCGAGGGACGCGACATCCTCGCCGCGCGCGAGGCGGGCGGCGACCGGGGCAAACAGGTCGCGGCCGTGAAAGCTCGCCGACAATGACGGCGGCCGCCAGGTGATCTCGTAGGCCAGCGGCCGCGCGGCGCGCCGCAACACCGATTCGAACAGCCCGTTATCCGGCCCGACATAGCGGCGGCCGTCGGCCTCGACGATCAGGGCGCGCCGGGCGCTGCCGACCCCCGGATCGACGACGCAGAGGAACACGGTGCCGGGCTCGAACCACATGGCATAGGCGGCCAGCAGATAGGCGCAGGGCCGCGGCTCGCCGGCAGGCGCATCGGCGAACAGCGATAGCGCCGGCACTTCGGCCGCCGCGCGCTGCAACACCGCCAGAACCTGCCCGGTATAGGGGCCGGCAAGGCCGAAATCGGTGAACAGCACGATCATCGCGGGACTATGCCGTCGCCGCGAGCAGGCCGGCAAGCGCGGCCGATTCGCGCTCGCCATCAGGCCGGTCGGCGGCCGAACCCGGCCCGGATCGTACCGCCGCGTTTGTGTCGTGTGCCGCCAAGCTACCGCGACGCGGAAGTGCAAGGGAATTGGGCTGTCTTGTTGCAAAGACGGGCAGTTGCAGTATGGTTTTTACGCGGGGTATCAAGTTGGGGACCATCATGAAAAGGCTCGTCCTGTTGGCGGCGCTTGCCCTGGTGGCGCTGCAGCCGGCGGCTGTCGAGGCGCGGGATGCCTGCTACACGCGGACGGCAATGGAGGCCGATCAAGCGATCCGCTTCATGACCGACGTGATGGTGATCAGCTCGGCTTGCCAAGACACCGTTTACGCCGAATTCCGCCTGCGCAACCGTGCCGCGATCATCGGCTATCAGCGGGCGATGATCGCCCATTTCCACAGCACATCGCGCTTCGACGAGTGGAACACCCACCTCGCCAACGAGGTGTCGATGAAGGATAACGGCGTGCCGACGGCAAAACTGTGCCAGGAATCCAAGCCGATCCTGGCCAAGGCAAGCTCGCTCGACACCGCCGGCTTCCGCGCCTATGCGGCGGCGCAAGCGACGTCGGCCAGCGCGCAATACGACGAATGCGGCGGCGGCCGGCGGCGGCTGCTGCGGGCGAAGCGCTGACCGCCGCGTGATCCTCGGCTATGCCGGGCGGTCGCGCGCCAGCCGCGCCACACCGGCCAGGCCGAGCGCCGACAGCGCCGCCATGAACAGGTAGGCGCGTCCGCCAAAATCGGCGTAAAGCGCGCCGGCGCCGAGCATCACCAGGCCGCTGCCGAGCCCGGCCGACACCGCCGAATAAAGCGCCTGGGCGCTGGCGGCAGCGCTCGGCGGCACCGTGCGCGACAGGTGGTACATCGCCCCCAGATGAGCGGCGCCGAAGGTCAGCGCGTGCAACAGCTGTAGCGCCGCGGCGGCGCCGAGACCCGGCAATATTCCGGCAAGGCCCCAGCGCACGATCCCGCCGACGCCGGAGAGCGCCATCAATCCGAGCGGACCGAACCGCGGCAACAGCCGCTTGCCGAGCCAGAACAGCGCGATCTCGGCGACCACCCCTTCGGCCCACAGGCAGCCGATGACCGCGTTGGAAAAGCCGAGGCTCCGCCAGTACAGCGTGCCGAACCCGTAATAGAGCTGATGGCTCGACTGCAACCCGGCGGCGGCGAGGACGAAAAGCCAGAACCGCCGGTCGGCGGCAAACCGGCCGAGCGCGGCCCAACGCGACACCGCCGCCGCCCGCATCGTCGCCGACGGCATCGCCACGCAGGCGGCGAAGAGCAGCGCCACCGCGCCGAGCACGAGGGCGAGCACCCGGTTGCCGGGTGCGACGGCCGGGGCCGCCGCGAGAACGCCGCCGCTCGCCATCGCGGCGACGACAAAGCTGACCGAGCCCCATACCCGCACCCGCCCGTAATCGAGCCCGTCGTCGCGAATCGCGGCAAGGGTGATGCTGTTGCCGAGCGGCATCAGCGCCGCGAGCGCGGCGCCGGCGGCGAGGTTCAGCACCAATATCTGCCAGAACCCGGACGCATCCCACAACGCGAGATAGGCGACGAACCCGCACCCGGCGAGCGCCACCATCATCGCGCGCCGTCGCCCGAGCCGGTCGGCCAAAGCCCCGATCGCCGGGGTCGTGGCGACATTGGCCCACAACGCGGCGGCGAAGACGGCGGCGATCTCGCGCGCATCGAGCCCGCGCCCGGCGAGCCATACCGGCCAGAACGGCAGCTGGATGCCGACCACCAGAAAGCTCGCGGCATAGAACAGCGAGAGCCGTATCGAGGGCCGCGGCAAGTTCGTCGTTATCATCGCGACCGCCTCGACGGTGGACGCCTTCGTACCCATGTCGCGCAGGTGCTGGCGATCCTGAACCATGCGAGCGCGCTGGCGTCGGTGGTCATCATCGACATCGTGCTCGCCGGCGACAATGCGATCGTGGTGGGGATGGCGGCCGCCGGGCTGCCGCCCGACCGGCGCTGGCGTGCGATGGTCGGCGGCATCCTCGCAGCAACGATCTTGCGCATCCTGTTCGCGGCGGTGGCGCTGCGGCTGCTCGAGGTGATTGGACTGCGGCTCGCCGGCGGCGTGTTGCTGCTGTGGGTTGCCTGGAAACTTTATCGCGAATTGCGCCACTCGGCGATCGCGCGGTCGAAAGGCGCCGTGCCGGCCCGCGGCAAGAGCGTGACGCAGGCGCTGGTACAGATCGTCGTCGCCGATCTGTCGATGTCGCTCGACAACGTGATCGCAGTCGCCGGCGTCGCGCGCATCCAGTCCGAGCCGTGGGTGCTGGTCGCCGGGTTGGTCTTGTCGGTGGCGCTGATGGGGATCGCATCCACCTATATCGCCCGGTTGTTGACGCGCCATTTCTGGATCGCCTGGGTCGGGCTGGCGATCATCACCTTTGTCGCATTGCGCATGATTTGGGGCGGCTCGGCCGAGCTGGCCGACCAGGCGGCGTCGCTGACCCTGCTGCCCCTGCGGTCGTGAGGCCGGCGCCGGGCTGCAGCGCCAATTCCCAGGTTTCGCCGACAAGGTCGTGGCCGAAGTTGCTTTCCGGGTGCTGCTCCACGCACCGGAACCCGGCCGCGGCATAGATCCGCCGCGCCGCGGTCAACACGCTGTAAGTGGTTAACATGATCCTCGTGTAGCCGACGCGGCGGGCGAAACGCAGGCATTCCTCGACCAGGCGGGCGCCGATGCCGAGGCCGCGCGCCTCGGGCTCGACCAGGAGGACGCGAAGCCGGCTCTCGGTTTCGGTGTGGCCGACCAGCGCCACCGAACCGACGTTCCGGCCGTCCTGCTCGGCGATCCAGCAGGCGTCGCGGCGCTCGTCGAACCCGCGCAATATCGCCGCCGCGGTTTCGGCCACCATCGCCTCGAACCGTGCGTCCCAGCCATACTCCTCGGCATAGAGCGCGCCGTGGCGGGAAACGATCCAGCCGAGATCGCCGGGCCGGTGCGGCCGCAGCAGGTAGGCCTGAGAGCGCGGCGGCTCGGCGCCGAGCAGGGTGGCGATCTCCCGCATCGCCGCAACAAGCCGCGCCTGCCCCGGCGGCGACATCGGCGCCAGCAGCCCGGCGATCGCTTGCCGTGCGCCGTTGTCGAGCGGGGCGAAGGCGGCGCGGCCGGCCTCGGTCAGCGACAGCATGCTCTGCCGCCTGTCCGTCGCGGCGCGCCGGCGTTCGATCAGGCCGCGCCGGTGAAAGCCGCGCAGGATGCGGCTCAGATAACCGGGGTCCAGGGCCAACCCGGCGGCGATCGCGGTCGCAGTGACGCCGCCGTGCCGGGAAAGCTCGTAGAGCACCCGGCTTTCCGCCAGCGAGAACGAGGTGTCGAGGTAGCTCTCGTCCAGGACGCCGATGCGCTGGGTATAGATCCGGTTGAACCGGCGCACTGCGGCGATGCGGCGATCGAGGTCTTCCATGTTTGCCCCTCCGGCGATCCGATCCGAAGTATGGCAAACAATTAATTGACAGAGTCAACTATGTCGCCGGCAATACCAGCTGGGTCTGGGTGACGAGGGCGACGAGCCTGCCTTCCGGCGTCGTTATCCGCGTCTGCCACACCATCGTGCGGCGGCCGCGGTGCACCGGCGTCGCCTCGCCGACGACACGCGCGCCGAGCGGCGCCGCGGCGATGAAATTGGTCTTGCTTTCGATCGTCGTCGTGCCGGCGCCTTCCGGCAAATTGAGCATCGTGCCGACGCCGCCCAGCGTGTCGGCAAAGGCCATGATCGCGCCGCCGTGCAGGATCGCCGGACGGGTGCAGAGATCGTCGCGCACGACCATCTCGGCGGTCACGCGGTCGGCGGCGGCGCTGGTGAACTCGATGCCGAGCAGTGTCGCGAACGGCAGCATCTCGGCTTTGATTTTGGCGAGCGCGTCCATATGCGAGGCCCTTGCGGTTAGGGCGCCATTGTCCTATGCCGGAACGGGCTTGGCGAGGATAGAGGCATGAGAGAGCACGCGATCGAAGGGCCGAGCGCCTGGCGCCGCGCCGCGATCCGCACCGAGGATTACCGGGTGACGCTGCCGCCCGCCGCGCTCGACGAAATCCGCAAGGTCGCCGACGAGATCGAACGGTACCCGCTGCCGACGATCCTCCGCCGCGCCGACGATTTCACCTGGCCGCATACGATGGCGGCGATGGCGGAGGTCAACCGCATCGTCAAAAAGGGCGTGCGTTTTTCGGTGCTCGACCGGCTGCCGCTCGATGAGATCAGCGACGAGCAAGCGGCCGCAATCTATTGGATGCTGGCCTCGCTCGTCGCGCGCCCGGTCGCGCAAAAGCTCGACGGCACGATGATCTACAACGTCTGGGATACCGGAAGAAAGGCGCTGCCCGGGTCGGGCGTGCGGCCGGATTCGACCAATATCGAAATCCGCTTTCACATCGACAACGCCTACAACACGACCCCGCCGGAATATGTCGGTCTCCTCTGCCTGCGCACGGCGAAATCGGGCGGGGTCAGCCGGGTGTTGAGCTTTCACACGGTCCATAACGAGATGCTGGCGCGGCACCGCGAGCTGCTGCCGCGGCTCTACCGCCCGTTCTGGTTCGACCGCCAGCGCGAGTTCCATCCCGGC
>JASHNY010000140.1 GCA_030041385.1 Alphaproteobacteria bacterium
GGCGGCGTCGCTTGCGCGGCGGAGGCCGCGGGCGCTGGCGGAGCAGGAGGGTTGGCCTGGGCCGGCGGCGTCACCGCGGCCGGCGGAATGACCGGGGCGGGCGAGGCCGCCGCAGCGGTTTGCGCCTCCGGGGCCGACACGTCCGGGGTCGGCGCCGAGTTGTTGAGACCCAGCGTCGTCAGCATGTCCTGCGCCGATGCGCCATTGGCGATAAGCCCCGACGCCGCGAACGCCGCCAGTGCCCCGGCGGCAAGCCCGATCCTGAGTTTCGGCATCGTTCGCTCCTCTATCCCGCGACCGCCGGCACCGCGCATCCGCCTCTCGGCGATATCAATTATAACGCGCGCGACCGCGATTTCGTCCCCGTCGCCGGAGCGTCCTCGGGGCGCGGCACCCCGGCGCGCCGCAACGCCGCGCGCTGGCGCCGGGCCAGCGTAGCCTCGTCGAAATCGTCGATCAGTTCATGAAACAGGCGGTGCCAGTTGATCTTGGCCTTCAGGTGCAGGAACACCGAGCCGAGCCCGACCGCGGCGCGGTCCATAAACACGAAGGCGCGCGGCGGCGTGATCCCGCCCAGCCGGCGCAAGTCGCGATGAACGCTGTCGACCACCGTGCCGCCGTCGTTTCCGGGCGATTTCTCCTGAATCATGCGGGCGCGGTCGTCGAGCAGCGGGCCGTAGACAAAGCGTGCCCAGCGGTTCAACACCGCGATCATCTCGTGCGACAACTCGCCGAACCCCCAGCTGCGGTAGGCGTGAACGGCGAGATCGCGGTCGTCGCGTTCGAGCGCGTGGTAGAGGTCGATGACGCCCTTGACGAACGACGCCGGGAAAATCCGGACGCACCCGAAATCCAGGAGGTTGACAGTGCGGTCCTGGGCCACGGTGTAATTGCCGAGATGCGGGTCGCCATGGATCACGCCGTAGTAATAGAACGGCACGTACCAGATCCGGAACATGCGCAAGGCGGCCTCGTTGCGGCGTTCGAGCGGCGCCTTGGCGATGTCGAGGATCGGGCCGCCGTCGAGCCAGGTCATCGTCAACAGCCGCCGGGTCGATAATTCCGCAATCGGTCGCGGCACCGCGACCCCGGGCTCGTCTTTCAGAATCTCGCGGTAGAGCCGCATATGCGCGGCTTCGCGGGCGTAATCCAATTCCTCGCGCAGCCGCTCGGCAATCTCGGCATGGATCGCGGCGGTGCTGACTGCGCGGTCGTAGCGCTCATAGAGGCTCATCGCCAATCTGAGCTGGCGCAAATCGGCTTCGACCGCGGACGCCATGTCGGGGTACTGCAATTTGCAGGCGAGCGGCGTGCCGTCGAGCGCGATGGCGCGATGGACCTGGCCGAGCGAGGCGGCGCGCGCGGCCTCCCGCTCGAAGCTGGCAAAGCGGCTCTGCCAATCATCGCCCAACTCGCCCGCCATGCGCCGGCGCACGAACGGCCAGCCCATCGCCGGCGCATTGGCCTGGAGCTGGATCAATTCGCGCACATATTCCTCGGGCAAGGCTTCGGGGATCGTGGCGAGCAACTGCGCCACCTTCATCAGCGGTCCCTTGATGCCGCCGAGCGCGGCCTTCAAATCGGCGGCATGGCGCTCGCGATCGACCGCGATGCCGAGATAGCGCTCGCCGGCAAGGCGCGCCGCCAGCCCGCCCATCGCCGTGCCGACGCGCGCATAGCGGCGCACCCGCCCGGCCAGATTGTCCTCGTCGCTCATACCCACACGCTAACATGCGCCGCCCCTGTTGCCATTGCCGGCGCCATCAGAAAATACTCCCGCCGGGGATATAGGGGGTCGCGGCGACGCTCGAAACCGCAGGGAGACATCATGGATTACGCGAGTTGCCGCAGCCTGCCGGCGATGTTCTTCGCCGAGGCGGCGCGGCGCGGCGACCGCCCGTTTATGTGGGCGAAAGCGGGCGGGCGCTACGGCGCGCAAAGCTGGCGGGAGGCGGCGGACGCGGTCGGGCGGCTGGCGCGCGGGCTCGTCGCGCTCGGCATCGAGGGTGGCGACCGCGTCGCGCTGGTCAGCGAGAACCGGCCGGAATGGGCCATCGCCGACCTCGCGATCATGAGCGCCGGGGCGATAACCGTGCCGGCCTATGTGACCAACACGGTCGACGACCACCGCCATATTCTCGGCAATAGCGGGGCGCGGGCGGTCATCGTCTCGACGCCGGCGCTGGCGGAGCGGGTCATCGCCGCGGCGGAGCAGTCGCCGATGGTGCGGGCCATCATCGCGATCGAGCCTTGCGGCACCCCCACCGCCGTGCCCGTGCACGGCTGGGCCGACATCATGGCGCGCGGCGGTGAATTGCCGGACGACACCGCGGCACGGGTCGCCGCTCTCGCGCCTGACGACATCGCCTGCCTGATCCACACCTCGGGGAGCGACGGGCCGCCCAAGGGGGTGCTTTCGACCCACCGCAACATCATCGCCAATTGCCGCGGCGCCTATCACCTCTTGGAGATGCTCGGTCTCGGCGACGAGGTGTTCCTGTCGTTTCTGCCGATGTCGCATTCCTACGAGCACACGGCCGGGCTGATGTTCCCGATCTCGATCGGGGCCGAGATCTATTTCGCCGAAGGCGCCGATACCCTCGCCCACAACCTGGTCGAGGCGCGCCCGACGATCATGACCGCGGTGCCGCGGCTCTACGAAGCCCTGCACCAGCGCATCACGCGCCAGATTGCGCGCGAGCGCGGGCTGAAGCGGCGCCTGTTCGAGACGGCGGTGGCGATCGGCCGGCGCAAGCTCGACGGCGCGCCGCTTTCGCTCGGCCAACGCCTTGCCGACCGGGCGCTCGACCGGCTCGTGCGCGACAAGGTGCGGGCCCGCTTCGGCGGTCGGCTCAAGGCGATGATCTCGGGCGGGGCGCCGCTCAATCCGGAGATCGGCAGCTTCTTTCTCGCGCTCGGGGTCGTGCTGCTGCAAGGCTATGGCCAGACCGAGGCGGCGCCGGTGGTGTGCTGCAACCCGCCGGTGCGTATCCGCACCGATTCGGTCGGGCCGCCGATCGATGGGGTCGAGGTGCGGATCGCCGAGGACGGCGAAATCCTGGTCGCCGGCGACAATGTGATGAAAGGCTACTGGAACGACCCCGAGGCAACCGCGCGCGCGCTCGACGGCGGCTGGCTGCACACCGGAGACATCGGCCGGCTCGACACCGACGGCTATCTCCACATCACCGACCGCAAGCGCGATTTCATCAAGAATTCCGGCGGCGACATGATCGCGCCCGCACGGGTCGAGGGGGCGCTGACCCTGGCGCCGGAGATCGCCCAGGCAATGGTGTCCGGCGACCGCCGCCCCTATCTGGTCGCGGTCATCGTGCCCGATCCCGAGTTCAGCGCCGAATACGCGAAGGCGCAGGGCGGCACCGGCGATCTCGCCACCCTCGCCGCCGATCCCGGGTTTATCAAGACGATGGGCGAGGCGATCGCGCAGGTCAACCGCACCCTGCCGAGCATCGAG
>JASHNY010000141.1 GCA_030041385.1 Alphaproteobacteria bacterium
CTCCGGCGGCGGCAGCAATTTTTCGACCGGCGGGCCGCCAGCCTGCTCGCTGTAGATCAGCCGGTCGCGGCCCGGCACGGGCATGCCGCCCGGCTGCTCGGGCTTCACCTTCATCGGCTGCGAATCGGCGCGGATCAGCGGCACCGCACCCGGCGCAGCCGCCGGCGAGGCCCCGTGATGGGTCCCCAAATCATAGGCAAGCCACAGCCCGCCGGCGAAAATCGCCATGACCAGCGCAGTCAATAGCGGCGTCGGCAGTCCGTTCCAACGCACCGCCTCCCCCAGCGGCTCGTCGGCGGCCAGGTCGATGCGCTCGTCGCGATCGACATGCCCGAATTGATAGGACATCGCTACATCTCCTCCACCGGTTCCACCCCGAACACGGCAAGCCCTGCGGCGATCACGATCGCCACCCCCCGCACCAGCGCCAGCCGCGCCCGGGTCAGGCCGCGGTCGGCACCGATGATGAACCGCAAATTCGCCTCGTCCTTTCCTTTGGTCCACAACAGATGGAACGCCGCCGCGACCTCCTGCAGATAGAAAGCAACGCGGTGCGGTTCGTGCGCCTCGGCGGCGCTTTCGACCAGCCGCGGCCACCCCGCGAGCAGGCGAATGATTGCCAGTTCGTGCGAATCGGTGAGGCGTTCGAGTGCCGCCTCGGCGAGCGCGGCATCGCCAAGCAAGGCCGCCTCGGCGGCGTGCCGCATGACCGACGACGCCCGCGCATGCGCGTATTGCACATAGAAGACCGGGTTGTCTTTGGACTGCTCGGTGACCTTGGCGAAATCGAAATCGAGCGCCTGGTCGTTGCGCCGGGTCAGCATGATGAAGCGAAAGACGTTGGCGCCGACCTCGTCCACGACCTCGCGCAGGGTCACGAAATTGCCGGCACGCTTCGACATGCGCACCGGCACCCCGTTGTCGAACAGGTTGACGAGCTGGCACAATTTGACGTCGAGGGCGGCGCCGCCGCCGGTCATCGCCTTGACCGCCGCCTGCATCCGCTTGACATAGCCGGCGTGATCGGCCCCCCACACATCGATCAGATCGGTAAAGCCGCGGCGAAACTTGTCGTAGTGATAGGCGATGTCGCCGGCGAAATAGGTCCACGATCCGTCGGATTTCTTTAGCGGCCGGTCGACCTCGTCGCCGAACTGCGTGGCGCGGAACAGGGTCTGCGGCCGCGGCTCCCAATCGTCGGGCAATTTGCCCTTCGGCGGCTCAAGGACGCCGGTATAGACGAGGCCCGCAGCCTCCAGTGCGCCGACGCACCGATCGACCGCGCCGTCCCTGACCAGCTCGCGCTCCGAAACGAACGCGTCGAAGCCAATGCCGAGCCGGGAAAGATCGTCGCGGATCAGGTCCATCATCGCCGCGACCGCGAACTCGCCGACCGGGCGCAGCCATTCGCTTTCGGGCCGGCCGCACCATTTGCCGCCGTCGCGCCGCGCCAGCGCCTGCCCGGTCTCGACCAGGTATTCGCCGGGATAGAGCCCTTCGGGGATTTCGCCGATGCTCTCGCCCAGCGCCTCGCGGTAGCGCAGGTGCACCGAGCGCGCCAGCGCATCGACCTGGGCGCCGGCGTCGTTGATGTAATACTCGCGCTGCACCGCAAACCCGGCCTTTACGAGCAATGCGGCGAGCGCGTCGCCGACCACCGCGCCGCGGCCATGGCCGACATGCATCGGCCCGGTCGGGTTGGCCGAGACGAACTCTATATTGACCCGCCGGCCGCGC
Source organism: Alphaproteobacteria bacterium (assembly GCA_030041385.1). GTDB lineage: Bacteria > Pseudomonadota > Alphaproteobacteria > ATCC43930 > CGMCC-115725 > DATARH01. Next base: position 1,738 of record JASHNY010000141.1, read on the forward strand.
CCGATCCCGGAATCGCCATAGGCGAGACCGGCGCCGAGGATCGCGCGGAGCTGTGCCTGCCACACCGCGGCATCGAGCCGGATGTTGATGAAGCCCGGCCGGGCCACTTCCGCCGTAAAGCCGGCGCCGCGATAATCGCCGCTCGCCAATTCGCGCCCGGAAAGGGCCGCGGCGATGCGTTCGGCCAATGCCATCGGGTTCTCGTTGACCGCGCGCGCCAGAACCATCGCCGCGTTGGTCGACAGATCGCCGTGCGCCGGGTCGCGCGGCGGCTCGACCGCGACGCGCGCGGTATCGAGCCCCGGCGGCAGCGCGCCGGAAGCGGTCAAATCGTCGAGCGCGGCAACGACCAGCCGGCGAAAATCGGCGAAGATGTCGGCCATCGGTTTAAATCACACCGAACTATACGTATCGAACAAGCGCCGGTGTTCGTCGAGGGCAAATCGGTCGGTCATTCCGGCGAGGTAATCGGCAACGATGCGGGCATGCGCCGCCGCATCCGCCTTCGGCGGCGGACGCCACTCGTCGGGCAGGCATTCGGGTTCGGCCAGGAACAGGCAAAACAGCTCGTGCACGACCCGATGCGCCTTTGAACTCATGCGGTTGACGCGGTAATGGCGATACATCCGCCGATAGAGGAACTGCTTCAGCGCCCGGTCATGGCCCCGCATCTCGGCCGAGAAACCGGCCACTGGCCGGCCGAGATTGCGGATGTCGTCGGCCGATTTGACGCCGCTCTCGGCGAGGTTTTTTCCCGTCTCGGCGATCAGGTCGCGCACCATGCGGTCGATCAGCCGCCGAATCGATTCATGAATCAGCCGCGCTTCGTCGATGCCCGGATAACGCCGCGTCACCTCGGCGAAAACCGGGCCGACCAGCGGCACCTCGGCCAGATCGGCGATTGAAAACAGCCCGGCCCGGAGCCCGTCGTCGAGATCGTGATTGTTGTAGGCGACATCGTCGGCGAGCGAGGCGATTTGCGCCTCGGGGCCGGGAAAGGTGCGCAGCAGAAGCTTGTGCCGCGCATCGTATTCGGCGATCGAGGGCGGCACCGGATCGAGCGGCCCGTTGTGCTTGGCCGTCCCTTCGAGAGTCTCCCAGGTCAGGTTGAGCCCGTCAAATTCGGCATAGGTGCGTTCGAGCCGGGTCAGGATGCGCAACGTCTGGTCGTTGTGCGAAAACCCGCCGTAAGGCGCCATCTCGGCGTTCAGCGCCTCTTCGCCGGCATGGCCGAACGGGGTGTGGCCGAGATCGTGCGCCAGCGCCAGCGCCTCGGCCAAATCCTCGTCGAGGCCGAGCGCGCGCGCCGCGGTGCGCGCAACCTGCGCGACTTCCAGGCTGTGGGTCAGCCGCGTCCGGTAATGGTCGCCTTCGTGATAGACAAAGACCTGCGTCTTGTGCTTGAGCCGGCGGAATGCGGTCGAATGGATGATGCGGTCGCGATCGCGCTGGAACGGCGAGCGCAATTCGTGCTCCGCCTCGGGATAAAGCCGGCCACGGCTCCCCTCCGGCTTCGACGCATAGGGCGCGCGACCCGGCGCAAAGACCATGCCCGACCCTACGCCGAGGCGCCGCCAGCGTCCAGCGGTTGACGCAGCGACCGCCGCTGCCGATATTGCCTAGCTAAGCTAGCTAACGCAGTGGGCGCGCGCATGTCGCAGGTCGTCAACATGCACCAGGCCAAAACCTCGCTGTCGCGCCTCGTCGAGCGCGCGCTCGCCGGCGAAGAGGTGGTCATCGCACGCAACGGCGAACCGCTGGTCAAGCTCGTACCGGTGCCGAAAACGCGCAAGCGCCGGGTGCCGGGACGCGGCAAAGGTTCGATCTGGATTTCTCCGGATTTCGAGTTCACGGACGAAGAAATCACGGAGCTGTTCGAAGCGCCGCGGTGAGGCTCCTGCTCGACACCAATGCCTTTCTATGGTGGCGCGACGGGTCGGCTCGCCTTTCCGAGCGGGTTTGCGAGCAGATCGGGGATCCCAGCAACGAGATCGCGGTAAGCATCACCTCCCTGTGGGAAATCACGATCAAACGGGCGCTCGGCAAGCTCCGCTTCCAACAGGATTTCGAAGAGGTCCTGGCCGAGGAAGAGTTCAGCCTGCTGCCGATCGCCTACCCGCATTTACGGGCGCTCGCCGACCTGCCGCTTCATCACCGAGACCCGTTCGACCGCGTGCTGATCGCGCAAGCCTTGGCCGAGCGCGTCCCCATCGCCACCGCGGATCGCCGTTTCGGCGCGTACGGCGTCGAGGTTTTCTGGTAGCGGCTATTCCGCCGCGGCGGGACGCAGGCGCGCGGTGGCGGCGCGATCGACCGTGCCGTCTTCGTGCAGCGCGACGCGATAATCGACGAGCGCCGCCTCGCGGGTGATGATGCCGTCGGCGACGTCGCTGGCGACCTGGTCGGGGTCGCGGTCGGAGGGGTTGCCGAAACCGCCGCCGCCCGGCAGTTCGAGCCGGATGAAATCGCCGCCGGGCACGGTCTGCCGCCCCTTCGAGCGGATCGGCTTGCCCGAGACCAGCGACACCCTTCCGGGCGCACCGAGCCCACCGCCGTCGCGGCCGCGGGCAGGGTTGTTGATGCGCTCGAAATTGCACAGCATGGCCACCGGCATGCCGTCGGCGCCGCCCAGCTCGATGACCTGGCCGAGCCCGCCGCGGAAATGGCCGGCGCCGCCCGAGCCTTCGCGGAATTCGCGGCGGCGGAACATCACCGGCGCCACCGACTCGGTCGCCTCGACCGGGATCGTGCGCACGCCCGATGGAAACGCGGTCACGTCGAGCCCGTCCTTGCCGGGCCTGGCGCCGGTGCCGCCGCAATGGAAGATCACCGTGCTGAACGGCGCCACGTCTTGGGCCCCTGGGGACCGCTCATCCCCGCTCAACTCGTCGATCACGTCGGCGCCGCCATAGATCTGCGGGTTCCACAATGACGAGGCGCCTTCGGCCGGAACGCCGCCCGCCATCACCCGGTGCAGGCAGCCGAATACGACATCGGGCAGCATGTGGCCGACCGTGTGCCGCGCGGCGACCGCGCGCGGCCGCTTGACGTTGAGGAGGCACCCTTCGGGCGCGCTGGCGGTGATCGGCGCCAGTGAGCCGGCATTGTTCGGCACCTCGGGCGCGACCAGGCATTTGACCCCGAACGCGGTATAGGCGAGCGTGTAGTTCATCACGACATTGATGCCGAAGGCGCTGGCCGGCGAGGTGCCGGTGTAATCGACATGGATGCCGTCGGGCCCCACCGTCATCTCCCCGGCGAGGGTCAGCGGCCGGTCGTAGCCGTCCATCGTCACCGCGTTCCGATACGTGCCGGGGCGCAATTTGCGGATCGCCTCGAGCGTCGCCGTCCGCGACGTCTCGATGATGTGCTCGCCGAGCCGGTCGAGATTGGCGATGCCGAACTCGTCCATCATCTCGACGAGGCGGCGGCTGCCCTCGTCGTTGCACGCGGCGAGGGCATAGACATCGCCTTCAACCTGCAATGGCTCGCGCACATTGGCGCGCAAGATGCGCAGCAGGTCCTCGTTCATCCGTCCGCCGCGCGCCAGCGGCATCAACGGGATCGACAGCCCCTCCTCGAACACCTGGCGCCCGTCCGGCCCCATGCCGAGCCCGCCGATATCGACGACATGCACCGTGCTGGCGAACAGCCCGACCGGCTCGCCGCGCAGAAAGGTCGGGCTGACGACGGTCAGATCGTGCAGATGGCCGCAAGTCAGCCACGGGTCGTTGGTGATGTAGTGGTCGCCCTCGCCCATCGTGTTCAGCGGGAAGGCGTCGAGGAAATGCCTGACCGCCGCCGCCATCGAGTTGACGTGGCCGGGCGTGCCGGTGACCGCCTGCGCCAGCATGTTGCCGTCGCGGTCGAACACCCCGGCCGACAGGTCGCCGGCCTCGCGCACCGGGGTCGAGAACGCCGTGCGCACCAGCGTCTGCGCCTGTTCCTCGACCACGGCGATCAGCCGCGACCACATGATCTGCAGGTGGATTTGCGACAGCGCGGCGTTGGGGCGGGAAAGCATAGGAAATGCCTCACTGGGTTGGCAGGCGGCGCTCAGCTCCGCCCGTAATGGTCGTCGAAGCGGACGATGTCGTCTTCGCCGAGATAGCTGCCCGACTGTACCTCGATCACGTGGAGCGGGATCTTGCCGGGGTTTTCGAGCCGGTGCCTGGTGCCGAGCGGGATATAGGTCGACTGGTCCTCGGTCAGCGTGATCTCCTCGTTGCCGCGCACGATCCGCGCCGTGCCCTGGACGACGACCCAGTGCTCGGCCCGATGGTGATGCATCTGCAACGACAATTTGCCGCCGGGCTTGACCACGATGTGCTTGACCTGCACCCGGTGGCCGACATGGATGCCCTTGTAGGTGCCCCACGGCCGATGCACGGTCGAGTGCGCATCGACCTCGCCGCGCCGTTCCTCGGATAGCCGGGCGACCAGCTGCTTGACGTCCTGGCTGCGGCTGCGCGGCGCCACCATGACCGCATCGTCGGTGGCGACGATGACCAGATCCTCGACCCCGATCGCTGCCACCATCCCCGCCTCCGAGCGCAGATAGCAGTTGCGGATGCCCTCGGCGATCACGTTGCCGGCAACCGAGTTGCCCGCTTCATCCTTGTCGCTGATCTCCCACAGCGCGTCCCAGGAGCCGAGATCGCTCCACCCCATGTCGACCGGCACCACTGCGGCGTGGCTGGTGTGCTCCATGACCGCATAGTCGATCGATTCAGCGGGGCAGCCGGTAAATTCGGCCTTGCCGAGGCGGGTGAAGTCGGCGTCGGTTTGCGCGGCGGCGACCGCGGCGCGGCAGGCCGCGACGATGTCGGGCCGCCTCCGTTCGAGCTCCTTCAGATACAGCGCCGCCGGAAACAGGAAGATGCCGCTGTTCCAGAAATAATCGCCGCTCGCGACAAACCGCTCGGCATTCTCGGCATCGGGCTTTTCGACGAAGCCGGCAATCGCGAACGCGCCGGGGTTTTTGTCGAGCGGCGCGCCGCGGGCGATATAGCCAAAACCGGTCTCGGCGCGCTCGGGCGCAATGCCGAAGGTGACGAGAAACCCGGCTTTCGCCGCGCTCGCCGCGCGCTCCACCGCGGCGCGGAACGCCGCCATATCGTCGATCGAATGGTCGGACGGCATGACCAGGATCAGCGCTTCCGGCTCGCGCTCGACCAGGCAGAGGGCTGCCGCCGCCGCGGCCGGCGCGGTGTTGCGCCCGACCGGCTCGAGCAGCAGCATCTGCGGCGTGACGCCGCTTTCGCGCAATTGCTCGGCGATGATGAACCGGTGCTCCTCGTTGCCGACCACCAGCGGCGCCGCCATGCCGTCGCGGCCGGCCACGCGCAACACCGTCTGCTGCAACAGGGTGCCCTGGCCGACAAGGCTCAGCAGCTGCTTCGGATAAAGCGCCCGCGACATCGGCCACAGCCGCGTTCCCGCGCCGCCCGACAAGATCACCGGATGGATCATGTCATCCGCCTCCGTTCAGCCGCCGGAACCGCATAGCGCGCGCGTCACGGCCGCCCGTCGACACCAGCCGACCGCGCGCTTGTTTCTTCTGTGGCTTGCCGCTGCCGAGCACGCTTCTCCTTGTCGTGATACGACATGCACTTCGCGGTGGCGACGATGGTGCGTGCAACATCGGCAGTCAAGCCGTAAGCCCCCCACCCCGGCGGGCATGACGGCACCGCCAAACGGCGAATGGGCTCCGCCGCGTGCGCCATCAGCCGGCCTGCGATGATGGCGAAAGCTGTGCCGGCCGCCACCTAACCCCGGCGTGTCATCTCGATATAGCCGAAGCGGTCGATGCGGGCGTCGAACAGGCGGCTGACCACGGTCGAGGTCTCGTCTTCGACGATCACGGCCGGGCCGGAGATCACCGCGCCGGGCACCAGCGCAGCGCGGTCGAAGATCGCGACCTCGACGAAGGCGCCGCTCTCGGGGTCGAAGACCGCGCGGCTGCGGGCCGCCGGCGGCGTCGAAATCGGCGGCGCCCCGGGCGGCGCTTTCTCGCCCGCCGGCACCGGCGCGCTCAGCAGCAACACCCAGCTCAGCACCTCGATCTCGACCCCCGGGATGACCCGGCTGTAGAGTCGGCGATAGGCAGCCTCGAACGCCTCGATCAGCCGCGCGGCATCCTCGGCCCGGTAATTCCCGCCGGGCAATGGCACGGCGATCTCATGGCCCTGGCCGCGGTAGCGCATGAAGGCCGAGCGGGTTTCGGCGAGCGGCGCATCGGGGGCGCCGCGGCGGACGATCGCCTCGGCCTCCTCGCGCATCGCCGCCAGCAATGCGTTGGCGGATTCGGCGTCGAAGGCATCGAGCCGCTGCAATTGCGAACGGACGATCTCATAGGAAATCGGCGCGCGCAGAAACCCGACTGCCGAGCCGACCCCGGCATTGGCCGGCACCAAGACCCGGTCGAGCCCCAGTTTCTCGGCCATGCGGGCGGCATGCAGCGGCGCCGCGCCGCCGAACGCCACGAGCGTGCGGCCGCGCGCGTCCTTGCCGCTTTCGATCGCATGGACCCGGGCGGCATTGGCCATGTTCTCGTCGACGATCTCGCTGACCCCGAACGCCGCCAGCTCGACCGCCAGCGCCAGCTCCTCGGCCACCTCCCGCCGCATCGCCGTCTCGGCCGCGCCGCGGTCGAGCGCCATGCGTCCGCCGGAAAACCCGGCCGGGTCGATGCGCCCGAGCAGCAGGTCGGCGTCGGTCACAGTGGGGCCGGTGCCGCCGCGCCCGTAACAGGCGGGGCCCGGCGCGGCGCCGGCGCTGTCAGGGCCGACGACGATGCGCTTCAGCCGGTCGACGCGGGCGATCGACCCGCCGCCGGCGCCGATCTCGACCATCTCGATGACCGGGATGCGCAGCGGCAATCCGCTGCCCTTCTTGAAGCGGTAGATGCGCGCGACCTCGAAGGCGCGGCTGGTCTGCGGCTGAAATTCGTCGATCAGGCAGATTTTCGCGGTGGTCCCGCCCATGTCATACGACAACACCTTGTCGAGCCCGCATTGGCGGGCGATGTGGCTGGCGAAAATGGCGCCGCCGGCCGGCCCCGACTCGACCAGCCGCACCGGAAAGCGGATCGCCGTCTCGACCGTCGTCAACCCGCCGCCCGACAGCATCAGGAACAGCGGGCAGCGAAACCCGGCCTCGCGCAGCAGGCTTTCGAGGTTGGCCAGGTAGCGGCCCAGCATCGGCTGCACATAGGCGTTGGCGCAGGCGGTCGAAAACCGCTCGTATTCGCGCATCTCGGGCGAGACCTCGGCCGACAGGGTCAGCGTCACCCCCGGCAGCAGCGGCATCAGGATTTCGCGGGTGCGCTCCTCGTGCGCCGGGTTGGCGTAGCTGTGCAGATAGCCGATCGCGACGCTTTCGACATCGCTCGCGGCGAGGCGCTCGGCGATCCGCGCCACCGCCGCCTCGTCGAGCGGCGTCGCCACCCGGCCGCGCGCATCGATCCGCTCCGGCACGCCAAAGCGCAGCCGCCGCGGCACCAGCGGCGGCGGCAGGTCGATATTGACGTCGTACTGCTCGAAGCGGTTCTCGTGGCGGATTTCGACGGTGTCGCGAAACCCTTCGGTGGTCAGCAAGGCGGTCCTGGCGCCCTTGCGTTCGATGACCGCGTTGGTGGCCAGCGTCGTGCCGTGGATGATGATCGACAATTCCGCGGGCGCCAGCCCGGCATCCGCCATGACCATGCCGACCGCCGCCAGCACGCCGCGCTCGGGCGCCTCCGGGGTGGTCAGGATTTTGGCGCTCCAGCGCCGCGCGCCGATTTCGAGCGCGACATCGGTAAAGGTGCCGCCGATATCGACCCCGAGCCTAGCCTCTCCCCGTCCCTTCACGCCCTTGTCCTCGCCGCCCGCCAAACGGCGCGCAGTCTTCGGCGCAGCCCGCGCCGGTGTCAACCGGGGCCGGGGGATGGCGGCATACCGGCCGCGGCTGCACAGCGCCCGTCGCGCCCTCCCCTCGAATGGCGGCCGCCAAGATCATGGGCGACACGCTGCGATCGGTTATTTCACCGGGTGCGGGTCGGGGGCCGGGAACGGACTGAAATTCATCGGCTGGTCCTGTTCGATCCGCGCCGGGGTCGGCAATTGCGCGGCATTCCAGCCGCCGCCCAACGCCTCGATCAGCGCGACGCTGTCGACGAGCCGGCCCTCGCGGACATTGAGCGCGGCCTCGGCGTCGCTGAGCGCGGTGGTCTGGGCGACGATGACGCTGGTATAGGCGACGGTGCCGGCCCGGTACTGGTTGAAGATGATGCGCTCGGCGTTGCGCGCCTCCCTGACCGCGCTGTCCTGCGCCTTTGCCTCCTCGGCGAGGATGCGCAACCCGGCGAGGTTGTCCTCGACCTGCTGGAACGCAGCCAGCACGGTCTGCCGGTAATTGGCGACATCCTCGTCGAACACGGCCCGCTGCGCCGCCAGCGTCGCCTGGCGCGCGCCGGCATCGAACAGGGTTTCGGCGATGGTCGAGCCGAACGCCCAGATGCGGCTCGGTGCGGTCAATAATTTGTTCAGGGCGAAAGCCTCGGTGCCGGATTGGCCGGTCAGGGTGATGTCCGGGTAGAACGCCGCCTCGGCGACGCCGATCTCGGCATTGGCGGAGGCCATCTGGCGCTCGGCGACGGCGATGTCGGGGCGACGTTCGAGCAGGGCCGACGGCACGCCCGGCGGAATCTCCGGAACCGCGAGCATCCGGGTGGTGGGCGCGATCGTCAGGTCGGCCGGCGGCTTGCCGATCAGCACGGCGATCGCGTGCTCGAACTGGGCGCGCGAGACGCCGACCGCGATCGCCTGGGCCCGCGTCTGGTCAAGCTGGGTCTGCGCCTGCGCCACGTCCGACAGCGCGGCGGTGCCGGCGGCGTACTGGTTTTTGGTGATCTGCAACGACTGCGTGAAAGCGAGGACGGACTGGTCGAGCAGCCGCTTCAGCTCGTCGGCGACGCGCAATTGCACGTAGTCGCTGGCGAGCGAACCCTGCGCCGACAGCCGCGCCCCGGCCAGCGTGCCGGCGCTGGCCTGCGCCGTCGCCTCGCTCGCCTCGACCGCGCGCCGCACGCTGCCCCAGATGTCGGGGGTCCAGCTGGCATCGGCGGTCAGGCTGAACAGGTTGGAGATGCCGCCGCGGCCGAAACCCGCGGTCTGGGTGCCGCCGCTCCCGCTGCGCGAGCGCTGTGCCGAGGCGTTGAGCGACAGGGTCGGGAACAGGCCGGCGCGGGCCTCGGCGGCGAGCGCTTCGGACTGGCGGAAGGCGGCCGCGTCGGCCTTCAAGGTCTGGTTCGAGATGTCGACCTGGCGTTCCAGGCCGTCGAGCATGGGATCGTCGTAGATCGACCACCACGCGCCGCGGTCGGCGGCATCCTGCGGATCGCCGACCATCCAGCCCTGGGCCTTCGCCGCCTCCTTGTAGGCGGCGGGTACCGGCGCGGACGGCCGGTGGTAATCGGGGCCGACCTCGCATCCCGCGAGGAGGATCAGCACGGCGACGGCGGCGGCACGGCCAGCGGCCGCCGCGAGGCGCGCCGAGGCGCCGAAATCGGCGCTCATTCGCCGGGCTCGGGGGCGTGGCCGAATTGCGAGGGCGGCCAGTACTGTGTCCTGACGCGCCGCGCCCACAGGCGGAAGCGGTCGAGATAGAGATAGACGATCGGGGTCGTGTACAGGGTCAGCGCCTGGCTGACGAGCAGCCCGCCGACGATCGAGATGCCCAGCGGCCGGCGCAATTCCGCACCTTCGCCGAAGCCGATCGCGAGCGGCACCGCGCCCAGCATCGCCGCCATCGTCGTCATCATGATCGGGCGGAAGCGCACGAGCGCGGCGCGATAGATCGCCTCGCGCGGGGTCAGCCCCTCGCTGCGTTGGGTGGCAATGGCGAAATCGATCATCATGATGGCGTTCTTCTTGACGATACCGATCAACAGGATGACCCCGATCAGGGCGATGATGCTGAACTCGGAGCCGCAGACGAGCAGCGCCAGCACCGCCCCCACCCCCGCCGACGGCAAGGTCGACAGGATCGTGACCGGGTGGATGTAGCTTTCGTAGAGGACGCCGAGGACGATGTAGACTGCGAGCAGCGCCGCCGCGACCAGTACCGGCTCATTGGCGAGCGATTGCTGAAAGACCGCTGCGGTGCCGGCAAAATTGCCGTGGATCGTGGCCGGCACGCGCAATTTCGTCATCGCCTCCTCGATGCCCGCCGATGCCTGGCCAAGCGAGAAGCCGGGGCGCAGGTTGAACGAGATCGTGCTGGCGACCGACAGGCCCTGGTGGTTGACCGCGAGCGGGGTGCTGCCGGTCTGGTAATGCGAGACGGCGGCGAGCGGTATCATCGTCTCGGCCGCGGTGCTGACCGCGGCGCCGGTCGAGGTCGCGCCGTGGCCGGTATTGGCGAGCGCGTTGTTGGCCTGGTTGCGCGCGGTGTCGGAGGCGACCGCCGCCGCCGTGGTCGCGGCGGCGCTGCTGTTGGCGGCGGGCACCTGCGCCAGGACTGTGCCGGCGACCGCATTGGTGGATTTGGTGCCGCTGACCGAACCGCCCGACGTGCTGATGTAGACGCGGTTGAGGATGGCCGGGTTCTGCCAGTATTGCGGCGCCACCTCCATGACCACGTGGTACTGGTTGCGCGCCGCATAGATCACCGAAACCTGGCGCTGGCCGAAGGCGTCGTAGAGGTTGTTGTCGATCTGGCTCACGGTCAGCCCGAGCCGCGCGGCGGTCGGGCGGTCGATGGCCAGGTCGGTCTCGAGCCCCTTCTGCTGCTGGTCGGAGTTGACGTCGGTCAGCGCCTGAACTTTCTCCAGCGCGGCGGTGATCCGGGGCACCCACGCGTACAGTTCGGCGCTGTTGTCGTCTTCGAGCGTGTATTGGTATTCGGCGTTGCTGAGGCGGCCGCCGGCGCGAATGTCCTGCACCGCCTGCAGAAACAGCCGCGCCCCGGCGATGTGCGCCATTTTCCGGCGCAGGCGGGCAATGACCTGGAACACCGAAAGCTTGCGCTGCGACAGCGGCTTCAGCGAGACGAACACGAAGCCCGAGTTGGTCTGCCCGCCGCCGGTGAAGCCGACGACGCTGCCGACCGCCGGGTCGGCCCGGATGATGTTGATGAAGTCGCGCAGTTTCTCGCGCATCAGCTGAAACGAGATGCTCTGGTCCGCCTGGATGCCGCCGATCATCCGGCCGGTGTCCTGCTCGGGGAAAAACCCCTTGGGAATGATCACGAACAGGTAGACGTTGAAGGCGATCGTCACGAGCAGCACCAGCATGACCAGGGCCGGGTGGCGCAACGCGCGGCGCAGCGTGCGGTCGTAAAACCCCAGCATCCCGTCGAAGGCGCGCTCGCCGATCCGATACCAGCGCGAGCGCTGTTCCGCCGGCCGGTGCTTCAGCAGATAGGCGCACATCATCGGCGTCGTCGTCAGCGACACGATCAGCGAAATCAGGATCGCCACCGACAGGGTCATCGCGAATTCGCGGAACAGCCGGCCGACAATGCCGCCCATCAGCAGGATCGGCACGAAGACGGCAATCAGCGACGCACTCATCGACAGGACGGTGAAGCCGACCTCGCGCGCCCCGGCCAGCGCCGCCGCGCGCCGCGGCACGCCCGCCTCCATGTGGCGGGTGATGTTCTCGATCACGACGATCGCGTCATCGACGACAAAGCCGGTCGAGATCGTCAGGGCCATCAACGACAAATTGTCGAGGCTGTAGCCCAGCAGGTACATCACCCCGAACGTGCCGATCAGCGACACCGGCACGGCGACGCTGGGAATCAGCGTCGCGCGCGGGTTGCGCAGAAACACGAAGACCACGAGGACGACGAGGCCGATCGCGATGACCAGCGTCAGCTCGACATCGTGCACCGAGCTGCGGATCGTGGTCGAGCGGTCCATCGCCACGGTCAGGTCGATGCCGTGCGGGATCGAGGCGCGCAACTGGGGCAGTTCCGCCATCACCCGGTCGACCGTCTCGATGATGTTGGCGTTGGGTTGGGCGTAAAGGATCACGATCACCGAGGGCTTGCCGTTGGCGAGGCCCTGGTTGCGCAGGTTCTCCACCGAGTCGGTGACGGTGGCGACATCGGAGAGCCGCACCGCTGCGCCGTTGCGGTAGGCGATGACGAGCGGGCGGTAGTCGGCGGCGGTCGTGGCCTGATCGTTGGTGTAGATCTGAAAGTGCTGGCTGCCCTGCTCGATCGCTCCTTTCGGGCTGTGCGCGTTGGCCGAGGCGAGCGCGGCGCGCACGTCTTCGAGGCCGATCCCGTATTTGAACAGCACATAGGGGTTGAGCTCGACCCGCACCGCCGGCAGCGAGCTGCCGCCGATCGTGACCTGGCCGATCCCGTCGATCTGCGACAATGCCTGGTTCAATACCGTCGAGGCGGCGTCGTAGATCTGGCCCTGGGTCAGCGTGTCGGAGGTCAGCGCCAGGATCAGGATCGGCGCGTCTGACGGGTTGACCTTGCGGTAGGTCGGGTTGGTGCGCAGGCTGGCCGGCAGGTCGACGCGCGAGGCGTTGATCGCCGCCTGCACGTCGCGCGCCGCCCCGTCGATGTCGCGGTCGAGCCCGAATTGCAAGGTGATCCGGGTCGAGCCGACCGTGCTCGACGAGGTCATCTCGGTCACGTCGGAAATGATGCCGAGATGCCGCTCCAGCGGGGTCGCGACCGTCGTCGCCATCGTGTCCGGGCTGGCGCCGGGCATTTGCGCCAGAACCGTGATCGTCGGGTAGGCGACCTGCGGCAGCGGCGCCACCGGCAACTTGCCGAACGCAAAAATCCCGGCCAGCGCCACGCCGATCGTCAGCAGCGTGGTCGCGACCGGGCGTTCGATAAACGGGGTCGACAGGCTCACGTCAGCGGCCTCGCACCGGCGGCCTCACTCGGCTGGCTCGCCGGCGTTGAAGGTGCCGCCGAAGCGGTGCCGCACGATCTCGCCGAGGCGGTCGAAGCCGAGATAGATGACCGGCGTCGTGAACAGGGTCAGCAGCTGGCTGAAGATCAGCCCGCCGACGATCGTCACCCCGAGCGGGTGGCGCAATTCCGAGCCGGTGCCGCTGCCGAGCATCAGCGGCAAGGCCCCGAACAGCGCTGCCATCGTCGTCATCATGATCGGCCGGAAGCGCAGCAGCGAGGCGCGGAAAATCGCCTCGCGCGGCGACAAGCCTTCGTCGCGCTCGGCGACGAGGGCGAAATCGACCATCATGATCGCGTTCTTTTTGACGATGCCGATCAGCAGCACGATGCCGATGATCGCGACGATGCTGAGGTCGCTGCCGTCGAGTATCAGCGCGAGCAGGGCGCCGACGCCGGCCGACGGCAATGTCGAGAGGATCGTGATCGGGTGGATGTAGCTCTCGTAGAGCACGCCCAGCACGATGTACATCGTGATGATCGCGGCGAGGATCAGCATGACCTCGTTGCCGAGCGCGGCCTGAAAGGCGAGCGCGGCGCCCTGGAAGCTGGTGATCATGCTGGGCGGCAGGCCGACCGATTTCTCGGCCTCTTTGATCGCGTTGACCGCGTCGCCGAGGGCGGCGCCCGGGGCCAGGTTGAACGAGATCGTCACGGCCGGGAACTGGCCGATATGGTTCACCGCCAGCGGCGCGGTCTCCTGCACCAGCTTGGCGATCGCGGATAGCGGCACCTGTCCTGTCGCCGACAGCGACGACGGCAGGTAGATCGAGTCGAACGTGTTCAGCGAGCCCTGCGCCGCCGGCGTCGCTTCGAGGATCACGCGGTACTGGTTGGACTGCGTGAAGATCGTCGAGACGATGCGCTGCCCGAAGGCGTCGTAGAGCGCGTTATCGACGGTCGCCGGGGTGATGCCGAAGCGGCCGGCGGTGCTGCGGTCGATGTCGATATAGGCCGACAGCCCGTTCGCCGCATAGCTGGTGGCGACGTCGGCAAGCTGGGGCAGCTGCTGCAGGCGCTGCATCAGTTTCGGGACCCAGGTCGCGAATTCGTCGGAATTGGCGTCCTGCAATGAGAACTGGTACTGCGTCGGGCTGACCGTCGCGTCGATGGTCAAATCCTGCACCGGCTGCATGTACAGGGTGATGCCCTTGACCCCGGCGATCTCGCCCTGCAATCGCCGGATGATCTGGCTCGCGGTCTCGGTACGGTCATCGCGCGGGCGCAGATTGATCAGCATCCGCCCTTCGTTGAGGGTCGGGTTGGTGCCATCGACGCCGATGAACGACGACAGGCTGGTAACGTCCTTGTCCTTCAGAATGGCAGCGGCCAGCGCCTGCTGGCGCTGGCTCATCGCGGTAAACGAGATCGTCGGCGGCGCTTCGGAGATGCCCTGGATCAATCCGGTGTCCTGGACCGGGAAAAACCCTTTCGGGATCACCAGATAGAGAAAGATCGTCAGGCCCAGCGTAGCCACCGCGACGAAGAGGGTCAGGGCCTGGTGGTCGAGCACCCAGCCCAGCAGCCTGCCGTATTGCGCGATCACCGCGTCGAACCATTCCTGGCTCTTGCGCGCGAGCCACGACATCTCCTCCTCGCCGCGGCGGCGCAAGAGCTTGGCGCACAGCATCGGCACCAGGGTCAGCGACACAACCGCCGAAATGACGATCGTCACCGCCAGGGTGATCGCGAACTCGCGGAACAGCCGGCCCACCACGTCGGGCATGAACAGCAGCGGGATCAGCACCGCAATCAGCGAGATCGTCAGCGATATGATCGTGAAGCCGATCTGCTCGGCGCCCTGGAGCGCCGCCTGGAGCGGGCTGTCGCCGGCCTCGATGTAGCGCGAAATGTTCTCGATCATGACGATCGCGTCGTCGACCACGAACCCGGTCGCGATCGTCAAGGCCATCAGCGACAGGTTGTTGAGGCTGAACCCGGCCAGGTACATGAAGGCCAGCGTGCCGACCAGCGACAGCGGCACCGACAGGCTGGGAATCACGGTCGCCGACGGGCTGCGCAGAAACAGGAAGATCACCGCGACGACGAGGACGACGGCAAGCGCCAGCTCGAATTCGACGTCGGCGACCGAGGCGCGGATCGTCGTCGTGCGGTCGGTCAATACGGTGATATTGACGGCCGCAGGCAATGACGCCTGCAGGCTCGGCAGCAGCGCCTTGATGCTGTCGACCACCGAGATCACGTTGGCGCCGGGCTGCCGCTGGACGTTGAGGATGACCGCCGGGGTGGTGTTCATCCATCCGGCGAGCTTCGAGTTTTCGGACCCGTCGATTGCCGTCGCCACATCCGAGAGGTGCACCGGCGCGCCGTTGCGATAGGCGATCACAAGGTTGTCGTAGTCGGCCGGACCCTGGATCTGGTCGTTGGCGTTGATCGTGTACTGGCGCGAGGGACCGTCGAAATTCCCCTTGGGCTGGTTGACGTTGGCGTTGGCGATGATGGTGCGCAGATCGTCGAGATTGAGCCCGTAGGCGGCAAGCTCGCGCAACCGCGCCTGGATGCGCACCGCGGGCTGGTGCCCGCCGCTGATCGTGACCAGCCCCACCCCCGACAGTTGCGAGATTTTCTGCGCGAGCCGGGTGTCGGCAAGGTCCTCGACCTGCGTCAACGGGAGGGTCTTGGAGGTCAGCGCGAGGATCAGCACCGGGGCGTCGGCCGGGTTGACCTTGGCGTAGATCGGCGGCGCCGGCAGATCGGAGGGCAGAAGATTGCCCGCCGCGTTGATCGCGGCCTGAACCTCCTGCTCGGCCACGTCGAGGCTGAGGGAGAGGCTGAACTGCAGGGTGATGACCGACGAGCCGGCCGAACTGGTCGAGGCCATCTGGTTGAGGCCCGGCATCTGGCCGAGCTGAACCTCGAGCGGCGCGGTTACCGAAGAGGTCATCACGTCCGGGCTGGCGCCGGGATAGAGGGTGACGACCTGGATCGTGGGGTAGTCCACCTCGGGCAATGCCGACAGCGGCAGGAAGCGATAGGCGAACATGCCCACCAGCATGATCGCCGCCATCAGCAGCGAGGTGGCGACCGGCCGCAGGATGAATGGCCGCGACGGGCTCACCCGCTGCTCCTAACCGGGCCGCGGCGCCCGGCTGTCACCTGCCGCTCCGGGGCTGCCCCTGCCCTTGCGGCTGTTGCGGCGGCGAGCCGGAAGGCGGCGGCATATTGGCGCCCGGCGGCGTCGTGCTCGGCGGGATCGCTGCCGGCGGCGGGGTCGCCGGCGGCGCCGCACTCGGCGGATTGGCCGGCAGCGGC
>JASHNY010000203.1 GCA_030041385.1 Alphaproteobacteria bacterium
GCTCAGATGCCGCAGGCCCGCTTTGATTGGGATCAAAAAAGGCACGGGTGCCTGTCGTGTCGAACCGGTGCGGCCTCTTCGGCGCGATGCTGCTCCTGGCCGCGATCGGTGCCTTCGTCCCGATCGTGCGGGGCACGATCGGCCAGATCGAGGTGATCGCCGCCGAGGCCGCGCCGGCCTCCTGCTCGGGCATCCGATCCGGCTAAACGTTGGTATGCGCTGCTTAAGCAATTGCCCGAGGCCCTACGAGCATAAAGAAGAGAGCTTTACGACCGCGCGGAGACGATCCGCTCGATATTAGACGGCTCGACCACGCCAACCCGGGCCATCGTCGCGCGGATCACATCGGCAACGTGCAATGGCTCGCATAATGGCGCTCAATCGCCCGGATGCCGGCGTGTACGGCGGCGCAGCCCGGGTGCCGGGGGGCACAGCCGCGCGACGAAAGTCGCGGCGGATTTCTACAAGACGGCGGCGCCCGCGCGTCCTGCGCGGATCGGCACCACTCACCGCCGGACGGCGCTGCCGCGCAGAACCTCCCCCACGCCTCGGCAAGCTGGCGGGGGATCGAATGGCGGATGGGGTGGGATTCGAACCCACGGTGGGCTTGCACCCACGCCGGTTTTCAAGACCGGTGCCTTAAACCGCTCGGCCACCCATCCGCAGCAGGATCGGCAGCGTAAAGAAACGCGGGCGCTCGTAAAGCGGCAATTGGCGGCGGTTCGCGAAAATCGCCGTTGCCGGCCTTGGGCACTCCCGCGCACGGGCTCGGCAACGTAACCGGGCGTCGTGTTCTCTATCGCCGCCGCCTCCAAGCGGTGCATGCAATTTATTTACGAGAAGACCCATCGGCTCGATCCGCGTACACCCCACCGGCGCAACCATCGCCGCCGAGGTTTCCGGCTCGAAGGCAAATGGCGGCCTCGTCCGGAGAGCACGCGCGACTGCACCGGTCGCTTCACTGCCCGGCAACTCATCCGCGTTCGGCGCATCGCCCGCCCGGCGCGGGGCAGGCTTGGGTGCAAGGGACACGGCGCTCAGATGGCGTCAGGCGCAAGTTCCGACACCGACAAGTGAATGGAGACGCCCATATCGGACTTGGTCTTTGTGCAGGTGTCGACCTTGCCGCGGATCGTCTCCTGATCGTCGTTGCCGTCCTCGGTATCGATGTAGACGATCGATCCGGGCAGCTCGATATTTTCGCCGCGGACCCTCACCTCGTAATAGTCGGTGGTCGGCGCCGCCCCGACCTCGCGATAGCGTGTGACCGATACGCGCCCGACCCGCCTGTCTTCCATCCTCGTCCGCCTCTGCGTGTTCATTGTCGTCGGGACAGAAGGTTCAGGAGCCATCGGCAAATGGTTGGTTTCGCTGGCGTCCCCAACCGGATTCGAACCGGTGTTGCCGCCGTGAAAGGGCGGTGTCCTGGGCCTCTAGACGATGGGGACAAGCAAGCCCGCGCGCCGCCCGGTCTAACCGCAGGCGCCGGCGAAATCAACATCTGCGGTTTCCCGCCCGCGATTTTGCGGCGACACGGGTTCACGCTCGACAATCCCGGTGCGTATAACGATGATGCCGCCTCCGCCCGCCGCCGTGGTCGAAAGGCGAGGGGCGCAGGAGCGCGCCGGCACTTCCGGCGGCCCATCCCGCATTTGGCGAGCACGAGAAAAGGGCATGAGCCGGCGCATTTTTTTCGACGGCCTCAACCTTGCGCTGGAGCATGGGACCGGGATTGCCACCTATACCAGGATGCTGGCCGGCCTCGTGCACGGCATGGGGCACGAGGTCGGCCTCGTCTACAGTGCGCCGCGGGCTCCGGCGAAGGACCCGCTGCTGCGCGAGATCGATCTGGCCGATCCCCGCGAAGCCCGCCGCATCTCCAAAACCCGGCGCCGCTGGAACGAGGCCGCCGACCAACTCCGCTGTGCGCTTGGCCTGCGGCCCGCCGCGGTGGATTTGACCGGCGCGGTCGTCGCCGGCGGCTTCTGCACGGACCTGCCGGTGCACGACCACCTGTTCGTCGCGCGCAACCTGTTCGCCAGCGCGTCGCGCCATTTTGCCTGGAGCGGCGGCTTCGTCCGGCTCGATTTTAGCGCGCGACCCGATATCCTCCATTGCACCTATCCGCTGCCGTTGCGGGCAAAAGCAGCTTGCAACATCTACACGGTCCACGATCTGGTGCCGCTGCGGCTGCCCTACACGACGCTCGACAACAAGCGGCAAATCTACCGATTGCTGCGCCGCCTCGCCGCCGACGCCGACCATATCGTCACCGTGTCGGAAAACTCGCGGCGCGACATCATCGAATTGCTCGGGGTCGACGAGCGCCGCATCACCAATACCTACGAGGCGGTTGAATTCCCGTCCGAATACATCGAGCGTTCCGACGATCTCGTCGCCGCCCAGCTCGAAAGCCTGTTCCGGCTGCGCGCGCGGCAGTATCTGCTGTTCTACGGCGCGATCGAGCCCAAGAAAAACGTCAGGAACCTGGTGGAGGCGTATCTGCTGTCGACGGTTGCCGTGCCGCTGGTGATTGTCGGCGGCGGCGGCTGGGCCAACCAGGCCGAGACCAAGATGCTGAACGATATCGAAGAGCAGGAGCGGTCGCTGTCGCCCGACAAGCGGCGGCTGCGCCGGCTTGACTATGTGAGCCGCTCGGTATTGGCGACCTTGATCAAGGGCGCCCGGGCCGTGGTGTTTCCGTCGCTGTACGAGGGGTTCGGCCTGCCGGTGCTGGAGGCGATGACGCTGGGAACCCCGGTGGTGACCTCGCGCGCCTCATCCCTGCCGGAGATTGCCGGCGATGCCGGGCTGTACGTCAATCCGTACGACACCGGCGATATCGCCCGCGCGATCCAGACGATCGTCGCCGATGACGGGCTCGCGGCCGAATTGGCGCGGCGCGGGCGCAAGCAGGCCGAGTTGTTTTCGGTCGAGCGCTACCGCGAGCGGGTGGCCGATCTCTACCGGCGCCTGGGCTGATGCGCGAGCGCGAACGCCGGGCGCAGCCGATATGAGCGATGCCCCGATTTTCGATCAGGAGTTCCGCTCCCGCTTGCGCGACCTCGTGGCCTGGCGGCGCGACGTGCGGCGGTTTCGCCGCGACGCGCTGGCGCCGGAGCAGATCGGGCGGCTGCTCGACTTGGCCTGCCTCGCCCCATCGGTCGGGCTGAGCCAGCCCTGGCGCTTCGTGCTGGTCGAATCGGCGGAACGCCGGGCCGCCGTGCGCGCCGATTTCGCCCGCTGCAACGCCGCCGCCCTGTCGGCGCAGGCGCCGGAGCGCCGCGGCCTATATGCCCGGCTGAAGCTCGCCGGCCTTGACGATGCGCCGTGCCAGCTCGCCGTGTTCGCCGATCCGGCGGGTCGGCAAGGCGGCGGCCTCGGCCGGCACACGATGCCGGAAACCGGCGAGTATTCCGCGGTGATGGCGGCGCACACGTTGTGGCTGGCCGCGCGGGCCGAAGGGATCGGCATGGGCTGGGTATCGATCCTCGACCCCGCTGCGGTCGCGGCGATCCTCGACGTGCCGCGCGAATGGCGGCTGATCGGCTATTTCTGCCTCGGCTACCCGGAGGAAGCCGACGATACGCCGGCGCTCGAACGCGCCGGGTGGGAACGCCGCCGCCCGCCCGCCGATTTCGTGCTCCGACGGTAGTGTGGTGGATTTGACGTTCGCAAACGCGGCCGCCACCAAACCCGTGCGAACTTCAGATCCGCCACACTAACCGAGCGCTTTTTCCAACAGGTCGAGCGCGGCCATCGAAAAGGCGCGCATGTTGTCGAGCCGGTCGGATTTGCCGGTTTCGACGGTCAGCGAGCGCTCGCCGCCGGGGCCGATCACGGCGATGCAGGAATGCCCGGCGTTGTGGCCGTAGCGGCTGCCGGTCGGGCCGGCGGTACCCGTCTCCCCGACGGACCAGGTGGTTTCGAGCTTGCCCTTGATCTTGCGCGCGAAGAGCAATGCGTATGCCTCGGTCGACGGCGTGATCCCGGTCAATTCGGCCTCGGTGACGCCGAGCAATTCCGCGCGCGACTTGCGGGTGTAAACGACGCCGCCGCCCATGTAATAAGCAGACGCGCCGGGAATGGCCAACAGCGCCGACGAGATCAGCCCCGCGGTCGAGCTTTCGGCGACGCTGATCGTTTCGCCCCGTGCCTTCAGTTTCGCGGCGATCCGTTCCGCTTGCGGCAAGAGTTCGTCTATCATCGCGCTCCCTCCCGGTCGTGCCGAGGGTGAGCTTCACCGCTTCGCGGGCCGCTTGGCAAGGGGTCGCAGAAAGGAAGTGCGCCGATGACCTACGAAACCATCCTCTACAAGGAAGACGGGCCGATCGGCACGATCACGCTGAACCGCCCTGACGATGGCAACATGTTCACGCCGCAGATGTGCCACGAGGTGCGCGACTGCATCAACGCGATCCGCCGCGAGACGCGCACCCGCGTCATTGTGCTGACCGGCGCCGGCGACCGCTTTTTCTGCATCGGCGGGCGCAAGGAGGGGATGGAAGACACCACGCTCTATGCCGGGGTATTGCCGACGCTCGACATGTACGAAAGCATCGAGCGATTGCAGAAGCCGGTCATCGCCTCGGTCAACGGCTACGCGGTCGGCGGCGGCCATGTCTTGCACGTCATGTGCGACATCACGATCGCCAAGGAAAGCGCGATCTTTCGCCAGGTCGGGCCGATGATGGGCAGCTTCGATGCCGGTTACGGCACCTGGTACCTCGAAGATTTGGTCGGCAAGAAAAAGGCCAAGGAAATCTGGTTCAGGAACCCGCGCATGACCGCGCAGGAGGCGCTGTCGATCGGGCTTGTCAACAAGGTCGTCCCGGACGCCGAATTGAAGGCGGCGACGCGCGAGATGGCGCTCGAAATCGCCGAGCGCGGGCCGTTTGCGCTGGCCGCGATCAAGGGCGCCTTTGCCGCGCGCCACGGCGGCGTTTCGGGATTGTCGCGGATGACCCACGATCTGTTGCTGCGCCCCTATCTCGACACCGAGGAATCGCACGAACTCGGCGCCTCGTTCGCCGAAAAGCGCAAGCCGGACCCGAAGAAATTCGGGCATTGATCGGTGCACTGGGACGAGCGGTATTGCGTCCTTCGAGGCCCCCCGGATGGCCGGCGCTGCGGGCCGTCCCCGGTGGCGCCTCAGGATGAGGGAGGTCTTTAATGCCACGCACCGATATTCGTTCTGAGGAGCAGCCGGCACGAACGCGTCTCGAAGGACGCGCGACCGGGGTGCAGCCCTTTCGGCCGGTGTCGGAGATATGACCAACACGCTTTTGACCCTGCACGATCCCGCGGCGGCGCGGCGCTATCACGCGGAAGGGCTGTGGCGCGACGATACGCTCTACACGCTGCTGCAGACGCACGCGGCCGAGCGGCCCGAGGCGTTTGCTCTGCGCGACGGGCGGCGGCGGCTCACCTGGCGGGAATTGCTGAGCGCGGTGGATGCGGTCGCGGCCGATCTCGATGCGGCGGGGCTGAAGCGCGGCGAGCGGGTCGCGGTGTGGCTGCCGAACCGGGTCGAGGCGGTCATCGTGTTTCTGGCCTGCTCGCGCCAGGGCTACGTCTGCAACCCGTCATTGCACCAGAACTACACGGTCGCCGAGATCGTCCACCTGCTGACGCGCACCCAGGCGGCGGCATTGTTCGCCCAGCCGGGCTACGGCGCCGACGCCAAGACCGCCGACATCTTCGCCGCGGTCGCCGACCTCGCCTCGTTGCGCCGGGTCTACACCCTCGGCGATGGCCCCGCCGGCGCAGCGGGGTTTCCGACCCGGCCGGGGCCGCTGCCGCCGGTCGTGACCAACCCCGACAAGATCGTCTATCTCGCCTTCACCTCGGGCACGACCGGCACGCCGAAAGGCGTCATGCACTCCGACAACACGCTGCTCGCCAACGGGCGCTGCATGATCGCCGATTGGCATCACGACCACGCGACGATCCTCCTCAGCCTCAGCCCGCTGTCGCATCACATCGCCACGGTGGCGGTCGAGCAGATGATGGCGGCCGGGCTCGAACTGGTGGTCAACGCGCCGCCCCCAAGTGCCAAAGATGGCGGCATGACGCCGCTCGACTGGATCGTCGAGACCGGCGCGACCTATGTGATGGGGGTGCCGACCCACGCGATGGACATCCTCGCCGAGATGCGCCGCCGCCGGCTCGATCGGCTGGGCCGGGTCAAAACCTTCTACATGGCCGGCTCGGTCATCCCGCGCGAAGTCGCGCAAGCCTTTCTCGACCGCGGGGTCACCCCGCAAAACGTCTACGGCATGAGCGAGAACGGCTCGCACCAGTACACTTTGCCGAGCGATGCGCCGGAGACGATCGTTGCCACCTGCGGGCGCGCCTGCGCCGCCTACGAAATCCGGCTGTTCGATCCGGAGGCCCCCGACATCGAGGTCGCGCCCGGCATGGTCGGCGAGATCGGCGGCCGCGGCGCCTGTTTGACCCTCGGCTATTTCGACAACCAGCGCGCCACCGAAGAATCGTTCAACCGCGGCGGCTGGTTCATGTCGGGCGACCTCGGCCGGCTCGATGCGGATGGCAACCTCGAAATCGTCGGCCGCAAAAAGGATCTGATCATCCGCGGCGGGCGCAACATCCACCCGGCCAAGATCGAGGAACTGGCGATGCGGCACAAATCGGTCGCCAAATGTGCGGCGTTTGCCGTCGCCGATCACCGGCTGGGCGAGAAGGTGTGCCTGTCGGTGATCTTTCACGACGGCGAGAGTGCGCTCGCCGACGAGGTCCTGGCACACCTCCACGCCGAGGGGCTGTCGCGCTACGACATGCCGGAATACTTCATCGCGATGACCGAATATCCGCTGACCGCCAGCGGCAAGATATTGAAGCGCGAGCTGGTCGAATGGGCGAAATCGGGCCGCATCGCCCCGCTTGCGGTGCGCTGGACCGGGGAGTAGGGCGATGACCGTGCACCTCGCCCAGGCCGAGGAATTCGCGCTGTTGACGCTCGACCGGCCCGAGGCGCTGAACGCGCTTAATTTCGCCATGTTGCGCGAACTTGATGACGCGTTGGATGAGGTTGAGGCCGGCAAGTCACGGGCGTTGTTGGTCACCGGCGCCGGCGACAAGGCGTTCTGTGCCGGCGCCGACATCCGGGAATTGCTCGGCCGGTCGCTGGCGCAGCAGCGCCGCGATGCGGCCCGCGGACAGCGGATCGTCTCGCGTTTTGGCCGTCTTCGGATGCCGTCCTTCGCGCTGATCAACGGCTACGCCTTCGGCGGGGGTCTCGAACTGGCGCTCGCCTGCAATTTCCGCCTCGCGCTGCGCACGGCCCGGCTCGGCCTGCCCGAGATCAAGCTTGGCCTCATTCCCGGCTATGGCGGCACGCAGCGCCTGCCGCGGCTTGTCGGCGAGGCCCGCGCGCTCGACATCGTGATGACCGGCCGCACGGTGATGGCCGACGAGGCCGAGCGTATCGGCCTCGTCAACCGGCTGGCCGATAACGACCTGATCGCGGCCGGCAAGGCCTTTGCGCGCGAGATGAGCGGTTACGGCCTGCCGGCACTGGCCTTGGCGCGCGACGCGGTGGCCCGCGCGCTCGATTTGCCGCTCGACGAAGGACTGAAGGCCGAGGCCGAGCTCAACACGCTCGCTTTCCAGACCGCGGACGCCACCGAAGGCATGGAAGCCTTCCTCGCCAAGCGGAAGCCGGTCTTTCGCGATGAATAACGATTGGAGCGCGGCTGTCTCGGCGGCAAGCGGGCGGGACGCCTGCGTTCCGGTAACGGGGTGGAGCGCGGCCGTCTCGGCCGCAAGCGGGCGGGACGCCCGCGTTTTATGACCCCGCTGTTCGACCGGCTCGACGCGCTGCCGCCGCTCTCGCCCGAGGAGCGACAGCTGTTGGCCAGCGTCAAGGCGCTGGCGCGCGACCGGATCATGCCGCGCGCCGCCGCCTACGACCGCACCGCCGAATTCCCGTGGGACAATGTGAACGCGATCAACGCGCTCGGCCTCAACGCGATGTTTGTGCCCGAGGAATACGGTGGCGCCGGGATGAGCTACGCCGCCTATCTCGCCTGCGTGCGCGAGATTTCGGCAGCGTGCGCCTCGACCGGGATCATCTGGGCGACCAATTTCCACGCGGTGAAGCCGTTGATCGACTTCGGCACCGAGGAGCAGAAGCGGCGGCTGCTGCCGCGCGTCGCCGAGGGAGCGCTCGGCGCGCTGGCGATCACCGAGCCGGATGCCGGGTCGGACGCCACCGGCATGAAGACGCGCTTCACCCCCGATGGCGACGAGGTGGTCGTGTCGGGGGGCAAGGTGTTCATCACCAGCGGCGACGTCGCCGATCTGATCCTGCTGTTCGGCAAATGGAGCGAACTTGGAGACAGGCGCGAGGCGATCACCGCGCTTTACCTCGAGAAGGGCACGCCGGGGTTCTCCGTGGTGCGCAAGGAGGACAAGCTCGGGCATCGCGCCTCATCCACGGCGGCGCTGGCCTTCGACAATTGCCGCGTGCCGCGCGCCAATCTGCTCGGCGAGCCGGGGGAGGGGCTGAAGCTGCTATTGGCGGCGCTCAACAAGTCGCGCCCCAGCGTCGCCGCGCATGCGCTCGGCATTGCCCGCGCCGCATTCGGCGACGCGGTCGCCTACATCAACGAGCGCCGCCAATCGGGCCGCCGCATCGTCGAGTTCCAGGGCATCCAGTTTCTGCTTGCCGATCTCGCCACCGACCTGGCGATGTGCGAGGCATGGCTGTGGCACGTCGCCGCGCTGGTCGATCGCGGCATCGTCGATATCGGAGGCGAGGCGTCGATGCTGAAATTGCGCGCCAGCGACCTGGCGATGCGCGCGGCAACCGAGGCGGTTCAGCTTTTCGGCGGGGCCGGCTACATCGCCGACTACCGGGTCGAGCGGCTGCTGCGCGACGCCAAGATCACCCAGATCTGGGAAGGCACGAACCAGGTCCACCGCCAGTTGATCGGCCGCAGCTTCATCTCGCGGGCTTGACCGCGGCGGCGCGATGCGCGGGAAGGGCTTGTTTGCGCCTCGCCGATGAGGCAGCCTGCGCGCGCCGAACCAACCGATTCAAGCCCTTGCCATGCGGCGCCTGCTGATTTTCACCCTGGTCTGCCCGCTTGCCCTCGCCGGCTGCTATGCCGAGCACTGGAAGGAGGACGAGATCCTGGTGACGACGATGCCGCCCGGTGCCCAGTGCACCCTGACCCGCAATGGCGACAAGGTGGCCACCGTCGCGCCGACGCCCGGCATCGCGGTCGTCAGCCGGGGCCCTGACGACATCGCCATCGATTGCCGTCGCGCCGGCTACGCCGAGGCAAAAGCCGTGTCCCATGCCCACGGCAAGGCGTTCGACATGGACACGATCACCGAGGGCCGCTCCGGCTATGGCTATGACAGCCCGATCAACATCACGCTGGTGCCGAACGCCAGCGCCGGCCAGTCGGCCTCGGCCGTGCCGCGCCGGTAAGCGGCGCATTCAGCGCGCGTGCACCTGCAGGTCGGAAACCAGCGCCTTGCCCTTGGTCTCCGGGCCCAGTAGGCCCCGGATCGTGAACGCCGCAACCAGGATCGGGTAGCTGGTGGTGAAGAAGCCGGGGGCGACCGCCGCGCGCGCGGCGGTCGCCGGCCGCAGGGTTCAGGCCACGACCAGGTCGGGCACCATCTCCACGTCCTTGGTCTCGGGCCCGAAGAACAAGGAGGCGATGAAGTTGACCAGCCCGAACAGCGTCGCGATCAGCATTGGGATCGCGAAGCCCATATGCCAATTGATCGCGAAGAAGGTCAGGATCGGCGGCACCAGCCCGCCGAAGATCGCGCCGATGTGATAGCTGAACGCGGTGGCCGAAGCGCGCACCTCGGTCGGATAGCGTTCGTTCAGGTACGCCGGGATCTGGCCGTACATGCCGCCACCGGCGAACAGTCCTTGCAGGATGAAGCCGATCACGATGATCAGCGTGTCGCTGGTCAGCAGATAGATCGGCGTGATGATCAGCGACACCAAGGCCGGCAATATCATCGACCAGCGCCGGCCGATGCGATCCGACACGATGCCCCAGAGCGAGCTGGCGAGGAAGACGAACAGGTTCGCCAGGATCAACGGGGTAGCGATGAGCGCGGTGCTCAGGTGCAAGTCGTTCTGCAGATGGGTGGGGAACAGGGCGTTGATCGAATAATAGGTGATGAAACCGGCGACTTGGAACCAGCACGCGTTCAACAGGTTACCGACGACGCCGCGCCTGAATATCCTGACCAGCGGCGCTTTGACGATGCGGTTTTCCGCCCGCTGCCGGCGGTTGTTCTCGATCCAGACCTCGGGTTCTTTGACCCAGAAGCGGATATAGACGATGGCCAGTGCGGGGGCGATGCCGATCCACAGCATGCCGCGCCACCCGAACCGGTCGAACAGCAGCCAATAGCAGGCGCTCGACAGCAGGAAGCCGAGCCCCCAAGAACCCTGCAATACCCCGCTCATGAACCCGCGCGAGCGCATCGGCCACTGCTCCATGGCCAGCGCCGCGCCGGCCGGCCATTCGGCGCCCATGCCCAGCCCGAGCAGCAGCCGGAACAGGAACAGGAACCAGAAGGTCGGCGAAAATCCGGCGATGAAATTGCACACCGAGAACCAGGCGATCGAGATCATCAGCGGCTTTTTGCGGCCCATCCGGTCGGCGAGCCAGCCCGAGGCGCAGGCGCCGACGAGCCGCATCCACAGGGTCAACGTGAACACAAAGGTGACATCGACCAGCGGAACCTTAAATTCCTTGCTGATCGGCACCATGATCAGCAGGAACACGGTAAAATCGAAGGCGTCCAGGGTCCAGCCCAACCAGGCCGCCAAATAGGCGTACCATTGATCCTTCGTAGGTTCCTTCCACCAAGGCACATTAGTGGCGGTCTCGGCCGTCGCCATGGTTGCCTCCCGTTCAAAAAACTGCCCAAACGCCTATTTTTTCGGCATCGACTTTCGATCGACTGCCGGCTGACCGGTGCAGTATTGAACTGAAACTATATCGACTGCCGGGGTCGTCGGCAAGCCGGGGCGCGACTGCTACCGCTTTTCGCCTAGCTGAGGCTGACCAGTACCCACAACACGACCAGGCCGGCTATCGCCAAGCTTGCATGAATTGCGACCACCGCGCTCGCCGGCCGTCTGGCGCGGCACGACGCCCACGCGATCGCCAACCCGAACACCAGCGCCAGGCCCAGCAAAACCGCCGCAACGGCGCCGAAGCCCGCCGTCCCCATCGTGCTCGGCGGCAATCCGCGATCGAGCGCCACGGCGAGGACCGCCAGGCCGGCGGCGCCAAGAGCGCCGTGCAGCGGCGGAATTGGCCGCGCCGGCGGCTTCGTCTCGGTTCCTCGCAGGTAGCGAACCGCCAGGGCGGCGCCGATGACGGCGGCCGCGATCAGCATCGCCAGCGCTGTCACGACCAGACGGAACGGGGTCATGCCCGGCTCACTTGAACCGCGGCATCACCTCCCGGCAATACAGTTGCAGCGAGCGCAGCACCTGTTCGTGCGACAGCAGGCTGCCCGGGTTGATCTCGGCCGAGACGCCGGCGATCCCCGCGGTTTCCTGCAATTCTGCAAGGCGGTCGGCGACCATGTCGGGAGTGCCGACGATGCCCTTTTCCTGCCTTACCTGCTCGTAGTTCATCGGCCCGCGCTTCAGGTCTGGGCGATAGGACGCGAATTGCATCATCCCGGCCTCGGCTTCGGCGAACGCGGCCGCCCGGCTTTCGCCCACATAGATCGGCACCTGCAGATAAACCTCTCCCGGGCCGTCGTGACCGGCGGCGCGCCGCCCCTCGCGATAGGCGTGCGCATGGCCGGGAAGTTCGGAGAGCGGGCTTGCCCGCACGGCGGAAAACAGCGGATACCCGAGCCGCCCGATCGCCGTATAGGTGTCGGCCTGGCTCGCGGCGATGCGGATCGGCGGGTGAGGAACCTGCACCGGGCGCGGCACCAGGGTGAAATTGTCGAATGCGAAATAGCGGCCGCGATGCGAACAGACCGGCTCGGTCCAGGCCTTCTCGATGATGTGGAGGCTTTCGGCGAAGCGCTCGGTGCTTTCTTCATAGGAGATGCCGTAAGCCTGGTAGGCGCGCGGAAAGGCGCTGCGGCCGACCCCGAAAATCAGTCGGCCGCCGCTGATCTGGT
Organism: Alphaproteobacteria bacterium; assembly: GCA_030041385.1. Classification (GTDB taxonomy): domain Bacteria; phylum Pseudomonadota; class Alphaproteobacteria; order ATCC43930; family CGMCC-115725; genus DATARH01. Next base: position 12,154 of record JASHNY010000203.1, read on the forward strand.
CGATCGTGGCGGTTTCCTCGGCAAGGCGCAGCGGGTGGCCCAGCGGCAGGATCTGGACCGCGGTGCCGATCTTGATGCGGCTGGTGCGCGCGGCGACCGCGCTCGCCACGGTCAGCGGCGCCGACAACAGCGAGCGCGCCGGGTTCATGTGTATTTCGGCGAGCCACAGCACGTCGAGGCCCCAGCCTTCCGCGGCCGCGATCTGCTCGAAGGATTGCGCGAACGCCGCTGCTTGCGACGGCGCCCTGGTCGACCAGAACTCGTGGAAGATGCCGAATTCCATGCCCTATCGTCCGCCCCAGCGCCGCCGCGGACATCATATAGCGGCATCCCGCGGCCGGGGTCGAGCCGCCCGGAAGCCGGGTGCACCGAATCCGAAATTCGCGGTATCTCAGGGTAAGGCTCAGATCACGCGAACTTCAAATCCGCCACACTGGCCCCCGTTTCAGTTTGCCGCGATTGATGCGATGCTGCGCAACAAGGCCGTTTCGATCCGGCCGGCGACAGGGGGGGTTCATGCGCTTATCGAAGATGGCGGCGCTCGCGCTTTCGGCGTGCGCCGCGCTTGCCTTGCTGGCCCGCGGCCCGGCGGCGACGGCCGAACCGTACCACCTGCGCCTCGGCTGGGTGGTGACGCCGGCGGATCTGACGACGCTGATGTTCCTGCGGCCCGATCTGGCGCCGCACGCGGGCAAGACCTACGTCCCCGAATTGATCCACTTTGCCGGCACCCCGGCGGAGATGACCGCGTTCGCGACCGGCCAGCTCGATTGCGGCGCGCTCGCGTTCTCGACCTTTGCGCTCGGCATCGTCAATGCGGGGATGGACGACCTGCGGGTGCTGTCCGACGAGTTCCAGGACGGCGTGCCGGGCTATCACACCAATCCGTTCGACGTGCGCAACGACAGCGGCATCAAGACGGTCGACGATTTGAAGGGCAAGGTCCTGGCAACCAACCAGAACGGCAGCGCCATCGACATGGCGCTGCTCGCGATGCTGGCCAAGCACCACCTGAGGGACAGGCGCGACGTCACGATCATTGAGGTCCGTTTTCCCGACCAGAAGGCGATGCTGAAGGACCGCAAGGTGGACCTGATCTCGTCGGTGGCGCCGTTCGGCTACGATCCCGAGTTGATGGCGTTCGCGCACCCGCTGTTCACGCAGGTAGAGGCGATGGGTCGTTCGCAGATGATCATCCGCGTCGCCCGGGCCGGCTTTCTCGCCAAGCACCGCGCGGTGATGGTGGATTTCATGGAGGATTACCTGCACACGCTGCGCTACCTGCTCGATCCCGCCCACCATGACGAGGCGGTAAAGCTCGTCACCGAGGCCACCAAGCAGGACCCGGCGATGTACCGGAACTGGGTTTTCACCAACAAAGATTACTATCGCGATCCCAATGGGATACCGGACCTCGCGGCACTGCAGCAGAACATCGATTTGCAGCACAAATTGGGGTTCCTGCGGACGCGCGTCGATGTGTCGAAACACACGGACCTCAGCATCGTCAAAGAGGCCGCAAGCCGGCTGACGCAATGAGGCAACCGGCACTGGCACCAGCCGCAGCAGCGGGTTAGCATTGCCGGCATGGAAGAGATCTACACCTTTGCCGGCAATCCGCTCGACCGCGCGGCGGTGCGCCGCACCGATACCGCCTGGATCCGCTCGCTGCTCGACGACGCGCGCACCCGGGTTCTGCCGTTGCGCGACCTGAAGCCGCCGGTTCGCGGTGGCGGGATGCCGGCGCTCGATTGGCAGCCGGCAGGAAATTGGCGGGGCCTGATCGAGGCGGGTGCGACCTTCGTGTTCCTCGGGCTCGGCGAGGAGGGGCGGGCGTTGTTCGCGGTCGATGCGACCGGCGCCGACGTGCTGCCCGATTGGGACGCCGAGGCGGTCGACGTGCGGGCGCTGGCGCCGCAGATCGCGGTCGGCGAGGCGGCGATCCTGGCCGAGGCGCGCTCGTTGATCGACTGGCACGCGCGCCACGGCTTTTGCGCGCAATGCGGCGCGCCGACCCGCATCGACCAGGCCGGCTGGAAGCGGCGCTGCCCCGAGTGCCGGGCCCAGCACTATCCGCGCGCCGACCCGGTGACGATCATGCTGACCGTGCGCGGCGAATACGGTCTCCTCGGCCGCAACCGGCGGCGCGCCGGCGCCCGCTTCTCCTGTTTGGCCGGCTACATGGAGCCGGGCGAGACGCCGGAAGATGCGGTCCGCCGCGAGGTGCACGAAGAGGCCGGCATCACGGTCGGCCGGGTCAAGTATCTCGCCGCGCAGCCGTGGCCGTTTCCATCGACCTTGATGATGGGCTTTCTCGCTGAGGGGCTCAGCGAGGAGATCACGGTCGATCCCGAGGAAATCGCCGAGGCGCGCTGGTTTCACCGCGATGAGATCCGCGCGATGGTCGCTCGCGCCGCGACCGGCCCGGACGACCCGAACGTAGTGTCGATCCCGCCGCCGCTGGCCATCGCGCACCAGATCTGCCGGCGCTGGTCGAACCGGCTGGACGATATTTGACCGACGCGGTCGCGATCGTCACCGGGGCCAGCAGCGGGATCGGGCTTTACACCGCGCTCGGATTGGCGCGTGCCGGAAGGCGCGTCGTCATGGTCGGGCGCAACCGCGAGCGGACCGAGGGCGCCTGGCGCTTTGTCGCGGAGCGCGCCGGCGTCCCGCCGCCGGAGATTGCGCTTGCCGATTTCGCCAGCCTCGCCGCCGTGCGCGGGCTGGCCGAGACGCTGCTTTCCGCGCATCAGCGCATCGATCTCTTGGTCAACAACGCCGGGCTGATCTCGCCGCAGCGACGGAATTCTGCAGACGGGTTCGAGCTGACTATCGCGGTCAACCATCTGGCGCCGTTCCTGTTGACCAACCTGCTGCTCGGCCGGATCAGGGAATCGGCCCCGGCGCGGATCGTCACCGTCGCCTCGCAGGCGCATAAGGGCGCCCGGCTCGATCCGGCGACGATGGTGCGGCCGCGCGAATGGACCCCGCTCTCCGCCTATGGCCGGTCCAAGCTGTGCAACATCCTGTTTACCCGCGCCCTGATGCGGCGGCTCGGCGGCAGCGGCGTCGTCGCCAGCTGCCTTCATCCGGGCGTTATCGCCACCCGCATCGGCGACACGGCCGGCGGCCTCGCCGGCCTCGGCTGGCGCCTGGCCAAGCCGTTTCTGACCCGCCCGGAGGCCGGCGCGGCAACCTCGCTGTTCCTGGCGACAGTGGCCGACCCCGCGCCGTTCGCCGGCGCCTATGTGATCGGCCGGGCCGTCGCCGAACCCGATTTTGCGGCGCGCGACGAGGCGCTCGCCGAGGCGCTGTGGCAGGAGAGCGCCCGGCTGGTCCGGCTGTAGCGCCGCCGGCCTCGGTGCCGCGTCGCGAACTGCGCTAGCATGGCGGCGACAGCGGCACAGGGGGGCGAGAAATGCCCGGCCAATCCTACGACTACATCATCGTCGGTGCCGGATCCTCCGGCTGCACCTTGGCGCACCGATTGACCGAGGAGGCGGGAACCCGCGTGCTGCTGCTCGAAGCGGGCGGGTGGGACCGCGACCCGTGGCTGACCATTCCCTTGGCCTGGGGCCGCATCCTGCAGCGGCGGATGCATGACTGGATGTATTTCGCCGAGCCCGAGGCGAGCCTCGACGGGCGCGGCATCGAATGCGCCCGCGGCAAGGTGGTCGGCGGCTCGTCATCGATCAACGCGATGGCCTATGTGCGCGGCCATCGCGGCGATTACGACCGCTGGGCCGCGGCGGGATTGCCGCAATGGTCCTACGCGCATGTGCTGCCGTATTTCCGCCGGCAGGAGGCGTGGGAGGGCGGAGCCGGCCCCTATCGCGGCGCCGACGGCCCATTGACGACGCGCTGGTCGCGCTATCCCGATCCGCTTGCCGCCGCCTTTGCCGAGGCCGGGGCCGCGGCGGGCCATCCGGCAACCGAAGACTACAACGGGGCGCAGCAGGAAGGGTTCGGCCGCTGGCAATGCACGATCCGCGACGGGCGGCGGTGCAGCGCCGCGGTCGCCTATCTCCGCCCGGCCCTGGCGCGGCCGGGGCTGACGGTGATGACCGACACCCTCGTCACCCGCATCATGCTCGAGGGCCGCCGCGCGGTCGGCGTCGCCTGTCTGCACCGCGGCGAAGGGATCGTGGCGCATGCCGAGCGCGAGGTCATTGTCGCCGGCGGGGTCATCAACTCGCCGCAATTATTGATGCTGTCGGGCATCGGCGACCCCGACGAATTGCGCGCGCACGACATCGCGGCCGCGGCGCCGCTCAAGGGCGTCGGCCGCAACCTGCAGGATCACATCTCGGCCGGCATCGCCTGGCGCCGACGCGAACCTGGCCCGCTGCACGCCAGGATGCGGCTGGACCGCATCGTGCGCGACCTCGCCCAGACCTATTTCTTTGGCTCCGGCCTGTCGGCCGACCTGCCCGGCGGGGTCATGGCGTTTCTCAAAAGTCCGCTCGCCGGGGCCTTGCCTGACGTGCAGTTCCTGTTCAACGCGGCGCCGATGGCGGCGGCGCCGTACCTGCCGCCGTTCCGCCCGCCCTATGCCGACAGCTTCGCCTGCCGCGCCGTGGTGTTGCGGCCGGAAAGCCGCGGCCGGCTTGAACTCGCCTCGGCCGATCCGCGCGTGCCGGTGCGCATCCGCCAGAACTTTCTCGCCGCCGACAAGGATTGGGCGGCCTTGCGCGCCGGGCTGCGCATGGTGCGCGAAGTCGGCCGCCAGGCGCCGCTCAGGCCGTTCGTCGCCGAGGAAATCGCGCCCGGCGCCGCCAATGAAAGCGATGAGGCGCTCGACGCGCATATCCGGGCGACCGGCATTTCGGTTCACCATCCGCTCGGCACCTGCAAGATGGGCGTCGAAAGCGACGACATGGCCGTCGTCGACAGCGAGTTGCGGGTCTTCGGGATCGACCGCCTGCGCGTCGTCGATGCCTCGGTGATGCCCGACCTGGTCGGCGGCAACATCAACGCCCCGGTGATCATGATCGCCGAAAAGGCCGCGGATTTGATCCGCGGCCGGCAGCCGCCGGCGCCGGTCAATGTGTGAATGGAGCCAGGCACAGCGAACCTGATCCCGGAAATCCTTCAATATCCCTTCACCCGATCGACGACGTTCAGCAGCGGCTGGCCGGCGCGCACGCGGCGGATGTTGTCGACGACATCGCGGGCGGAGATTTCCGGGATCGCGATCGAGCCGGTGTGCGGGAGGACCAATACCTGCTCCATGCCCCAGAACGGGTGGTCGGGCGGCAGCGGCTCCTGTTCGAACACGTCGAGCGTCGCCTCGGCGATGTGGCCGTCTTCGAGCGCGGCGAGCAGGGCCGCTTCATCCACCGTGCCGCCGCGGCCGCAATTGACGAGCTTGGCGCCGCGCGGCAGGCAGTAGAGCGCGTCGCGGCCGACGATGTGCCGGGTCTCCTTCGTCAGCGGCAACAGCACGACGAGAATGTCGGTACGCGCCAGGAACGGCGCGAGGCCCGGGGCGCCATGAAAGCACTCGACCCCGTCGATCGTGTGCGGCGAGCGCGCCCAGCCGGCGACGTTGAACCCGAGCCCGGCGAGGGTCCGCGCCGCCGTTCCGCCGAGCAGCCCCAGCCCCATGATGCCGACCTGGCACTCATAGGACGGGCGCGGCAGTTCATAACGCCATTGCCGGGCGCGCTGCTGGCGCTGGTACATCGCGATATCGCGATGATGGCGCAACACGGCGAACGTGACGAACTGGCTCATCATCTGCGCCATCGGCTGGTCGCCGAGCCGGGCGACCGGGATGTGCGGCGGGATCGTCGGGTCGGCCAACAGCGGATCGACGCCGGCGCCGAGGTTGATGATCAGCTTGAGGTTCGGCAGCGCCGCCATCTCGCCGGGCGGCGGCTTCCAGACCAGCGCCGTCTCGATCTCCGCCGGGTCGCCGAGATTGGGCGAGACGCGGATGTCGAGGTCGGGCATCAGGGCGGCAAGCGCCTTCGACCACGCCACCGGGTCGTCGAGGCGGCTCGAAAACAACAGCGCGCCGGCCATCCCCTTCCTCCTGTGCTGCCGGGATGCGGCGATTTCGTCACATCGACGGGCTGCGCGCAATCGCCGCCGGTGTTATCTCAGCGCCATGATCCTCACCCCGATCCCAGAGGCGCAGCTTGGCGCGGTGCTCGACCGTTTCGCAGGCAAGCTTACCGATCCGACGGCGCGACAAGTCTTTGCCCTGATCTGCGCAACTGGCCCCGACCGCGCGACGGGCAGCACCGCCGAACGGCATCGCCGCGCGGCGCTTGACTGGGCGCGGCGATGCGGCGTGCCGGTGCATCCTCCCGGCACCGAATGCGCGTTCAACTGGGACGGAGTGGCGCTCGACGGTACGACCGAATCCTATGTGATACTGCACGAAATTGCCCACTTCGTATTGGCGCCGCCAGAGCGGCGCGGCCTTGTCGATTTCGGGCTCGGACCCGGCCCCGATACGCGCGCCCGCGACGCGGCGATGCGCGCCGCGATCGTGCCGCTCGTCGAGCGGGAGGCCGACGAGGCGGCCGCCTCGCTGCTCGGGATTTTGTGGGAGGCGGAGCTGGGTCAGCCGGCGCTGGCCTCGTTCCTCGATCAGAACTGGCTCGAAGGCCTCGAACGCTCGGCCGCCTCGCATTTCACCGCGGTGGTGCGACGGCTCATGCAGCACGGCTTTCTGACCCTCACCCGCCCTTCGGGCACCCTCTCCCGCATTGCGGGAGAGGGAAGGGGCCTGCGTCGAAGGCGTGGGAAGGGTGAGGGAACAGCGCGCCGGTCGTAGAAAGGAGAAACGCATGAACCGCATCGATCTTGATGGCCGCGTCGCCATCGTCACCGGCGCCGCGCGCGGCATCGGCCGGGCGATCGCCGAGCGCTTCGCCGCCTCGGGCGCCCGGGTCGCGATCTGGGACGTTGATGGCGAAGCGGCGAGGAAGGCGGCAGGCGAGATCGACGGGGCGATCGACCTTGCCGCCGACGTCACCAAACCGGCGACCCTGGCGGCCGCGTTGGCCGCGACCGAGGCGCGGCTCGGCGGGCCCGATATCCTCGTCAACAATGCCGGGATCACCGGCCCGAACCATCCGCTCGACGAATATCCCGAGGCGGCATGGCGGCAGGTCGTCGAGATCGACCTGATCGGCGTGTTCAACTGCTGCCGCGCCGTCGTGCCGGCGATGCGGCGGCGCGATTACGGCCGCATCGTCAACATCGCCTCGATCGCCGGCAAGGAAGGCAACCCCAACGCCTCGGCCTATTCCGCGGCCAAGGCCGGGGTCATCGGCTTGACCAAGTCGCTCGGCAAGGAATTGGCGGCGACCGGCATCCGGGTCAATTGCGTGACCCCGGCGGCGGCCAAGACCGACATCTTCGCGCAGATGACCGAGGCTCAGATCGCCTACATGCTGTCGAAAATTCCGATGGAGCGCTTTGTTCTCGTCGACGAGATCGCCGCGCTGGTCGCCTGGCTCGCCTCCGAGGAGTGCTCGTTCTCGACCGGCGGGGTCTTCGACATCTCGGGCGGCAGGGCGACGTATTAGGCCGCTGCGGCGGCGCGTCCGATCCCGGCGGCGCGTTCGGCGAGGCGGCGGATACGGCCCCAGTCCCGCGCAGCGACCGCCTCGCGCGGCGCCATCCACGAGCCGCCGACCATCGGCACGTTGGGCAGGGCCAGGTAATCGGCGGCGCTGCGTTCGTCGATGCCGCCGGTCGGGCAGAAGGCGATGCCGGGGAACACCGGGGCCAAGGCGCGCAGCAATGCGGTGCCGCCGAGCGCTTCGGCCGGGAACAATTTCATCACGCAGATGCCGAGCGCCCGCGCCGCCATGACCTCGGATGGGGTGGCGACGCCGGGCAGATAGGGCAGTTCGGCAGCCAAGGCCGCGGCGGCCAGTTCCGGGGTGATTCCGGGGCTGACCAGGAACCGCGCGCCGGCGGCGCGGGCGGCCGCAATATCGGCGGCGCGCAGCAGCGTGCCGGCGCCGACCACGACCTGCGGCACTTCGCGCACGATCGCCGCAATCGCCGCCGCAGCCGCCGGCGTGCGAAACGTCACCTCGATCACGCCGAGCCCGCCTTCGTACAAGGCGCGGGCGAGCGGCACGGCATCGGCTTCCCGCTCGACGGTCAGAACCGGGATCACCGATGCGTCGGCAAACAGCGCATACATCTGGGCATCCTCCCTGCCGAGGAGGCATCGGGGCATTGTACGCCGCGGCGCTGCCCGGGACAGTGCGCTCTCGCGAGGCGGCCCGGCGCTTGGCAGCGCACCTGCGGAGAACGTGGACGTTTTATCGCCGCCGCCGAATCGGGCGGAATTGACAGGTCCGGCCGCTGCGGGATTTGATCCCGCGCGTCCGAAGCGGTGGGAGGCGGCGATGGAACAGCGGGTGCTCGGCAGAACCGGTCTCAAGGTCTCGGTGCTCGGCTTCGGCTGCGGCGCGGTCGGCGGGCTGATGGTCAAAGGCGAGCCGGCCGACCAGGAACGGGCGGTGGCGCGCGCCCTGGAGCTCGGCATCAACTATTTCGACACCGCGGCGCAATACGGCGCGGGCCGCTCGGAAACCAATCTCGGCCGCGTGCTGAAGAGCCTCAAGCCCGACCTCTATCTCGGCACCAAGGTGCGCTTGCCGCCGACCGAACCGGCGCAGATCGGCGCCGCCATTTCCGCCGCGCTGGAGGCAAGCCTCAAGCGGCTGCAGTTGGAGCGGGTCGATCTGTTCCAGTTCCACAACGCGATTGTCGATCGCACGAGCGGCGGCGAGTTCGCGGCCGACACCGTGCTCGACGAGGTGGTGGCGGCATTCGAGCGGCTGCGCCAGGAGGGCAAGATCCGGTTTTTCGGCATTACCGCCGTCGGCGGGACATCGGCCTTGCACCAGGTCGTCGATGCCCGCGCTTTCGACACCGCGCAGGTCAGCTACAACCTGCTGAACCCTAGCGCCGGCGGCGCCGTGCCGAGCGGCTTTCCGGCGCAGGATTACGGCAACCTGCTGGGCCATGCCAGGGCCGCCGAGATGGGGGTCATCAACATCCGCGTGCTGGCCGGCGGTGCGCTCAGCGGCAGTGAAGATCGCCACCCGCTCGGCTCGCCTCCGCCCGATCCGATCGGCTCGGGCGGCAGCTATGCGACCGATGTGGCGCGGGCCCGCCGGCTCGAGCCGCTGGTGCGCGAAGGCCATGCCGACAGCCTCGTCGAGGCGAGCCTGCGCTTTGCGATCGCCAACGATGCGGTATCGACCGTGCTGGTCGGCTATTCGACCTTGGAGCAGCTCGAATACGCGGCGCGAGCAATCGGCAAAGGCAAGTTGCCGCCGACAGCGCTCGCCCGCGCCGCCGAATTGCAGCGCGGCTTTGCCGGCGAGCCTCGCTGACCGACCGGCAGCGCGCCGACCCTCGCACCCGGTAGACGAACCGGGCCGGCGGCGGTAAACTTCAACGATTGCTGCCTCGTAACTGAGCCAGCGCGATGCGTGGAGCGGGAACCAGATTTTGATCGCTGTTGTTTAAATTGAGGTTCAATCTGCCGGGAAGCCGCAGATGGCGCACATCGATCTTGGTCGGGTCGTGCGGAGCGTCGACTCGATACTTAGACAGCGGCAAGGAATCCACGACTTCACCGACCACGAAGATTGCCTGTTTCGTATTTCGCTGACGCAGTCCGCAGCAGCGTTGCACCTGTCCGACGGCACCTCGGTCGCGCCCGGCGACCCGGTGATCGAATTGCACTTCTGGAACGAGCATCTGCCGATCATGCCCAGCGCCGGGCCAAGCACGGCGTGGGCCGTGCGCCTTAAACGGCAGATGGACAGGTCGCTGTTCCTGCTCGACCGCTACCTCGACCGCGAGCCGCGCTTCGGCGATGTCGCCGCGCTCACCGGCGCGCCGCCCTTTGCCAGCCGCATCGGCGAAATCCAGATGGAGCGTACCGGCAGGCGGTTCGGCTTCGAGATTCTCGCCCCGCAAGAGGCCGAACTGGGCGACCGGATTCACCTGGTGTTCGACAGCATGCTGCTGTGGGGCCTTGGCTGGACCTTCAATCGGCCAGGCCTGCGCAGCAAGACCCTGCTGCGCCGCCGCTATCGGTTGTGGATATCGCGCGCTACACTGCACGCCCGCTACCGCGACTTCGAACCGCCCCCCTGTTCCCGGCATTAGCCGGATGACGGGCGGTCTGCCGGTCGTCCTGGGCTTCATCTGGGCGGCCATAACTATCGGCCTCATTCTGCGCGCGTTCCGGCAGTTCCGTGCGTATCGGCGCATCGAGCTGGCAACCGATCCGGGCAAGGCCCCGCTGCCCTCTCTCGCCGTCGTCGTACCGGCGCGGAACGAAGCCGACGTGATCGGGCGCTGCCTGGGCGGGCTGTTGGCGCAGGATTACCCGCGCGACCGGCTGCGGGTGACCATTGTCGATGACGGCTCGACCGACGGCACCGCAACGACGGTGCGCCGGGTCGCCAAGGGGGCACTCGGCGTCGCGCTGATCGAAGCCGGCCCGCTGCCCGAAGGGTGGACCGGAAAGGCGCATGCCTGCTGGCGCGGCGCGGCAACCGCGGGCGCCGATTGGTTGTGCTTTATCGATGCCGACGTGGTGCCGGCTCCGGCGTTGCTGCGGTGCGCCGTGGCGGCGGCGCGGCGGCGGCGCCTCGATTTCCTCTCGCTGGAGCCGCGGCAGGAACTCGAAAGCGTGTGGGAGCGGCTGGTGATCCCGGCCGGGCTTTTTGCCCTGGCCTTTCTCGGCGACCTGGGCGCCGCCAGCGACCCGTCGGCGCCGGCGACCGTCGCCAATGGGCAGTTCATCCTGATCCGTCGCACAGCCTATCAGCGGATCGGCGGCCATTTTGCGGTGCGCGACGCAATCTGCGAGGATACGCGCCTGGCGCAGGCGGCGAAAGCAGCGGGATATGCGGTCGGGATGCTCGGGGCCGCGCGCCTGATCCACACCCGCATGTACCGCAACCTGCCGGCATTGTGGGAAGGGTTGACCAAGAACAGCACCGAGACGCTGGGCGGCACGGCGCGGGCGTTGCTGGCCGGCACGTTGGCCGTGCCGCTGAGCCTGGCGGCGCTGATTGTGCCGATCGCGCTGGTCGCGCACGCCGCCGCCGCACCAAGCGCGCTCGAAATTGCCGCGTCGGCGGCGGCGATGCTTGCCTCGCTCGCGATGTTCTGCCTGCACGTCGCCGGAGCCCGCTATCTCGGCATCCCCCGCTGGTATGGCCTGGCGTTTCCGGTCGGCTACGCGCTGGCGGCGGTGATCGCGCTCGACGGCTTGCGACGGCATTGGCTGGGGGCTGCGGCGTGGAAGGGCCGCACCTACTCGACCCGGCCGGACCCTCGTCCCGGCGGCGCGAGTTCCGACTAGGCGGGAGGCCGCGCGTGCCGCCGGAACGTCGCGCACCGGCCAACAAATGGGCGATCGCCCTGGCGGTCGGGATCTGCCTGGCGTTTCTCTATATCGTCCGGCTCGCCGTCCTGCCGTTTCTGCTGGCTGCGGCGATCGCGTTTGCCGCCGACCCCGCCGTCGAATGGCTGATGCGGAAGGCGCAGCTGACGCGCGCCAAGGCGGCGCTGATCGTCTATCTGCTGCTGATGGCGGCGATCGGCGGGGCCATCTACGGCTCTACCGTGTCGCTTGCCGGCGAACTCGTCCATGTCGGCCATGATCTGCCCGAGCTGTTGCAGCGCCTATTGCACGAGGCGTTCGGCGGCGACACCATCACCCTGTTCGGCCGGACGCTGAATGCCGGGGACCTTGCGAACCAGGCGACAGGCGGGCTGATCAGCGCGGTGGGGCAGCCGAGCCAGTGGCTGAAGCTCGGCCTTTATGCCTTCGCCCTGGTTACGGGCCTGACCCTGCTGATTGTGCTGATCTACTTTTTTCTCGAAGGCGGACAGCAGCTTGCGGCCAGCGCGCTGTGGCTGGTGCCGCCGGAATACCGCGCCGAAGTCGAGGAGATGGTCGGCAGGATCACGCCGATGCTGCGCCGCTACCTGGTCGGGTTGCTGATAATTTTCGTCTTTGCGTCGATCGCCACCTGGGCGTTCATCCAGTTCGTCCTGCATCTTCCGGAGCCGGTCCTGCTGGGCCTGATCACCGGCGCATTCGAAATGATCCCGGTGATCGGCCCTGCCGCCTCGGCGACCCTGATCGGGCTGCTGTCGCTGGAACAGCACGGGGTCTGGGCGCTGGTGGCGTTCGCCGTCTATGTGACCTCGTTCCGCCTCATCATCGACCGATTGCTCGGGCCGGTGGTGCTTGGCGCGGCGGCACGGCTTCATCCGGTCATCGTCATGTTCGCTTTGCTGGCGGGCGGGCTCGTGCTTGGCGTTGTCGGCGTGATCCTTGCGGTCCCGGTGGCGGCCGCGGTCAAGATCGTATTGCAGCATTACTATTCGCAGCCGATGCGGACCCGCTTGCGCTAGGCGCGCGGCTCGGGGCGAGGCGGGATCGTTTCGGGCAGCGGCTCGGTCCGCACGATCTCGCCGTTCAGTTCGGCGCCGGCCAGAATGATGTAGGCGGTGACGTAGAGCCAGACGAGCAGGACCGCTGCGGCGCCGAGCGATCCGTAAGTCCGGTCGTAAGACCCGAAATGCGCGGTGTAAAACGAAAAGGCGGCGGAGCCGCCGAGCCACAGCACGGCGGCGGCGATGGTGCCGGCGCGCAGAAAATCCCATTCCGGCCGATCCCGTTTCGGCGCCAGCCGATACAGCGTCCCCAGGCCAAGCACCGCCAGCAGCGCAAGGATAGGCCAGCGCGCCAATAGCGAAACCTGGCGCACCGGATCGGGCAGCGGCAAGTGCGTCAAAGCGGCCGGCAGCCCGGCGATCAGCAGCAATGCCGCGAGCGTGAACAGCGCGAGGCCGACTGTCAGGGCCAGCGCCAGCCCATAAAAGTGGAAAAAGCCGCGATCGTCCTGTCCCTCATAGGCCACCGTCAATGCCTGCATCATCGCGCTGGTTCCGCTCGTCGCGCTCCACAGGGCCAGAAACAGGCTGATGACCAGGCCGACGCCGAGCCGCGTCGGCGGGGCGGCGACCAGAGCGTGAAGCTGGTGCGAAATCAGGCCCAGCGCTTCGCCCGGCAGGATTCCGGCCAAGGCATCGACATGCCGCTCGATCGACGCCGGGTCGGCGATCAGGCCATAGGCCAGGACCAGCGCCGACATCGCAGGGAAGATCGACAGCATCGTGTAATAGGCGGTGCCGGCCGCCATGATCGCGATGTTGTCGCGGGCCAGCGCGGTCCATACCCTGCCGAGGCGCGCGCGCCATCTGCGGAGCCGGTTTTGCAATCGGGCCGGGGCGCCTGTTCGACCGCCGGCGAGCATTCGCGATGCGGCGGACATGCCCGAATAACATCGCCGTGCCGGCCAATGTTCCCTGCTGGCCGCGGCGCGGCCGACCGCCTTACAGATATCCGGTTCCCATCTCGGCGGCAAAGCGGCCGGCGCTGCCCTCCCAGATCACGCGCGCATGCTCCAGCAGATAGACCCGGTCGGCATGGGGCAGCGCGAAGGTCACGTTCTGCTCACCGAGCAGCACGGTGATATCGGTGGTCTCGCGAAGCCGCGTCAGCGCGTTCGACAATTGCTCGAGGATCACCGGCGCCAGGCCGAGTGTCGGCTCGTCGAGGATCAGCAGTTTCGGCTGCATCATCAGCGCCCGGGCAATCGCCAGCATCTGCTGCTCGCCGCCCGACAGGGTGCGCGCGCGCTGACCGGCTCGCTCGCGCAGGATCGGAAACAGGTCGAGGAGCCAGGCGAGCTGGCGGTTGCTCGCCTCGCGCGCCAGATGCTGGCCGGCCAGGTCGAGATTTTCCTGCACCGTCAGGTCGCCGAACAATTCGCGCGTTTCCGGGCAATGGACGATGCCGCCGCGGGCGATCGCGGCGGCGCTGCGGCCGGCGAGCGAAGCGCCCTGCCAGCGGATCTCGCCGGAATAGGGGACAAGGCCCGAAATCGCGTTGAACAGCGTGGTCTTGCCGGCGCCGTTCAGCCCGACCACCGAGACGAATTCGCCCGCGCGCACATGCAGCGAAACCTTCTGCAAGGCCTGCGCCTTGCCGTAGAGCACCTCGACCTCGCGAATGTCGAGCAGCGGCTCGCCGGGAGCTTGGTCGAGCTCCGGCCGGGTGTGGGTCTCGATCTCGCCGCCGATATAGACGCGCCGCACGGTCGGGTCGCGCATCACCTCGTCGGCGCTGCCCTCGGCGATCCGTTCGCCGAGATACATCGCCAGTACGCGATCGACCATCTGGGCGACGCTCTTGACGTTGTGATCGACCAGCAGCACGGCCCGGCCTTCGTTGCGAAACCCGTCGATCAACTCGGAAAAGGTCGCCGTTTCGCTCGAAGTCAGTCCGGCAAACGGTTCATCGACCAGCACCACCTGCGGGTCGCGCGCCAACGCCTTGGCCATCTCCAGCCGGCGCAAATCGGCGAAGGGCAGGGTGGGCGGACGCCGGTCGAGCACCGGGCCGAGCCCGACCCGCTCGGCAATCTCTCGCGCGCGCTCCTCGACATGCGGTTCGGCGGCCAGGCGGAAGAGCGAATCCGGCAGCAGGGCGAGCTTGATGTTTTCGAGCACGGTCTGTCGGTTGAGCGGCCGCGAGTGCTGAAACACGATGCCGACGCCCTTGCGCGCGATGCGATGCGTGGGCCAGCCGGCGATGTCGGTGCCATCGACCCGGATCACCCCGGCATTCGGCCGCTCGATCCCCATGATCAGGCGCATCACGGTCGATTTGCCCGAGCCGTTGGGGCCGATCAGCCCGAGCATCTCGCCGCCGCGGATCGCAAAGCCGATGTCCTTGACCGCGACCAGCCCCCCGAACCGCTTGGTCAGCCCTTCGACTTCGAGGAGCGGCGCGTTGGACAGCATCAGCGCCCCTCGCGCGGACGCAGCGCGACGCCGAGTATCCCATCGGGCAGGAACAGGATGACCAGGAGCGCCACGGCCGATACGACGAACGTGTTGAGCTGCCCGATCGGGCGCAGCAACTCGTCGAACAGCACAAGAAAGATCGCGCCCAGGATGCCGCCGAGAATGGTGCGCCGCCCGCCGAACACAACGGCGATGATGATCTGGACCGCGATCGACAGGTCGACCATCTGATCGACCGAGGCGGTGCCTTCGTAAAAGGTCAGCATCGCGCCGGCAAGGCCGGAGAACAGCGCGCTGATCGAAAACGCGGCAAGCTTGTGTTTGGTCACGTTGAAGCCGAGCGCCTGGGCCTCGATCCGGTCCTGCCCGGTGGCCTGCAGGATGAGGCCGAGCGCCGACCGCGACAGGCCGTAGAGAATGATGCCGGAGACCACCAAAAAGCCGAATGCGTACCAGTAGTTCACCTTGGTGCTTACCGACAGCACGTCGGGCACCATCATGCCGATTTCGCCGCCGGTGAACTTGGCGAAGATGACGATGACATCGAGCAGCAACAGGACCGCGACCAGCGTGACCAGGCCGAAATAGGGGCCGCGCAGCCGCAGCGCCGGCAGCGCCAGCGCGATCCCGCCAATCACCGCGATCAGGGCGCCGCCGATCAGACAGAGCGGGATCGGCAGGCCGGCATTATTGATGAGCCCCGCACCGTAGGCGCCGAGGCCGATCAGGAAGGTCGGGCCGAAATTGACCTCCCCGGCATAGCCGAACAACAGGTCCCAGGACATCGCGAACACACCGAAGTAGTAGGCGATCGTGAAAATCCCGAGATAATAGGCGTCGAGCCACAGCGGCGCCGAACCGCCGACGATCAGCAGCGCGGCGAGCGACAGCAGAGACAGAGGGCGAAGGGTTTTCGGCATCGCGATCGTCCGCCTCAGCGCCGCCCGAGAATGCCTTGCGGGCGCAGGTACAGCACGATGATCAGGATCACCAGCGCCGGGATCGGCCGCAACGTCGGCGCCACCAGATAGGCCGTGATCGTCTCGGCATAGCCGACGATATAGGCGGCGATCAGCGATCCGGGGACGCTGCCGAGGCCGCCCAGGATCACGATCGTAAAGGCGCTCGCCGTCAAGGCCCCGGCATTGTCGGCGCTGGCGCCGAGGAACGAAGCGAGCAGCACGCCGGCCAGTCCCGCCAGGATCCCGTAGATTGCCCAGACGACGAGGTAGACGCGGGACAATTCGAAGCCGAGCAGGGTCAGCGCCCGCGGGTTGATCGATGCGGCCAATAGCTGCTTGCCGATGCGGGTGCGGTTGACGAGCAGCGACAACAGGCCGATGACCGCCCAGCACAGCACGGCGATCAGCACCTCGTTGCGCGGCACTCGCACGCTGGCGATGGAGACGATGCCCGGCACTAGCGGCTGCATCGTTACCGGATTGTCGGTGAACAGATAGTCGAGCCCGACCTGCAGCATGATGCCCCACAGCAACGTGCTGGTGAGGATGAAGAGCTCCTCTTCCTCGGGCGGGATCGTCCGCGACCGCTGGATCGGCCGGATCACGGCATAATAGGTGACGAACGAGGCGATTACGCCGGCGACCACACCGACCGCTGCGCCGCCATAGGCGCCGACGCTGTAATTGGCGGCCACCCACCAGCCGACCAGCGCGGCGATCACCATGATCCCGCCATGGGCCAGATTGAGCACGCCGGAAACGCCGAAGATCAGGGTGAAGCCGACGGCGCCGAGGCCGTAAAGCGTGCTGATTGCGAAACCGTCGACGAGGATCTGAAGGGCAAGCACGGAATGTCTGGTTCCCGAAGGCAGCCCGCAGTCGGCGGCCGTTGGTCGGTGCAGCTTTCCGGCCGTGCGGCGGGCGGCGGAGCCGCAGGTCCGCTCCGCCGCCGGGCCGCCGCTAGTTCGCTGCCGCCTGCTGCGGCAGTTTGACGAAAGACGAGAACTCCAGCTTGTTCGGGCACTTGTCGCGCGGCCAGATGCAGACCTGCTTGCCGTGCTGCCACTGGAGGAACGTCCCGGTAACGTAGTTGGGGCCGTAGCGCATCGCGTGGGTGAACGTATCGCTGCGGCCATAGAACTCGTAATGGCCAAGCGTGCCGGTCATGTTGGTCTTTTCCATTTCGGCGACGACCTTGTCCGGATCCGTCGATTTGGCCCGCTCCATGGCCCCGGCGATAACCCGCACGTCGTCATAGGCGGTAAACCCGGTGAAAGCCGGGAACTTGCCGGTCGCCTTGACGAATTCGTTGGTGACCGGGATCGTCAAGGGGGTCAGCGCGACGCCTTGCACGGTGCCGGTCTGGGTGATGACGCCGTCGGTCGCACCGTTGGTGGTTTTCCAGAAGGTCGGATTGGTCGCCTGTGCGTTGTTGCCGGCCATCGGGATCGGCACGTGCTGGTCATGCCATTGCACCGTGGGCTGCACCCCGACATGGGCCATGCCGGTAATCATCACGTCCGGGTGCTTCGCCTCGATCCCATTGAAGATCGGGGTGAAATCGGTGGTGTCCGGGTTGAACCGCACATGGTCGACGACCTTGATCCCGGCCTTGGGCAGGCATTCTTGCTGCGCCTGGTCGAGCGGGGTGGTCCAGTCGGCGTCTTCGCTGACGATCGCCGCGGTCTTCATGTGCAGCATTTTGACCAGGATGTCGCGCGAGGAATCGCATACCGCCTGCGCGATGATCGGCGCCGGCAGCCAGCCCTCGAACACGTATTTGAAGCGGTCGTAATTGTCGTGCACCTGCTTCGTGATCAGGTTCGAGGCCGCGGCCGCGGTAATCGTCGGCACGTGCAGCCGTGCCGCCCACGGCTCGAGGGCCAGGTAGACCTCGCTGATGAAGGTGGAGACGACGGCCTTGACGTGATCCTGCTGGACCGCGCGCTGATAGGCGCGCACGGCATCGGCCGCCGAGGAGTGATCGTCGTAGATCACCAGTTCCAGCTTGTGGCCGTTGACCCCGCCCTTGGCGTTGATGTCATCGACCGCGAGCTTGGCGCCGTCGCTGATCGATTTGCCGAGGATCGCCGACTCTTCTGCGATCACGCCGATCTTGATCGGCGCGTTGTCCGCCGGCGCCGCCGCCGCCGCGCCGGCCAGCACGACCGGCCCGGCCGCAGCCAAGATTCCGGCCAGCCATGCCTTTCCAAAGGTCATGTCCGTTTCCTTCCCATGTGTTGTGCGATTTCCGCTCCAGCAGGACGGGCGAGACAATGCGGTGAAGGTGGTGCGTTGTCAATTTTACCCCCGCGTCAATTCCGCGCGGTTCGCTGCGGCTGTCGGCCCGGCCTCGGCATCGCCCCCAAACCCACCTGCGGCATTGGCGCCGGCAACAAGTTTTTGATGATGTTTTTGATATTGAGTTGCAGGGTTTTTAGATAATTTCGCGGCATTCGCGACAGGAACCGCGGCGATCATGACAGAGGCACAGGAAGCAATCTGGGCGAGGACGCGCCGGCGCCCCGGCACGGGGCTCGGTGCGGTCCGCCCGCCGGCCGCGGTCAACGCCCGCGCCGAGGGAGTGCTGCGGAACGGGGCGGCGAGCCAGACCGCGCCGGCCGATATTCGCCTGATCGCGTTCTATCTGCCGCAGTTTCATCCGATCGCCGAGAACGATCGCTGGTGGGGGCCCGGGTTCACCGACTGGCGCAACGTGGTCCGCGCCACGCCGCTGTTCGAGGGGCACTACCAGCCGCGATTGCCCGGCGCGCTCGGCTTTTACGATTTGCGCATGGACGAGGTGCGGCGACAGCAGGTCAAGCTCGCGAAGGAATATGGGGTATACGGGTTCTGCTATTATTTTTATTGGTTCAACGGGCGCCGTGTTCTGGAGCGCCCGCTCGAGCAATACGTCGCCGATCGGGAAATCGATTTTCCCTTTTGCATCTGCTGGGCCAACGAGAACTGGAGCCGCCGGTGGGACGGCGGCAACCACGAGGTGCTGCTGGTGCAGGAGCACAGCCTCGCCTCCGACATCGCGTTCATCCGTACCGTCATCCCGCTGTTCAAGGACCCGCGCTACATTCGCGTCGACGGCATGCCGCTGCTGGTCCTGTACCGCGCCGACCTGTTGAAAGACCCCGCCGCCACCGCCGCCGAGTGGCGCCGAGAATGCGAGCGCGCCGGGCTGCCGGGTGTCCATTTGTGCCTGGCGCAAACCTTCGGCACGACCGATCCGCGCCCGTTCGGGTTCGATTCCGCCTGCGAGTTTCCCCCGCACGCGCATGCGGTCGGCCAGATCACCGACCAGATCAGCGACCTGCCCGAGGGGTTCGACGGCTGGGTGTGCGATTACGAGATGGTCGCGCGGCACTCGCTGACCGCGCCGCCGCCGCACTACACGCTCTATCGCGGCCTGTTTCCGAGCTGGGACAACAGCGCGCGCAAGCGTAAGCAGGCGCTGATCTTTCACCGGGCCGATCCGAAGCGATACGAATACTGGCTGCGCGGGCTGATCCAATACACCCGCCAGAACCTCGGCGGCGACCGCCGGATCATCTTCGTCAACGCCTGGAACGAATGGGCCGAAGGCGCCCATCTCGAGCCCGACCTGAAGCACGGCAGCGCCTATCTCGAAGCGACCCAGCGGGCGCTCGGCGGGCAAACTGATGCCGAGCAATTGATCGCCCTGTTGGGCCGCGAGATCGAGTCGATCGGCGATCCCGCGTTGCGCGAGCGGATCGACGCCTATGCCCGCGAAATCTGCGGCCACGTGCGTCAATTGACCAAGACGGTCGAGTACTTCACCGCAGAAAAGGAGATGGTCGAGCGCTTCCGTCAGGAGCGCGCCGCCTCGGCCTTTCACCGGCAGACGATCCAAGAACTCCTCGGGCACGATGCCGGCAATGACGTCGAATGCTGGTTCGAGCGGATCAACGGCCGGTCGCTTGCCGCCGATCCGATGCTCGACCAGCGGATCACGGTGCACCTCGAAGGGTGGCTGCTGTGCCCGGGCGTCGTGCCCGACGCCGAGAACACGGCGCGTTTCATCCTGCTGCAGGACATCGAGCACGGCGACACCTACGCGGCGCAGGTCTTTCAGTATTGGCTGCGCCAGGACGTGGTCGAGGCGAGACCGCACGTCGATTCCCTGTACACGCTGAAATCCGGGTTCGGATCGCTGTTTTCGCTGTCCAAGGTTCCGGCCGGAACCTACCGGCTCGGCTGCGCGATCAAGGACAACCACAAGGCCGCATACCAATGGACGGAGCGCCGGGTGCGGCTGACCCCATGACAGGGCGGCCGCGATGAGGGCGGCGACGGGAATGGCGTCGGCCCCGCGCGATGCCGCGACCGCGGACATCGTCGGTTTCGCCGGCGCCGCGCGGCGAGCCCCGGATCCCGCGCCGGCGATCGTCGGCGGCATCGATGGGTTGATCGGTACGACGGTATTCGGCTGGGCCTACGATTCCGCACATCCTGGCCGGCGCGTGGGTATCGCCGTCTATGTCGGCGAGCGGCTCGTCGGCGAGACGGTTGCCAACGGCCTGCGCCGCGAACGGGTCGGAGTCTCGCAGCACGACGGCTATTGCGGGTTCGCCTGCCAGATCCCGCCGCAAGAGTTCGTTGCCGGCGGGGCGATCCGGATCTTTGCCGAGCGCGCGGAGCTGACCGAGGCGCCGCTGCTGCTCGGGCCGGAATGGCTCGACGGGTTTTTCGAGCCGATCGTGCGCGGCGTCGCCCGCGGCTGGGCGCGCGAACGGGTGCGCGAGCCGGCCCGCGCACGGCTCGACCTGGTCATCGACAGCAGGCGCTCGCATTCCCTGATTGCCGACGCTTTGCGCGACGAACTGAGCGCGCAAGGGGTCGGCGACGGGCGGTTCGGGTTTGCCGAAGCGCTGCCGTCGCTGTGCTTCGACGGCGAGGAGCACCGGATCGAGTTGCGCCACAGCCGCACCGGGGTGTCGCTAGCGCCAGGCCCGCGCCCTTTCCAGGCGAGCTTCGCCGGCGCGGTCGAGCGGCTCGACCACAATGGCGGGGCAGGGTGGGTCTTCTGCCGCGAGGTGCCCGACCGGCCGGTGACCCTCGACATCCGCATCAACGGCGAGCGCATCCGCACGGTTGCCGACCTTCCGCGCACCGATATCCGCGGCCTGCACGGCGTCGAGCGGTGCGGGTTCGAATTCGCCATCCCGGCGGCCTTGCCCCGCGATGCCGAGATCACCGTTGACCTCTTCGTCGCCGGCACGGCAAACCCGGCGATCGCGGGTCCGTTCCGGTTCACCCCGCTGGCGCGGGTGATTGCCCAGCTCGAAGGCCTGGCCGCGGCCGAGCGCCGCGACAGCGGGCCGCAATCGCCGCTCGGCAGCACGATCGTCCCGGCCCTGGTGGCGTCGCTGCGCGCCGGCTACCAGGGCACCCGCCTCAACCTCGACCTGGATCTCGCGCTATTCCGCGGCCCGGACGCGGCGGTGGATACGGTCGTCGATGTCGTGATCCCGGTCTATCGCGGGCTCGACGAGACGGTTGCCTGCATCCGGTCGGTCATCGGCTCGGTCAATGCCACGCGCAGTCAGATCGTCGTCGTCAACGATGCCAGCCCCGACCCGCTGCTGGCCGCGGCGCTGGCCGAGTTTGTCCGAAACGGCGCAATAACGCTGGTTACCCTTGCCGAGAATGGCGGGTTCCCGGCGGCGGCCAATGCCGGGATCGCGCTGCATCCCGATCGCGACGTGATCCTGCTTAACGCCGATACCCTCGTTCCCGACGGCTGGATCGACAGGCTGCGGGCGGCCGCCTGCCGTTCCGACGCGACGGGGTCGGCGACCCCGTTTTCCAACCGCGCGACAATCTGTTCCTACCCGCGGATCAACCAGGATAACGACCTGCCCGACGATCTCGACTGGGCCGAACTGGACCGCCTCTGTGCGCGCGCCAACGAAGGGCTGACGGTCGACATCCCGACCGCAGTCGGGTTCTGCGCGTACCTGAAGCGGGCGATGCTGCGCGAGGTCGGGCCGCTGAACGCGGAGCGCTGGGGCAGGGGCTACGGCGAGGAAAACGAGCTGTGCATTCTGGCGGCCGCGCGCGGCTGGAAGCATGTGCTCGCGGCCGATTTGTTCGTCGTTCATCATGGTGCGGTATCGTTCGGTCCCGGCCAGCGTGCCGAGTTGCTCACCGCCAATCTCGGCACATTGAACACCCTCTATCCCGACTATTTCCCGCGCATCATGGCATTCCTGCGCGACGACCCGCCGGCCGCGGCGCGGCGGGCGGTCGACTGGGCGCGGCTGGCTCGGCTCGGCGGCCGGTTCATGCTGCTGGTCACGCACCGGCTCGGCGGCGGCACCGCAATCCATGTCGATGCCATGGCGCAGCAGTTGGAGCGACAGGGCCATGAGGTTCTGGTGCTCGAAGCCAACAGCGATGCCGAAGGGCGGGTCTGGCTGCGCAACCACCGGCTCGGTACGGCGAGCGTCTACGCCCTGCCCGGGGAGTTTGACGCGCTGGTGACGGATCTGCGGCACTGCGGCGTCTGGCACATCCATTTTCACCAGATCATGGGCGGCGCCGGATGGGCGTCGCTACCGCAGCGGCTTGGCTGCCACTACGACGTGACCGTGCACGATTATTCGCCATTCTGCCCGCGTGTCGATCTGATCGATGAAAACCGGCGCTATTGCGGTGAACCTCCTGCGTCGGTATGCGAGCGCTGCATTGCCCTCAACCTGCCGGCACCGGAGTGGCAGCGCAGCTACCGCAGCCTTGGCGGCCTCGGCGGATGGCTGCAATTTCACGCCGGCTTCCTGTCAGGGGCGCGGCGGGTTTTCGTTCCCAGCCTGGACGCGAAAGAGCGGATTGCACGCCGCTTTCCGAACGCCCGGTACGAGGTCAAGCCCCATCCCGAAGCGACGCAAGTGGTGACGATTCGCCGCCCCGACCCCGGAACCACTGCGCGTGTCGCCGTGATCGGGGCGATCGGTGCGAACAAGGGCTACGACCTGCTGCTCGGCTGCGCCCAGGATGCGCTGAAGCGGGAATTGCCGCTGGAGTTCCGGCTGTTCGGCTACACCGCCGACGACACGCCGTTTCGCCGCGTGGCGAATGTGCGCATGACCGGCGAATACGCCCACGCGGCGCTGCCCCGGCTGCTCCAGGAACATCCTTGCGACATCGCCCTGTTCCTCAGCATCTGGCCCGAGACCTACTGCTATGCGCTGTCGGATGCGTATGCCGCTGGGCTCTACCCGGTCGCGGTCGCCTTCGGCGCCTTGCGCGAGCGCATCGAGGCAACGGGAGTAGGCTCGGTGATCTCGCCGGCGAGCACGCCGGCGGAGATCAATACCGCAATCCTGCGCGAGGTGGAGCGGGCGGGCCAATGGCCCGCGACAATCGCTTTTGGCAGCAGTTTTGAGGACCTTCTCGGGGACTATTACGATCTCGCAATATAAGCCCGCGAGGCGCGGCCCTTGCACCCGGCCGCGGCGCGCAAGCCGTCGCGCGTGAAAGTTCCGGGTCGAAAATTTATCCACTAAAAATAGCGGGTTAGAGATACAAACCGAGACCGCGGCTGAAACAACCTGTAACAGGTTTCCTCTCTTGCGTGCTGGACTCGTGCGGTGCACAACGTTAGAGTATGGTTAATCCGCCGTTAATAACGCACTCGGGGTTCCGGCTGTTGCCCGGAACCGTTCTGGTGCGGGCGGCGGTGCGGCTGGTTGGGATAGTCGATGGGCACGATACCCGGTTGTCAGTACGATGTGTCGGTCATGTGCAGCACCGTCAACATCGTCAGGGTGCCGCCGTTTTCCAACCTTTCCGAAGCAAAGCCAGGGCACTTCAACCTTGAGGAGTATGTCGGCTCGCTGGCCAGTGCGCCGACTCTGGCTCCCGATTTTCAAGGCCTTGCGGTACTTAGTCCAAACGGCCTCGAGCTCGACCTGGTCAGCGGCGCCTACGCGGTGACGGATCGCGGCAGCGGCAGTGACACGGTCAGCGCCTACGGCAATGACGAAACCATCACCGGCAGCCACAGCGGCACCACGCTGAACCTGTACGGCAGTCACGACGTCGCCAATGGCAGCGGGCAGGACACGGTCGGCATCTACGGCAATTTCGACACGCTTTACGGCGGCGGCAACGACGCCGACACGATCACCGGCCAGGACGATGTCATTCATGCCGGAAACGGCAACGATACGATTACGGTCAACAATTCCGCGGACACGGTGATCGGCGGCAGCGGCAACGACACTATTTCTGTCGCCGCGTCGGACGATTCGATCACCGCCGGCAGCGGCGGGACGGTCATCACGGTCAACGGCGATGCCAACACGGTTGCCGGCGGCAGTGGGAACGACACCATTTCAGTCACCGGCTCGGACGAAACCGTATTCACGGGCGCCGGCAGCGATTCGGTCAGCCTGTTCGGCGCCGACGATACCGTAACCTCGGGCAGCCAGTCCGGAACGAACGCGGCGACGATCGATTTCGGCGGCAACGGGGAGACGCTCGTCGATGGGCCGCACGTCTACGCCGATACGGTGGTCGGGTTCAGCGAGGCTGCCGGCGACACGATCAAGCTGAACAGCAGCGATACGGCCTCCTACGCGCTCGCCCACTCGACGCTGGTCAATGGCGGCCAGGATACGCTGATCACGCTCAACGACAGCTCGACGATCCTGCTGAAGGGCGTGACCCATATCAACGGCACGATGTTCCACTGAGGCGCGGCCGACCTCCGGCCGCGATCGCCGGCACCGCAAGCACGGCAGACGCCGCGAGAAAAACGCAGAAGGGCGGGCATCTGGGTTTCGCGTAATCTGGCGCTCGGCAGACAGTGCGGAGTTGCCGATGGTCGAGCGCATCAGCGCGGTCACCCTCGCCACCCACGACATGGCGCGGGCCGTGCGGTTCTATCGCCTGCTGGGTCTGGGCCTCGCCTACGGCGGCGAGAATGCGGACTTTACCAGCTTTCGCCTTGGCGCCAATTTCCTCAACCTGATCGCCCAACCCGACAGCCGGCAGTGGTCGTGGTGGGGGCGCCTTATCCTTTACGATCGCGATGTGGATGGGCTCCATGCGCGGCTCGCCGCCGCCGGCTGCCGGCCCGATACGGAACCGCGCGATGCGCCCTGGGGCGAGCGTTTTTTCCACCTGACCGACCCCGACGGGCACGAGCTGAGCATCGCCTGGCCGCTTGAGACACCTGCGGACCGCTGACCTAGCGGTGGCCGCCGCCGCCACCGCCACCGCCGCCACCGCCGTGAAAGCCCCCGCCGCCATGCATCTCGCCTCCATGAAACTCGCCGCCGTGGAAGCCGTGGTGAAATCCGTTGTGGAAGCCGCGGCCGGCAAAGAAGCCGAAACCAAGACCCACCCCGACCGGCACGCCATATCCGTAATAATCGTAGTAGGGATAGCCGTAATACGGGTATCCGTAATAACTGTATGGTGCATAATATTGGTAATACCATGCGGCATAAGCTTGACAGTATTGATAATAATAAGGATTGCTGCAGTCGACATACGAGGGGACCTGCGCCCGGACCATCGTGGGTGCAAGCAGTGCGGCGGCGATGGCTGCGCTCGCGGCCACCGCGGCGGGCTTGACGCAACGCATAATCGGCATGGCAGCCTCCATTCCAACCGTCCACATGAAGTATACGCCGTCGGTGCGTTTTGAAGGTGGCGCCACCATCAACTTCGCGTGACCCCTCGCGGGTTTTGCGGGGTGCGGCCGGTTCGGCGACACCTTCGGGCACTTGTGGCCGGCGCGCGGCCCTGGCGTCGCCAGGGTCGAGCCGGTCTTGCGGCATGAAAACGCCGCGGGCATGCTGATGGCTCGATCGGGCGAGCGGAGACAAGGCGATGAACGGCGCGGAAAGCCTGGTGCGAACGCTGGTGGGCGGCGGGGTCAATGTGTGCTTTGCCAATCCCGGTACGTCGGAGATGCATTTCGTCGCGGCGCTCGACCGGGTCGAGGGGATGCGCTGCGTATTGGGCCTGTTCGAAGGAGTGGTAACCGGCGCCGCCGACGGCTATTTCCGGATGACCGACAACCCGGCGGCAACGTTGCTGCATCTCGGCCCGGGCCTCGCCAACGGCCTCGCGAACATTCACAACGCCAACAAGGCGATGTCGGGGATGGTCAACATCGTCGGCGACCATGCCACCTATCACCGGCAATACGATGCGCCGCTGACCTCGGATATCGAGGGGCTGGCCCGGCCGAACTCGCATTGGGTCAAGACCTCGCCGAGCGCAAAGACGGTCGCGGCAGACGGGGCGCTGGCGATCGCGGCGGCGCGGACCCGGCCGGGGCAGATCGCGACCTTGATCCTGCCTGCCGACACGGCGTGGAACGAGGGCACCGGCCCCGCCCCGGTCGCGCCCCAGGCCGCGCCCAAGGCGCCGTCGGCCGATGCGGTCGAGGCCGCGGCCCGCGTGCTGCGCTCGGGCGAGCCGACATTGATCCTCGTCACCGGCCGGGCGGTGCGCGAAGACGGGCTCGACCTTGCCGGCCGCATCGCCGCCAGATGTGAGGCGCGGCTGATGGCCCAAGGCTCGAACGCGCGCACCCAGCGCGGCCGTGGGCGGGTCGCAGTCGAGCGCATCCCCTATGTCGTCGATCAGGCGACGAAGGTGCTGGCCGGGCTCAAACACGTGATCCTGGTCGGGTCGAAGATGCCGGTGGCGTTTTTTGCCTACCCCGACAAGCCGAGCGTGCTGACCCCGGAAGGTTGCGAAGGCCATGTGCTGGCACGGCCTGACGAGGACGCGATCGCCGCGCTCGAGGCCTTGGCCGACGCGGTCGGCGCGCGCAATACGCCGTCGCCGGCGGTCAATGGCAAGCCCGCGGGCCCGGCGACCGGGGCGATCACGTCGGACGCGCTCGGGGCCTCGCTCGGCGCGTTGTTGCCGGAGAACGCGATCGTCGCCGACGAGGCGGTGACGACCGGGCGCGGGTTTTTCGCGCCGACCCGCGCCGCCGCGCCGCACGACTGGCTCAGCAACATGGGCGGGTCGATCGGGCTCGGTCTGCCGCTGGCGACCGGCGCCGCGGTGGCCTGCCCCGACCGCAAGGTCGTCTGCCTCGAAGGCGACGGCAGCGGCATGTACACGGTGCAGGCCTTATGGACGCAGGCGCGCGAGGGCCTCGACGTGACGACCGTGCTGTTCTCCAACCGCTCCTACCAGATCCTAAAGGGCGAATTGGCCAATGTCGGGGCCGGCAACCCCGGGCGCAAGGCGCTCGACATGCTCGATCTCGGCCGCCCTGACATCGACTGGGTCGGCCTCGCCAAGAGCCTCGGCGTGCCGGGCGCGCGGGCGACGACGATGGAGGAATTCAACCGTCATTTCGCGGCGGGGCTCGCTGCGTCCGGCCCGTACCTAGTCGAGGTCGTGATCTGAGCCGTTGATCGTCGTTACGACCCCGGGGCCGCCGCCGGAACCGTCCGGAGGCGGAGCGGTTGGTTTGCACGGGTGCCTTCCAACCGGGATGGAGCAACGATGCAGCAGGCGGCTGACCGTACCATTGAAACGCGCAGCCGGCGTCGCACCGGCGTCGCGCCAATTCAGCGCGACGACCCGCAGATCGCCGAAATCGCCGAGGCGCGCCACGGGGACCCGTTCTCGTTTCTGGGTCCCCACCGCGTCGGCTCCGTGGTAGTCGCGCGGGCGATATTGCCCGATGCCGAGACCGTCGCGGTCGTCGATGCCGAGAGCGGAGCTGTCGTTGCCGAGGCCGAGCGGGTCCATCCCGATGGGGTCTTCGTCGCGGCAATCCCCGACGCGGCCGAGACCTTCCGCTATCGGCTGCGGGCGACGACCGCCGCCGGATCGCGCGAATTCGACGACATCTATCGCTTTTCGCCGGTGCTCGGCGAATTGGACATGCATCTTCTCGCCGAGGGCAATCATCGCGACAGCTACAGGAAGCTCGGCGGTCACGCGCTCGTTCATGACGGGGTTGCGGGCGTGTCGTTTGCGGTGTGGGCGCCCAATGCGCGGCGGGTCAGCGTCGTCGGCGACTTCAACGCCTGGGACGGCCGCCGCATGCCGATGCGCCGGCGCGACCCCGGCGGGTTCTGGGAGATTTTCGTTCCCGGCCTCGGCCCGGGCCACTGTTACAAATACGAAATTGTCGGCTATGACGGGCAGCTTCTGCCGCTGAAGGCCGACCCCTATGCCGCAGAGAGCGAGCATCCGCCGGCCACCGCCTCGATCGTGGCGGCGCCTTCCCGCCATGAGTGGCAGGACCACGCTTGGATGAAGGGGCGCGCACCGCGCAACGAGCGCGAGGCGCCGATCTCGATCTACGAGGTGCATCTCGGCTCGTGGCGGCGCAACCTGGGCGAGGGCGGGCGCTATCTCAGTTATTGCGAACTGGCCGAGCAGCTGGTGCCGTATGTCGCCGGGCTCGGCTTCACCCATATCGAATTGTTGCCGGTGACCGAGCACCCGTTCGACGGGTCATGGGGCTATCAGCCGATCGCCCTGTTTGCGCCGAGTTCCCGCTATGGCTCGCCTGACGATTTCCGCGCCTTTGTCGATGCCTGCCACCAGGCCGGGCTCGGTGTGTGGCTCGATTGGGTGCCCGGGCATTTCCCGACCGACGCGCACGGGCTCGGCCGCTTCGACGGCACCGCGCTCTATGAGCATGCCGACCCGCGCCAGGGCTTTCAGCGCGACTGGAACACGCTGGTCTTCAATTTCGGCCGCCGCGAGGTGGCGAATTTCCTGCTGTCGAGCGCACTATTCTGGCTGCGCGAGTACCATATCGACGGGCTCAGGGTGGATGCCGTCGCCTCGATGCTGTATCTCGACTACAGCCGCAACGCGGGCGAATGGATCCCCAACGCCTATGGCGGGCGCGAGAACCTCGAGGCGATCGCGTTTCTGCGGCGGATGAACGAACTGGTGTTCGGCGAGGCGAGCGGCGCGACGACCGCGGCCGAGGAATCGACAGCCTGGCCGATGGTGTCGCGGCCCGTCTATGTCGGCGGGCTCGGCTTTGGCTTCAAATGGAACATGGGGTGGATGCACGACACGTTGCGGTATATCTCGAAGGACCCGATCCACCGCAAATACCATCACAACGACCTGACCTTCGGGCTGCTGTATGCCTTTCACGAAAATTTCATATTGCCGCTTTCCCATGACGAGATGGTGCACGGCAAAGGCTCGCTGCTGGGCCGGATGCCGGGCGACCGGTGGCAGCGCTTTGCCAATTTGAGGGCCTATCTCGCCTTCATGTGGACACATCCGGGCAAGAAACTGCTGTTCATGGGCGCGGAATTCGCGCAAGAGCGCGAGTGGAACCACGATATCGGGCTCGACTGGCAATTGCTCGGCGACCCGTTCCATGCCGGGGTGCAGCGCCTGGTCGGCGACCTCAACCGTCTCTACCGCGGCACGTCCACCTTGCATCTGCTCGATTGCGAAAGCGATGGGTTCCGCTGGATCGATGCCGCAAACGGCAATGAAAGCGTTATCTCCTACCTGCGCCGCTCGCGCGATGCGGACGAGCTGGCGGTCGTCGTCGGCAATTTCACGCCGGTGCTGCGCGACGACTATCGCATCGGCGTACCGCTGCCGGGCGCCTACGC
Organism: Alphaproteobacteria bacterium; assembly: GCA_030041385.1. Lineage (GTDB taxonomy): Bacteria > Pseudomonadota > Alphaproteobacteria > ATCC43930 > CGMCC-115725 > DATARH01. The sequence goes on from JASHNY010000203.1 coordinate 41,624, forward strand.
GGAGCGCATCAACACCGATGCCGAACCCTATGGCGGCAGCGGGGTCGGCAATCTCGGCATGGTCGAGGCCGAGCCGGAGCCGATGCACGGCCACCCGTACTCGCTGCGGCTGCGCCTGCCGCCGCTGGGTGTGCTCGTGTTCACGCGAGAGCGGTAAGGTGCAGCAGGCGAGGGGAGCGCGGGCGCCGCACCCGCGTGCGGCGATGGCCGCGATCGGTTAAGGGGCCCCGATGGCAGCCTGGAGGGTGTGGCCGGGCAGTCCCCATCCGCTGGGGGCCACCTGGGACGGCAAGGGGGTGAATTTCGCGCTGTTCTCGGCGCACGCCGAAAAGGTTGAATTGTGCCTGTTCGACCGCGCCGGCCATCAGGAAGAGGCGCGCATCGAGCTGCCGGAATACACCAACGAGGTGTGGCACGGCTATCTGCCCGAGGCGCGGCCGAACCAGCTTTATGGCTATCGCGTCTACGGCCCCTACGACCCCGCAGGCGGGCACCGCTTCAATCACAACAAATTGCTGCTCGATCCGTATGCGCGGGCGATACACGGCGCGCTGCGGTGGAGCGACCCCGTGTTCGGCTATCGCATCGGCAGCCCGCGCGAAGACCTCGCCTTCGACCGCCGCGACAGCGCCCGCTTTGTCCCGAAATGCCGTGTCGTCGAAACCGCCTTTACCTGGAACCACGACCGTCACCCGCAGACGCCGTGGGAGGAAACCGTCATCCTCGAACTGCATGTGCGCGGGTTTACCCGGACCCATCCGAGCGTGCCGGAGGCTCAGCGCGGCACGCTGGCGGGGCTGGCCTCGCCGGCGGTCATCGACTATCTCGTCGATCTCGGCGTCACCGCGGTGGAATTGCTCCCGATCCAGGCCGGGATCAGTGAGCACGCCCTGGTCCGGCGCGGGCTGGTCAATTACTGGGGCTACAACACGATCGGGTTTTTCGCCCCCGATCCGCGCTTTCTGCCGGGCGATGCGATTCGCGAGGTAAAGACCGCGATCCAGCGCCTGCACGAGGCCGGGATCGAGGTCATTCTCGACGTCGTCTACAACCATACCGGCGAAGGCAACCGTCTCGGCCCGACCCTGTGCTTTCGCGGGATCGACAACCTTTCCTATTACTACCTGCAGGACGATCGCCGCCTCTACGTCGATGTCACCGGCACCGGCAACACGCTGAACCTCGAACATCCGCGGGTGTTGCAACTGGTGCTGGATTCGCTGCGCTATTGGGCGCTCGATATGCGGGTTGACGGGTTCCGCTTCGATCTGTGCGCGGCGCTGGGGCGCGAGCACGGCGAATTCACGCAGCGGAGCGCGTTTTTCGACGCCATTCTGCAAGATCCCGCATTGGCCCAGCTCAAATTGATCGCCGAGCCATGGGACGTCGGCCCGTCCGGTTATCAGCTCGGCAACTTTCCGCCCGGCTGGGCCGAATGGAACGGGCAATACCGTGACACGGTTCGGCGGTTCTGGAAAGGCGACAACGGGCTTGTGGCCGTACTCGCCTCCCGCGTCGCCGGGTCGTCAGACGTGTTCGGCTATCGCGGGCGGCGTCCGTGGGCCAGCATCAACTACATCAGCGCCCATGACGGCCACACCCTGCACGACCTCGTCAGCTACGACAGGAAGCACAACGAGGCCAACGGCGAAGGCAACCGCGACGGGCACGAGCCGACCTTCAGCTGGAATTGCGGGGTCGAGGGGCCGACCGACGATCCGCAGATCAACGCCTTGCGCGACCGGCAAAAGCGCAACCTGCTCGCCACCCTGCTGCTGTCGCTCGGGGTGCCGATGCTGCTTGCCGGCGACGAGATCGGCCGCACCCAGCGTGGCAACAACAACGCCTATTGCCAGGACAGCCCGATTTCCTGGGTCGACTGGGGTCACATTCGCCTTGAAGACGAGGAGCTGCGCCGCTTCGTCAGCCACTTGGTGCATCTGCGCCGGCGCCACCGGGTATTTTCGCGGCCGCGTTTTTTCCGCGGCGAAGTGCTGTCCGAAGACGGCCTCAAGGATATCACCTGGGTCACCCCGGCCGGGGTCGAGGCCACTGCCGAGGATTGGCGCAACCCGTTCGCGCTGTCGTTCGGCTATGTGCTTGGCGGCGCCGCCGGCGAGTTCTTCACCACCGGCGGGCAGCGCGACATCGATGCCAGCTTCCTGGTGATGATGAACGCCTATCACGGCGATCTCGACTTCATCTTTCCCCAGCTGCCGACCGCGATGGCATGGGAGGCGCTGATCGATACCGCATTGCCGACCGGGATCGCCGCCGGCGGGGTGTTTTGGCGCGCCGGCGAAGCCTACCGCCTTCAGGCGCGCTCCTTCGTGTTGTTCATCGACCGCTCGACGGCGGCGCCGGCACGGGGGCGGCGGTGAGTCGGGTCGACGAATTGCGCCGCGTCGCCTCGCTCGTCGGCATCGCCTGGCGCCATGTTGACGCGCTCGGCGTGTGGCACGAGCCCGACGAAGAGGCGCTGTTGCGCCTGATCGGTGCGCTGGGCCTGCCGACCGATCCCGACGCCGCAGCGGCGGCGCTCGCGGCGGAGGCAGCAGCGGCGCCGCTGGGATTGCCGGCCTTGCATGTCGCTGCCGCCGAGGATTCTGCCCCGACCCTGCGCCTGCGGGTGCCTCCCGGGACCCGGACGATCGAGTGGCAATGCCGGCTCGAAGACGGCCGCGAGTTCGTCGGCACGGGCGCGGCGGGAGACGATACCGGCCCGGCGCTGGCATTGCCGGACGGATTGCCGCTCGGCTATCACCGCCTCGACCTTTCTGCCGGCGGCGAAACCGCCACGATCGGGCTTGCGGTCGCGCCGTCGGCCTGTCACCTGCCGGCGCCATTGAGCGAACGCGCCCGCAGCTGGGGGCTGACCACGCAGCTCTATGGGCTGCGCAGCGAGCGCAACTGGGGCATCGGCGACTTCACCGATCTGGCGACGCTCGGCGCCGCGGCCGGATCGTGCGGGGCGGCGACGGTCGGGCTCAACCCGCTCCATGCGCTGTTTGCCGCCGAGCCTCGGCACGTCAGCCCCTATTCGCCGTCGAGCCGGGGCCACCTCGACTATCTTTACATCGACGTCACCGCCGTGCCGGGTTTTGCCGAGGACGCGGCGGCGCGCGCCCTGGCGCCGGCAGCGGCGATCGCGGCGTCGCGCACCGGCGACGAGGTCGATCACGCCGCCGTCGCGGCGTTGAAGCGGCCGGTCCTCGAAGCGCTCTACCGCCGCCTGCGCCGCCGCCGGGATGGGGCGCCGATGGCCGCGTTCCACGCGTTCCAGCGGGAGCGCGGGCCGGTGCTGGCCGCCTTTGCCACGTTCGAGGCGTTGCACGAGCATTTCTACCGCCGCGACGGGCGCTTTTCGTGGCACGACTGGCCGGCGCCCTTGCGCGACCCGCGTGCCCCGGCGGTTGCCGAATTCGCCCGCGATCACCGCGACCGGATTGAATTCTTTCAGTTCCTGCAGTGGCAGGCCGACCATCAGCTCGGCGCTGCGGCCGCGGCCGGAAAAGCCGGCGGCTTGACGATCGGCCTCTATCGCGATGCCGCGGTCGGGGTGAACCCGCACGGCGCCGCCGCCTGGGCCGACCAGGAGATGATCTCGCCCGCCGCCGCGATCGGCGCGCCGCCCGACCCGCTGAGCCGGGCCGGCCAGGATTGGGGCCTCGCGCCGTTCAACCCGCTGACCCTGCGCCGGCGCGGCTTTGCCCCGTTTATCGCGATGCTGCGCGCCAACATGCGCCATGCCGGGCTGTTGCGGATCGACCACGTCATGGCGTTGCAGCGGCTTTACTGGATCCCGCGCGGATTGCCGGCTCATGCCGGCGCCTATGTCAACTACCCGTTCCGCGAGCTTGTGCGGCTGCTCGCGCTGGAGAGCCAGCGCCATTGCTGCGCCGTCGTCGGCGAGGACCTCGGCACCGTGCCGGACGGCTTCCGCGAGGCGCTGCGCGCCGCCGACGTCCTGTCGTACCGCATCGTCCATTTCGAACGGCGCAGCGATGCGAGCTACATTCCGCCCGGCGAATATCCGCCGTTGGCGGCGGCATCGGCGGCGACGCACGACCTTGCCAGCGTTGCAGGGTTCTGGCTCGGGCGCGACATCGACTGGCGCCGCCGGCTCAAGCTCTACCCCGATGCCGCCGCCGCGGCGGCCGAGGCCGACGAGCGCGGCCGTGACCGCCGCAAACTGCTCGAAGCGCTGGCCGGCGAAGGGCTGGTCGGGCCGGATTGCTTCGACCGGTTTTTGCCGCCCGGCGGCGTTCCGGTCTTTACCCCGGAGCTCGGCGATGCGATCCACGCCTTCCTGGCACGCTCGCGTGCGCGACTGATGCTGGTCCAGTTCGAGGATGTCGGCGGCGAGTGCGAGCAGGCGAACCTGCCCGGCACCACCGACGCGCACCCGAATTGGCGTCGGCGCATGACGCGGCGCCTCGAAGACCTGATCGCCGGGCCGGAACTGGCGCGGGTCGCCGCCCTGGTCTCGGCCGAGCGCCGGCGCCAGGGCACAACGTCGCCGGCAGCGATCAAATGAATTGGCCGGCGACCTGCCTTCGGCCAACATGGCGCCGGCGGAAACGGGGCGGGGCGCGCAGTGGACGAGATCGAGGCGGTGGTGGTCGGGGCCGGGGTGGTCGGCCTCGCAGTGGCGCGCGCATTGGCCCTGGCCGGCCATGAGGCGGTGGTCCTCGAAAAGGCTTACACGATCGGGTTCGAGACTTCCTCGCGCAACAGCGAGGTGATCCACGGCGGGCTCTATTATCCGAAGGGCAGCCTCAAGGCGACCGCCTGCGTGGAGGGGCGGCAGCGCCTTTATGCCTATTGCCGGGAGCACGGGGTTCCGCATTCGCAGCTTGGCAAGCTGATCGTCGCGACCAGCGACGACGAGATTCCCGGCGTCGAGAAGATCGAGGCGGCCGCGCGCGCCAACGGCGTCGACAACCTCGAATGGCTGAGCGTCGCCGAGGCGCAGCGCCTCGAACCCGAACTCCGTTGCGTCGCAGCGCTGTTGTCGCCTTCGACCGGGATCGTCGACAGCCACGCGCTGATGCTGGCCTACCAGGGCGACGCCGAGGAAGCCGGCGCGATGGTCGCCTTCAAGACGCCGCTCGTCGGCGGGCGGGTACGGGCCGACGGGTTCGAGCTGTCGGTCGGCGGCGCCGAGCCGGCGACGATCCGCTGCCGCTATCTGGTCAACGCCGCAGGGCTTTATGCGCCGCTGGTGGCACGTGCCCTCGACGGGGTCCCGCGCGAAAGCCTGCCGCCCGCCTATTTCTGCCGCGGCTGCTATTTCACCCTGTCGGGCAGGACCCCGTTCCGCCGCCTGATCTACCCGGTGCCGGTGCCGGGCGGGCTCGGCGTCCACATCACCCTCGATCTCGCCGGCCAGGCGCGGTTCGGCCCCGATGTCGAGTGGATCCCGGACATCGACTACGCGGTCGATCCGCGCCGCGGCGACAAGTTCTACGAGGCGGTGCGGCGCTATTGGCCGGGCCTCAAGGACGGCGCCTTGCAGCCCGGCTATGCCGGCATCCGCCCAAAGATCAGCGGCCCCAACGAGCCGGCCGCCGATTTCCTGGTGCAGGGACCGGGCAGCCACGGCGTGCCCGGGCTCGTCAATCTGTACGGCATCGAATCGCCCGGCCTGACTGCCTCGTTGCCCCTGGCCGACGAGGCATTGCGCCATTTGGGGCTGCGATGATGTAGGATGGTCGGCGACGTGGAATCCGGTTGTATTGACCGTGGAGACACGGAGGACACAAAGGTTAGGTAACGCAAAAAGCGCGAGGGATACGCAATGGTCGCGAAGGCGATTTTCCGGGCGCGAAGCGCCAGAAACCGGCCTTCGGTGCCGAATGATCGCATTGTGCGCTGCGCGCACGAACGCTTTGCGTCCTTCGCGTATCCATCGCGTCCTTCGCGCTAACGATCCTGTTTTCTTCGTGTCCTCCGTGTCTTCGTGGTGAAATTGCTGTTGGCGGGTCTCAGATGCTGATCGGCGTTCCGAAAGAAATAAAGATCGAGGAGCACCGGGTCGGCCTCGTTCCTGCCAGCGTGCGGGAGCTGGTCCATCACGGCCACAAGGTCGTCGTCGAGAGCGGCGCCGGTGCCGATATCGGCTTCGACGACCGCCAGTACGAGGCCGCCGGCGCCGGCATTCTGGCGCGAGCGGCCGATGTGTTCGCGGTCGCCGAGCTGATCGTCAAGGTCAAGGAGCCGCAGCCCGGAGAGCTCGCCCTGCTGCGCGGCGACCAGGTTATGTTCACCTATTTCCACCTCGCGGCCGACCGTGGGTTGACCGAGGCGTTGCTGCGCTCGGGCGTGGTCGCGATCGCATACGAGACCGTGACCGACGCGCGCGGCGGGCTGCCGCTTCTGGCGCCGATGAGCGAAGTGGCGGGGCGGATGGCGGTGCAGGTGGGTGCGCATTGCCTCGAGAGGGAGCAGGGCGGCAAGGGCATCCTGCTCGGCGGTGTGCCCGGCGTGGCGGCGGCCAAGGTGGTGATCCTGGGCGGCGGCGTCGCCGGCACCAACGCCGCACGCATGGCGATGGGGATGGAGGCCTACGTCACCGTGATCGACCGCTCATTGCCGCGGCTATACGAGCTCGACCTGCAATTTGGCGCGCAGTTGCACACGCTGTTCTCGACCGTCGAAACCATCGAGCGCGAGGTCGTCGCCGCCGATCTGGTGATCGGCGCCGTGCTGGTGCCGGGCGCGGCGGCGCCGAAGCTGGTCAGCCGCGAACTGGTGCGCGCGATGGCGCCGGGCTCGGTCGTTATCGACATCGCGATCGACCAGGGCGGCTGTTTCGAGACCAGCCGGCCGACCACGCATGCCGCGCCGACCTATGTCGATGAGGGGGTCGTGCATTACTGCGTCACCAACATGCCCGGGGCGGTGGCCCGTACCTCCGCGGTGGCGCTCAACAACGCCACCTTGCCGTTCGCGCTGGCGATCGCCGACCGCGGCTGGCGCCGGGCCTTGGCGGATGACCCGCATCTGCGCAACGGGCTCAACATCGCGAATGGGCGGGTGACCCATGCCGCAGTGGCGCGCGATCTCGGCCTGGCATTGACCGCGCCGGAGCGCGCCCTTGGAGAATGAGGCGGGATGCGGCTCTTGAGCCGCCGCGGTGCGGTTCCTATTTGTCCGAAGGAGGTAAGAGCGCGGTCATGGCGGCATTCCCGATGCCTCTGTTCACGGCAGTCGATCACCGGGCGGATGCGATCCCCGGCGGCGACCTGCCGATCGAGCGCATCGACGATGCGGCGCTCGCCGCGATCACCGATCTGTATCGCGAGGTGATGCCGGCGGGCGGCGCCATTCTCGACCTGATGTCGAGCTGGATCGGCCATCTGCCGCCCGAAATCCCTTATGGCCGCGTCGTCGGCGTCGGCGTCGATGCCGATGTGCTTGCGGAAAACCCGTTTCTCGACGAGTGGCTGGTGCAGGACCTGAACCGCAATCCGCGGCTGCCCTTTGCCAATGGCGAGTTCGACGGCGCCGCGATCTGCGGCGCGATCCAGCATTTGACGCGGCCCGGCGAGGTGATCCGCGAGGTCGCGCGGGTATTGCGGCCAGGCGCGCCGCTGGTCGTGACCTTTTCACAGCGCTGCCTGGCGACGCCGGCGATCGCCTGCTGGTGCCTATTGGACGATGCCGGCCAGCTTTGCCTCGTTGCCCGGCATTTCGTCGAAGCCGGCAACTGGACCGATATCCGCTGCCTTGACCGGACCCCGCCGGGCGGCGGCAGCCCGCTCTACGCGGTGATCGGCACCAGCCTCGGCGGCGAGAGCGATTAGGGCCTTGCGCCGCTGGGGTTCTACCGCGTCAAGGCGCGCATCGCGCTGTCGATGCCGGCGAGGGTCAGCGGGAACATCCGGTTCTCCATGATTTGCCGGATCATGCCGATGCTGGTCGTGCCGTCCCAGTATTTCTCCGGCACGGGGTTGAGCCACACCGCCTTCGGATAGGTATCGAGCACCCGCCGCATCCAGGTTTCGCCCGACTCGTCGTTCCAGCGCTCGACGCTGCCGCCCTCGCGGTCGATTTCGTATGGGCTCATGCTGGCGTCCCCGACCAGCACGATCTTGTGGGCAGGATCATAGGTGCGCAGGATGTCCATGACCGGAATCTGCTCGACATGGCGCCGGCGGGAATCCTTCCACACCGTGTCGTAGAGGCAGTTATGGAAATAGAAATGCACGAGGTGCTTGAATTCGCCGCGTGCGGCGGAAAACAGTTCCTCGCAGATCCGCACGTGGTCTTCCATCGACCCGCCGACATCGAGAAACAACAGCAGTTTGACCGCGTTGTGGCGCTCGGGGACCATATGCAGGTCGAGCCAACCGGCATTGTGTGCGGTGCCGCGGATCGTCTGCGGCAGGTCGATCTCCAACTCGGCGCCGTCGCGGGCGAACTGGCGTAGCCGGCGCAGCGCGATCTTGATGTTGCGGGTGCCGAGCTCGATTGTGTCGTCGAGGTTGCGGAACTCGCGCCGGCCCCACACCTTGGCCGCACGCCGCTCGCGGCTCTCGCCGCCGATGCGGATGCCTTCGGGGTTGTAGCCGGAATTGCCGAACGGCGAGGTGCCGGCGGTGCCGATCCATTTATTGCCGCCCTGGTGCCGCCCTTGCTGCTCGGCGAGGCGCTGGCGCAGCGTCTCCATCAACTTGTCCCAGCCGCCCAGCGCCTCGACCTGCGCCTTTTCCTCCGGCGTCAGATAGCGCTCGGCGAGGTTCCGCAGCCACTCTTCCGGCAGTTCGGTCTTGGGATCAGCCGCCGTCTCTATCCCATTGAAACAACGGCCGAAGACCTTGTCGAACCGGTCGAGAAAGCGCTCGTCTTTGACCAGCGTCGCGCGCGACAGGTAATAGAAATCGTCGATGTCGAAGGCGGCGACCCGCTTTTGCATCGCCTCCAAGAGGGTCAGGAACTCGCGCAGCGAGGTCGGCACCTTGGCCGCGCGCAGTTCGAGGAAGAAGGAAGTGAACATCAGTTATGCCGAGGGCAGCGGCTTCGGCGTTTGAACGAGTTCCAGCGTATCGATGTCGCCGTTCCAGTAGGCAACAAGGGCCTCGGCATTCAGCGCGATCCAGGCAGCGACGGCGCCTTCATTCTCGGAAGACAGTCGGCCCTCGATTACCCGCGGCGACGGGCCCACTGCGACGATGGTGTTGTCGATGTTCATCTGGTCGCCGTGCGCCACGTTGACCTTGATCCGCACGTCGTGGCGCGCATTGCCGCGCGGGCTGACCCAAATCGTCATCGGCAGCCCGGTCGTGCGCGGGTAGAGGTTCGCCATTGCGAACAACTCGTCGACGGCGTCCATCGTCGTGCGATCGGACTCCATCGGACTCAGCTCCGGCCTTCTCGGCGGTGCAGAAAGGCGAGGCGCTCGAACAAATGCACATCCTGCTCGTTTTTGAGCAGCGCGCCGTGCAATGGCGGGATCAATTTGTTGGGGTCGCGCGTGCGCAATACCTCGGGCGTCACGTCCTCGACCAGGAGCAGTTTGATCCAGTCGAGGAGTTCCGAGGTCGAGGGCTTCTTCTTCAGTCCCGGCACCTGGCGGATGTCATAGAAGATGGTCAGCGCCTCGTGCACCAGCTCGCTCTTGAGCCCTGGAAAATGCACCTCGACGATGCGCTCCATCGTGTCGCGGTCGGGGAAGCGGATGTAGTGGAAAAAGCAGCGCCGCAGAAAGGCGTCGGGCAATTCCTTTTCGTTGTTCGAGGTGATGATCACGATCGGGCGCTGCCGCGCCGTGATCGTGCGCTGCAGCTCGTAGACGTAGAACTCCATGCGGTCGAGTTCGAGCAGCAGGTCGTTGGGGAACTCGATATCGGCCTTGTCGATTTCGTCGATCAACAGCACCGGCGCCGCTTCCGCCGCAAAAGCGTCCCACAACTTGCCGGGCTTGATGTAATTGGCGATGTCGCGCACCCGCTCGTCGCCAAACTGGCCGTCACGCAGGCGCGAGACCGCGTCGTATTCGTAAAGCCCTTGCAGCGCCTTGGTCGTCGACTTGATGTGCCAGGTGATAAGTTCCTTGCCAAGCCCTTGAGCGATCTCATGGGCAAGGATGGTCTTGCCGGTGCCGGGCTCGCCCTTTACCAACAGCGGCCGCTCGAGCGCGATGGCGGCGTTGACGGCAACCCGGAGGTCCTCCGTCGCGACATAGGTGCTTGTTCCCTCGAACCTGAGCATGAAGGGCCTGTGTGTCGGGACGGCAGCGGGAGGTGCGACGGCGACACGATGCCGCGGCCGTCGCGACAAGGCAAGGGGCAGGGGGACGGCAGTTGGACCGCTAGACGGCTTCGCGCTTGGGCTCGGGCGCCGGTGCGGTCGCGGCGTGCTGCGCCGGAGCGGCGGTCGGGGCGACCGGCGGCGGAGTGACCTGAGCCGGCGTCACATTCACCGTCGTCGGCTCTTCCTCGTCCTTCATTCCCGCCTTGAACGCCTTGATCCCTTTGGCAAAATCGCCCATCACGCCAGACAGTTTGCCGCGCCCGCCAAACAACACGACGACGACCGCCAGCACGATCAGCCAGTGCCAGATGCTCATGGAACCCATATCGACGACCTCGAAAGCCAAACGACCGACATGATCGATATGCTATCAAACTTGGCGCGGCGATGCCCGCCTAATCGCCGCCGCGACACCGTAGACGCCGCTCGCCTGGTGCACGAGGTCGTAGCGATCGCGCGAAAATCAAGCCATCAACCCCCGGAACCCGCAGGATGACCTATTTTCCGTCTGCCGACCCCGCCTGGGAACACGTCGATCCCGCCGCTGCCGGTCTCGACCCGGCGAAGATCGCCGCCGCCGCACGCCATGCCGCCGAGCACGAGACGCCGTGGCGTCGCGATCTCGCCCACATGGTTGCCACCGATTTCAACGAAGTGCCGCCCGACAACGAGACGCTCGGCCCGGTGCGTCCGCGCGGCGGCCCCAACGGGCTTGTCGTGCGCGGCGGCCGCATCGTCGCGTCGTGGGGCGACACCGGCCAGGTGGATCTGACCTTCAGCGTCGCCAAGAGCTACCTGTCGATCCTTGCCGGCCTCGCCTGGGATCGCGGCCTCATTCGCGACCTCGACGAGCCGGTCTGCCGCACGGTCGACGACGGCGGGTTCGACCCGCCGCACAATGATGCGATCACCTGGACCCACCTGCTGCAGCAGACCTCGGAATGGGAGGGCACACTGTGGGACAAGCCCGACCTGATCGACCGCAACCGCAGCGTCGGCGGCCGGCCCACGAGCGGCAGGAAGGGTACGCACCGCGACCTGCGCCGACCCGGCGAGTTCTGGGAATACAACGACGTGCGGGTCAACCGGCTGAGCCTGGCGCTGCTGCGGCTGTGGCGCCGGCCCTTGCCCGAATTGTTCCGCGAACTGGTCATGGACCCGATCGGCGCCTCGGCGAGTTGGGAGTGGCACGGTTATCGCAACTCCTATGTCGAGATCGACGGGCGGCGGATGCAATCGGTCGCCGGCGGTTCGCATTGGGGTGGCGGCGCGTTTATCCATGCCCGCGACCAGGCGCGGATCGGGCTGATGCTGCTGAATGGGGGGGTGTGGGGAACCCGCCGCATCGTGTCGTCTGCGTGGATCGATCGCATGCTGATGCCGTGCCCGCTGTTTGCCAATTACGGCTCGCTGTGGTGGCTCAACACCGGGCGCGGGCTGTACCCGAGTGCACCCGAGGGCAGCTATTACGCGCGCGGCGCTGGCGGCAACCTGACCTGGATCGACCCCGGGCTCGGCATTGTCGCCGTGTTGCGGTGGATCGACCCTGCCGCTGCCGACGGATTTATGCGGCTCGTCGTCGAGGCCGCCCAATGAGGCAAGGCGAACCGGCCGGTTGGTCGAAATGCCGGCAAAACCCGTTGCGGCAGTCCCGATTTAACGCTAACCCGTGAGTCTCAGTTTTTTCCAAACGGTGTCGAAACCGGGATGGCGATCAACCTCGTGCAGGGTGCGCTGTTCACCGTGATGGTGGTTCGCGCCGGCATGCTGGCCGACCCCTCGTTCGAGCATGAACTGGCGCGGCAGATCGAGCTGAGCCCGCGGTTTTTCCGCGCGGCCCCGGTCGTGCTCGATCTGCGCCGCGCCGGCGGCTTCGAGAGCGCCGAGGAATTTGCCGACGCCCGCGACGTGCTGCACCGCTTCACGCTGGTGCTGGTCGGGGTGCAGAACGCGACGCCGGCGCAGATCGAGGCCGCCGCCGCCGCCGGGCTGGCGAGCTTTGCCCCGACCGCGGCACAGCCGACGCGCGTGCGGCCCGAGGCGGCGCCGCCGGCGCAGCCGCGGGCGCGGCTCATCACCGCGCCGGTACGCTCCGGCACCCAGATCTACGCCCGCGGCACCGACCTCGTCGTCACCGCCGCGGTCAGCCCCGGCGCGGAGTTGATCGCCGACGGCAACATCCATGTCTATAATGTGCTGCGCGGGCGTGCGCTGGCGGGCGCCAGCGGCGACGTCGGCGCGCGGATCTTCTGCAGCCGGCTCGAAGCCGAGCTGATCAGCATCGCCGGACGGTATCTCGTCAGCGATCAACTCCCGGCAGATCAGCGCGGTTTTCCCGTTCAGGTCGCGCTTGTCGATGACCAGTTGACCCTGACGCGGATTTGACGCTCATCATGCGCCGCAGCGCTGCAACGTTCGGCCGAAGAATTGGGCCGCGCCGGGCACGGCCTCAGCGCAGCGAGGGGAGGGCCGATTGGCAAAGGTAATCGTCGTCACCTCGGGCAAGGGCGGGGTCGGCAAGACCACGACCTCCGCCGCCTTTGCCGCGGGCCTGGCGCTGCGCGGCCACAAGACCGTCGTGATCGATTTCGATGTCGGGCTGAGGAACCTCGACCTGGTGATGGGCTGCGAGCGCCGGGTGGTGTTCGATTTCATCAACGTCATCAACGGCGACGCCAACCTCAACCAGGCCCTGATCAAGGACAAGCGCAACGACAACCTGTTCATCTTTCCGACCTCGCAGACCCGCGACAAGGACGCGCTGAAGCGCGAGGGCGTCGAGCGCGTGCTCGAGGAATTGAAAAAGACCTTCGACTACATCATCTGCGACAGCCCGGCCGGGATCGAGCACGGCGCCATCACGGCGCTCTATTTCGCCGACAGCGCAGTCATCGTGACCAACCCGGAAGTCTCGTCGGTGCGCGACAGCGACCGCATCATCGGCATCCTGTCGTCGCGCTCCCGGCGGGCCGAACGCAACGAGCCCCCGGTCGATATTCATCTGTTGCTGACCCGCTATGACCCCGACCGCGTGGTCAAGGGCGAGATGCTGACGGTCGAGGACGTCAGGGAAATCCTGTCGATCCCGCTTCTGGGCGTGATTCCCGAATCCGAGTCGGTATTGCGGGCCTCCAATACCGGGACGCCCGTCGTGTTCGATGCCGACAGCCCGGCCGGCCGTGCCTATGTCGATGCGGTGGCGCGGTTCCTCGGCGAGCAGCGCGAGATGCGCTTCGTCAAGCCCGAAAAGCGGGGCTTTTTTCGGGTTCTCTTCGGTAGGGCGTGATGAAGCTGTTCAACTACCTGTTTGCGCCGCGCCCGAAAAGCGCGGCGATCGCCAAGGAGCGGCTGAAGATCGTATTGGCGCACGAGCGGGCGAGCCGCGACGCGCCCGACTTTCTGCCGCGCCTGCAAAAGGATCTGCTGACCGTGGTCGGACGCTATGTCCAGATCAACGAGGAGATGATCCACGTCAACCTTGGCAAGTCGGGCGATACCTCGCTGTTGGAGATCAACATCGAGATCGGCGGCGCCAAGCCCAACGAGGGGCGGTTGGCGCCGGCGTCGTAAGCGGCTGGGCCGGCCGCATTCCAGAGCGCGGGCGCCCCGCCCGCCGTCTGCCCGTTGGCCGCGTTCCCGCGGACCCCGGGCGTCGCGCCCGGTGGCTATGTTCGCGGCTACATTGCCTCGGGCATTTCGGCGCACTCCGCCTGCACCAGCGGGTCGGGATCGTGGCGCAGGCGCTGCCAGATGTCGCTGCTCGGCGCGTGCCGGCAATAGGCCCAGGCAGCGGTCGCGCGCACCAGCCCGGAGGCGTCGTCGAGGCAGGATTCGGCCGCTTCGACCAGCTCCTGGTCGCCGCGCGGGCCGTTGCCGATGGCGATCAATACGTTGCGCAGGAACCGGTCGCGCCCGATGCGCTTGACCGAGGTTCCGGCGAACAATGCGCGAAACCCGGCATCGTCGAGCCGCGCCAGTTCGGCAAGGCGCGGCGCGGTCAGCTCGGCGCGCGGCAGGAAGTCGGGCTCGGCGGTCGTGCGCGCGTATTTGTTCCACGGGCAGGCAGCAAGGCAATCGTCGCAGCCGAAGATGCGGTTGCCGATCAATGGCCGCAGCGCCCGTGGGATCGGCCCCTTGTGCTCGATCGTCAGGTACGAGATGCAGCGCCGCGCGTCGAGTTTGTAGGGCGCCGGGAAGGCCGCGGTCGGGCAGGCGTCGAGGCAGGCATGGCAAGTGCCGCAATGGTCCTCTTCGGCCGGGTCGGGATCGAGCGCGAGGCTCAGATAGATTTCGCCGAGAAACAGCCACGAGCCGAACTCCCGCGACACCAGGTTGGTGTGCTTGCCCTGCCACCCGATCCCGGCCTGCTGCGCCAGCGGCTTTTCCATGACCGGCGCGGTGTCGACGAAGACCTTCAATTCCCCCGGCCACTGCGCGCCGATCCAGCGCCCAAGGTGCTTCAGGCGCTTCTTGACGGTGTCGTGGTAGTCGCGGCCGCGGGCATAGACCGAAACGACGCCGCAATCCTCGGCGGTATCGCGATCGTCGCCGGGGCCGTAGTTCATGCCGAGCACGACGACGGTTTTCGCCTCGGGCCATAATGTTTGCGGATCGCCGCGGCGGTCTTCCTTGGCGGCGAGCCAGTCCATCTCGCCGTGATAGCCGCGGGCGAGGAACTCGGCGAGGTCGGCGCGCGCGGATTGCGCCAGATGCGCCGCGGCGAAGCCGACCGCGTCGAACCCCAGCGCCAGCGCCTGCGCGCGGATCGCTTCGCGGATCGCCGCCGCTTCCATTACCCCCGGCCGCGATACGATGGGACGCCGGGATCGGGGAGCCACAGCCCCCCGGGCGGCGGGCCGGTCTGGTAGAACACGTCGATCGGAATGCCGCCGCGCGGATACCAATAACCGCCGATGCGCAGCCATCTGGGCGCCGCCGCCGCGACCAGGCGCTCGGCGATCGTCAGGGTGCAATCCTCGTGGAACGCGCCGTGGTTGCGGAACGAGCCGAGAAACAGTTTCAGCGACTTGCTCTCGACCAGCCGGGCATCGGGCAGATAGTCGACTACCAGGTGGGCGAAGTCGGGCTGGCCG
The DNA here is from genome assembly GCA_030041385.1 of Alphaproteobacteria bacterium. Lineage (GTDB taxonomy): Bacteria > Pseudomonadota > Alphaproteobacteria > ATCC43930 > CGMCC-115725 > DATARH01. The sequence goes on from JASHNY010000203.1 coordinate 56,974, forward strand.
GTGATCGGGCAGAGTGCGGTGAACTCGGGGCAGGTGAACCGCACCGCGTACAATTTGCCGGGATGCGGGTTGGGCACGGTGTCGATGACCGCCTCGTCCGGCGAGGCGGGCAACCGGACGCGGCGGCCGAGCTGGGTCGAGCCCGCGCTCATCGCCGCCGTCGCCTGCGCCTCTCGCGCCCGGCTAGGTTCGCCGGATCGCGACGATCGACGAGTAGGTGATGCAATAGATGCTGCCGTTGTAGTCCAGCTCGATATGTTCGTCCTTGGCGTCGGTCAGGCGGCCGGCAAGCGCCTTCAGTTCCGGGTGATCGAGCCACACGGTCACGTCGCGGCCGCGCATCGCCATCAGGGCCGTCTGCAAGGATGCCATACTTTTCTCCCTCACTGGTTCGATGATCGATCCGAAACCGATTGCCATATCGCGGCCAATTCCGAAATTGTGCCGGCGGCGATCGCCTGGCGCAGCGCCGCCATCAGGTCGGCGTAATAGGTCAGATTGTGCTGGGTCAGCAATATGCTCGCCAGGATCTCGCCGCTCTTTGCCAGATGGTGCAGATAGGCGCGGCTGAAGCCGGTGCAAGCCGGGCACCGGCACGCGCGGTCGAGCGGCGCGGAGTCGTCGGCGTGGCGGGCGTTGCGCAGGTTCAGCGTCCCCTCGCGGGTGAAGGCCTGCGCGGTACGGCCGGATCGGGTCGGCAATACGCAATCGAACAGGTCGATGCCGCGCATGACCGCGCCGACGAGGTCGGCGGGCTTGCCGACCCCCATCAGATAGCGCGGCCGGTCTGCGGGCAGGCACGGCACCGTCGCGTCGAGCACGGCAAAGGTCGTTGCCTGGCCTTCGCCAATGGCGAGGCCGCCGACGGCATAGCCGTCGAACCCGATCGCGATCGTGCCGGCCGCCGAGCGGTGGCGCAGGTCGGGATGCACGCCGCCCTGCACGATGCCGAAAATGCCGCACCCCGGCCGGTCGACAAAGGCCCGGCGTGAGCGCTCGGCCCAGCGCAGGGTCAATGCCATCGACGCTTCGACCGCGTGGCGCTCGGCCGGGTAGGGCGTGCACTCGTCGAATGCCATCGTCACGTCGGCGCCGAGCAGGCGCTGGATTTCGACCGAGCGCTCCGGCGTCAGCAAATGACGACTGCCGTCGAGATGCGAGCGGAAGGCGACCCCTTCTTCGGTGATGGTCCGCAGGGCGGCCAGCGACATGACCTGGAACCCGCCGGAATCGGTCAGGATCGCGTGCGGCCAGTTCATGAATTTGTGCAACCCGCCGAGCGCAGCGATGCGCTCGGCGCCGGGCCGCAGCATCAGGTGATAGGTGTTGCCGAGCAGGATACGGGCGCCGGTCGCGGCGAGCGCCTCCGGCGTCATCGCCTTGACCGTCGCCGCGGTGCCGACCGGCATGAAGGCCGGCGTGTCGATCGTACCATGCGCCGTATGCAGCCGGCCGGTCCGGGCGAGGCCGTCGCGGGCGAGGACGTCGAAAGTAATCATGGTTCAGGTGCGGTCATTGCGAGCGCAGCGAAGCAATCTTGTGCCGATTGAAGGTTGAACCGCGGAGATTGCTTCGTCGCTGCGCTCTTCGCAATGACACGATGATGTTCAACCTGGTTCATCTGTGCAGAGACGAATTCTCGATAAGGCAGGCATCGCCGTAAGAAAAGAAGCGATAGCCCTGCGCGACCGCATGCGCATAGGCGGCTTTGATGCGGTCGAGCCCGGCGAGCGCGGCGACCAGCATCAACAGCGTGGAATGCGGCAGGTGGAAGTTGGTCAGCAGCAGGTCGATCGAGCGGACCCGGTAGCCGGGCAGGATGAACAGCCGGGTCTCGCCGCAGAACGGCTCAATCTCGCCGGTCTCCGCGACGGCGCTTTCAAGCAGGCGCAGGCTGGTCGTGCCGACCGCGACGATGCGTCCGCCCTGCGCCCGCGCGGCGTTAAGGCGCTGCGCCGTCGCTGCCGTCAACAGCCCCCATTCGGCATGCATCCGATGCTCGCGCGGGTCATCGGTCTTGACCGGCAGGAAGGTGCCGGGGCCGACATGCAGGGTCAGCGTTACCCAGCCGATGCCGCGTGCGGTGAAGGCGTCAAGCAATGCCGGGGTGAAGTGCAATCCGGCGGTCGGTGCCGCGACCGCGCCCTCGGCCCGGGCGAAGATCGTCTGGTAGTCGGCGCGGTCGCGCGGGTCGCCGCGAGAATCGCCGCTCCGCGGGCGCTTGATATAGGGCGGCAAGGGCATCGCACCGTGCCGCGCCAAGGCGGCGCGGAACGCTGCGGGGTCGAGATCGAAACGCAGGGTCACGTCGCCCTCTGCATGCTTGGCCTCGACGCTGCACGCGAAATCCTCGGCAAAGACGATGCGGTCGCCGGGGCGCAGCCGCCGTGCGCCCCGGGCAAAGGCGCGCCATGCCACGCTTCCCCGGCCGTCGCCGAGGTCGCGATGCAGGGTCACCTCGACCTGCGCGTCGCCGCGCCGCCCGGTCAGCCGCGCCGGGATGACCTTGGTGTCGTTGAACACCAGGATGTCGCCCGGGCGCAACAACTCGGGCAGGTCGCCAATATGATGGTCGGCGACGCCGCCGGCGGCCGGGATCAGCAACAGCCGCGCCGCCTCGCGCGGCTTGGCCGGATGCGCCGCAATCAATTCGCGGGGCAGCGGAAAGTCGAAATCAGACAGGCGCATCAGGCGATTGTCCAGGCGCGCGGTCGCGCCATTGGTTTACCGATGATAACCGGTGCACTTCCCGCTATCCTTCGGTCAATCAACGCCGACCAGGGAGGGCAGAAATGGATCGTCATGTCACCCGTCGCAATTTTGCGATCGGAGCTGGGGCGGCGGCGCTGGCCGCTGGGGTTCCGTGGCGCCGCGCCCAGGCCGCGGGGCAGACGACCTTGCGCTTCATCGCCCAGGCCGATCTGCGCGTGCTCGACCCGATATGGACCACCGCCTACGTCACCCGCAACCATGGCTATATGGTGTTCGACACGCTGTTCGCGCTCGACGACAAGTTCGTTCCGCACCCGCAGATGGTCGGGGATTACCACGTTTCGGCAGACAAGCTCACCTATAACTTCACCCTGCGCGACGGCCTCAAGTTTCATGACGGCCAGCCGGTGCGCGGCATCGACTGCACGACCTCGCTGAAGCGCTGGATGGCGCGCGACGCGCTCGGCCAATCGCTCGCCAAGGTGCTCGACACGATGGACGGGGACGGCGACGGGAAAAACTTTTCGATCAAATTGAAGACGCCGTTTCCCCTGCTGCTCGATGGGCTCGCCAAGGTGTCGACGCTGGTGCCGTTCATCATGCCGGAGCGGCTGGCCAAGACAGACCCGTTCACCCAGGTCACCGAGATGGTCGGCTCCGGCCCGTTCAAGTTCGTCAAGGCGGAGTTCCAGCCCGGCAACAAAGTGGTCTATGAAAAGAACCCCGATTACGTCCCGCGCAAGGAGCCGCCGAATTGGGCCTCGGGCGGCAAGGTGGTCAAGGTCGACCGCTGCGAATGGCTCTACGTGCCTGACAAGACGACCGCCGCGGCCTCGCTCAACGCCGGCGAGGTCGATTGGTGGGAAGACCCGCCCACCGACCTGTTGCCGCTATTGACCGCCAACCCCGACGTGACCGTCGCCAATTACGATCCGCTGGGGATCATGACGATGGTGCGGTTCAACTTTCTCTATCCGCCGTTCAACAACCCCAAGATGCGCCAGGCGGTGCTGTCGGTCACCAACCAGGCCGATTTCATGGCCGCGGTGGCCGGCGACAAGAAGAACTGGCAGGTGTGCGCGTCGTTTTTCGCCTGCGACACGCCGATGGCCAACGATGCCGGATCGACGGCGCTCACCGGGCCGCGCGATTTCGCCAAGGCCAAGAAGCTGATCGCCGAGGCCGGCTACAAGGGCGAGAAGATCGTCGTGCTCGACGGGGTCGATATCGCCGTTCCCCACACGCAGGCGCTGGTTGTCGCCGACCTGATGAAAAAGCTCGGCCTCAACGTCGATATCCAGGCGATGGACTGGGGGCAGGAGGTCACCCGCCGCGCCTCCAAGAAGCCGCCCGAGCAGGGCGGGTGGAACGTGTTCGGCACCGGCTGGGTCGGCGCCGACATGCTCGACCCGACCGTGAACCAGGCACTGCGCGCCAATGGCGACCAGGCCTGGTTCGGCTGGCCCAGCGACGACAAGATCGAGAAATTGCGCGCCGAATGGGTCGCCGCCACCGACGAGGCAACGCGAAAGCAGCTGGCGGTGCAATTGCAGGAACGCGCGTTCGAGTTCGTGCCCTATGTGCCGACCGGCGAGTTCATGCAAAAAACCGCCTATCGCAAGACGGTCAAGGGCCGCATCCTCGCCCCGGCGATCCTGATGTGGAACGTCGAGAAGACGGAAAAGCCGACCTGACCGTCGCGCCGGCCGCCAGCCGCGCGCTATTTCTCCAGCGGTTTGGCGCCGGGCGGGACCGGCACCTCGAACACGTTGAGGGTGACCGAGACGAACGAGTAGTAGCCGATCAGCCCGGCGAGATCGACGACGCCGCGCCGGCCCCAGCGGGCCTCGACGCGCGCGAAGGTCGCGTCGTCGACGCGGTGGTCGCGGTAATAGGCATGGGCGAAATCGTAGACGAGGCGGTCGTCCGGGTCGGGGAAATCGGGGGTGCGGCGCGCGGCGATCGCATCGATCTGGTCCTGCGTCAATCCGGCCTGAAGCGCCAGGCGCACATGCGCCGCCCATTCGAACTCGGCGGTCCAATAACGCGCCGTGCACAGGATCGCGATCTCGGTCTGCTTGGGCGTGAACGGCGTGGCGAAGCGGACATGCGCGCCGAGCTTGTGCGCGTTGTCGGCAAGGCCGGGGCTCGCCAGCCACACATGCACCGGCGGCGGCACCGCGCCGCGCGGCCCGGATTTGCAATCGTTGAAGACGCGACGCTGTTCGGCGTCGAGCTCGGCCTCGTCGAGCGGGCGGTAGCGGGGCATGTTCGCAATTCTCCGGCGTTGGCAAAAGAGCGTGCGATCATACGGTGCGGCGCGCCGGTGTCAGCAGCCAGGATGAGCCGGGCTTCACCACGAAGGCGCGAAGGCCAGGCGGCGCAAAGCGATACGCGTCGAATAATCCCTCCGTGTTCTCCCTGTCTCCGTGGTGAAATCAGCGGGTCGGGCGATCGCAGGAGGTGAGGGATGCAGCGGCGCAGGCTTGGCGATCTGGAGGTTTCGGCGGTCGGTCTCGGCTGCGCGACGATGACGCCGTTCTACGATGAGCCCGATCCGGATGCGGCAATCGCCACGTTGCGCCGCGCCCGCGAACTGGGCGTCGATTTCCTCGACAGCTCGGATGCCTATGGTGCCGGGCGCAACGAAGAATTGATCGCGCGCGCGGTCAAGGGGCATCGCGATGAGTATGTGATCGCCAGCAAGTTCGGCAATATCGGCCTCGCCGGCGGGCCGCGCTTTTCCGACGGGCGGCCGGACTACCTGCGCGGCGCCTGCGAGCGCAGCCTCAAGCGGCTCGAAACCGACGCGATCGACCTCTACTACATCCACCGCGTCGACCCGGAGGTGCCGATCGAGGACACGGTGGGGGCGATGAGCGACCTCGTGCGCCAGGGCAAGGTCAGGCATCTCGGCATCTGCGAGGCCGGCGCCGCGACGATCCGGCGGGCCCACGCGGTGCACAAAATCGCCGCGGTGCAGATCGAATATTCGTTGTGGTCGCGCGACGTCGAGGCCGAGATCCTGCCGCTCTGCGCCGAATTGGGGATCGGCTTCGTCGCCTACAGCCCGCTGGGGCGCGGCATGCTGACCGGCAACGTCACCGGGCTCGACGCGCTGCGCGCCGGCGATGCGCGCCGCAACATGCCCCGGTTTCAGGGCGACAACCTCGCGCATAACCTCGCGCTGGTAGAGGAATTGAAGGCGCATGCGGCGGCCGAAAACTGCACCCCGGCCCAGCTCGCCCTCGCCTGGGTCTTGTCGCGCGCGCCGTTCGTCGTGCCGATCCCCGGCACCAGCCACGTACACCGCCTCGAAGAGAATGCCGCCGCCGCTGCGCTGCACATGTCGGCCGACACCGAGGATGTGCTCCAGCGCACCTTCGCACCCGGCGCCGCCTCGGGGCTGCGCTATCCGGAGGGGCATTTGCGCCGGCTGGGGATTTGACTGTGTTACTCCATCGCCCCCGCGAAGGCGGCGGCGCGCGACGGAGATTTACCGATGCCTCAGCAACACATCGCGGGCCCGGTTAATCTTGCCCGCGAGGTAGTCGCTGCCGCCGTGGTCGGGGTGCAATTGCTTCATCAGCCGGTGGTGCGCCTCGCGGATCGCGGCGGCGTCGGCGCCGGGCGACAGGCCGAGGATGGCATAGGCCTCCTCGACCGACATGTCGGCGCCGGCAGGGCGCGACCCGTCGCCTGATCGCGGGCCGGCGCCGCCGGCGAGGTCGTCGCGCCAGTCGGGCTCGGCGCGGTCGAGATAGGCTTCGATCAGCCGGGCGCCTTCTTCGTCGCTGGCGCGGCATTCACGCAACAGTGCAAGCAATTCCGCGCGGCCCAGCTCCTCGATCCGCATGCCGGCGAAGCGGCCCTGCAATACCGTGCCGGTCATCGTGCCGGTGTCGTGGTCGAGGCTCATCCGCAAATAGGGTGTGCTCACGTCCGAGCGCCGCCCGGCGGACGGGCCGCGCGCTTTGACAAACAGCGAACGGAACCGGCGCCAGGCCGGCAACCCGATCGCCAGCGGCAGCCACAACACGGCGAAACGTTCGGAAAGCAGCAGCACGACGAACAGTATTGCAGCCGCGGTGATTACCGTCCATTTCAGCGTGCGAGCAAGGACTTGCGGGTCGGCGTTGACAAAAAGGTAGAGCACGAGCAGCAGCCCGCCCAGGATCGCCAAGCCGCCCAGCAGAAAGAGCATCGTCGCCGCGTCAGTTGCGCAACTGTGCCGTCAGCCGCAGGATTTCCCCGCCTTTCTTCTCGCCGTACGCGGCCAGCGCGCGGTAGCCGCCGGCAGCATAAACCGCGACCGCCGCCAGCAATTCCTTGAGCCGGCCGGCGCTCGTCAGGTCGAAACCGAGATAGGCGCCGTGCGACAGGGTCGCGATCTGCCGGAACGTCGCGGCCGCGCGCGGATCGTTGCCTTCGTGAAAGACGAAGACCGGCACCCCGAGCAGGCCGAGCTCGCCGGCGAGCTGGCACAGGCGGTCCGCCGCTTCCTCCATCGCGTCGCCGACGAAGACCAGGGCGTTGACCTTGTGCTGGCGTGTCTCGGCGATTGCGTGGTCGAGCACCCGTTCGATCTGGGTTTCCCCGCCGCGGCAGCTGACCGCCCGCATCGCCCGGTGCAAGTCCGCAGATGTGGTCATCCAACGGCTTGCCTTGCACTCGTTGAAGCCGCGATAGAACACGAGCTTGACGTCGAGCCCGCCGAGTGCGGCCGTCGCCTCGAACATCTCGCCCTGGATGCGGCAGGCGCGGTCCCAGCTCGGCTCGCGGCTGGCGGTGGCGTCGAGCGCGAAGATCAGCCGCCCGCGCGCACCGGACGGGCGCGTCGCCGGGGCCTTGTGGAGATCGCGCAGAAACGCATCGACCTCGGCCGATCTGGATTGTTCCGGGAGGTTCCTGCCGTTTTCGCTCACGCCGGTTTCAGCCACACCGAGGTGTCATGAAAGACCCCGCCGCCGCTCGGCAACCCCGGTTCGGCGCTGGTCAGAAGGTTGATGCCGATGCCATCCTCGAAGGCGTGGTTGGGCCACAGCCCCTCGACCACGACGACGCGCGGCTGCAATCCGTCGAAGGCGCGGGCATGGACGACGACGCTGCCCTTCTTGTTGCCGATCCGCACCCGGGCGCCGTCGCCGATCCCGAGACGCGCCAGTGCCTTCGGGTGGATCATCGCGGTCGGCCGCCCCTCACGGGCGATGCCGGACGGCGTGTTGTTGAAGCTGGTATTGAGAAACGACCTGGAAGGGGCTGGCACCATTCGGAATGGATGCGCCGGATCGCCGTCGTCGGTGATTGCGACGTGGTCGGGAAATTCGGGCAGTTCGCCATAGAACGGCCCCAAGCCCCGCCAATCGGCGCGGAAGTGGAATTTCCCGTCGGCGTGGCCAAACCCGTCGAGGAAATGGCCGGTCTCGAAACCCGGCCAGAAATCGCGCCACACCCCTTCGTCAAAACCGTCGCGGCCGGGCAGCCCGCTCGCGCGCAGGGTCTCGTCGATCATGTCCGCCGCGCTAATGTCGAAGCCATGGTGCCGTGCGCCGAGGCGCTGGGCGAGGGCGCACAGCATGTCGTGATTGGACCGGCACTCGGCGTAGGGCGGCACAACCGGGCGGCTGATCTGCAGATAGGTGTGGGCGCCGGCGGTGTAGAGGTCGTCATGTTCGAGAAATGTCGTCGCCGGCAAAACGATGTCGGCCATTGCGGCGGTTTCGGTCAAAAACTGCTCGTGCACGCAGACGAACAGATCGTCGCGGCGAAAACCGCGGTGGACCAGAGCCGATTCAGGCGCGACGACCATCGGATTGGTGTTCTGGATCAACAGCGCGGTCACCGGCGGCCCGTCGCCGAGGTCGCGCCGGTCGCCGCACAGCACCGGGCCGATGCGGCACTGGTCAAGCAGCCGCACCGATGGGTCAAAGCGGTCGAGCCCCTCGATCAAGGTGCGGTCGATCGGCACCAGCCCGTGGTTCGAGTAATGCGCCCCGCCCCCTTCGTATTGCCACGCCCCGGTCACCGCCGGCAGGCACAGTGCGGCAAACATCTGCGCCGCGCCGTTGCGCGAGCGGGAAAAGCCGTAACCGAAGCGGATAAAGCTGCGCCGGGTGCGGCCGTAGAGCCGGGCGAAATCGGTGATCGCCGCGGCATCGAGCCCGGTGATCGCGGCGGCCCATTCGGGGGTGCGCGTGCTCAGGTGCGCTTCCAGCCCGGCGGGGTCGTCGGTATAGCGCGCGAGATAGGCACGGTCGGCGAAACCCTCGGCAAACAGCACGTGCATGACCGCGCAGGCGAGCGCGCCGTCGGTGCCGGGCAGCAGCGCGAGGTGAAGGTCGGCAATCTCGGCGGTGCCGGTGCGGTAGGGGTCGATCACCACCAATTTGGCGCCGCGTTCCCTGCGGGCCTTGGCGATGTGCGTCATCGCGTTGACCTGGGTCGAGACCGGGTTGCCGCCCCACACGATGATCAGGTCGGATCTGGCCATCTCGCGCCCATCGACGCCGCGCTTCGCGCCGACCCCGACGAGCCAGCCGACATCGCTCAGCCGGTTGCAGATGGTCAAATCCTCGCGCGAATAGCGCATCACGTGGCGCAGCCGGTTGAGCCCGTCGCGCTGCACGAGGCCCATCGTGCCGGCGTAGTAGTAGGGCCATACCGTTTCGCTGCCGTGGCGCTGCGCCGCCAGGGTCAGGCGCTCGGCCACCTCGTCGAGCGCGTCGTTCCAGGAAATCGGGCGGAACGCGTCGTGCCCGCCGCCCTTCTCGCCGACCCGCCTGAGCGGCACGGCCAGGCGCGCGGGGTGGTGTTGCCGCTCGGTATAGCGGGCCACCTTGGCGCAGACGATCCCGTCGGTGTAGGTCTGGCCGCGGGCGCCGCGCACCCGCCCGATCCGGTCTTTGCCGATGCGTTCGACCTCGAGCGCGCAGGCGCTCGGGCAATCGTGCGGGCATACCGAATAGGCGGCGTCGGAAGACACGGCATCGAGCGGCAAGAGCATACTCCTCGACCAGAATCGCCGCAGGATATCAGCATCGGCGGAGGCCGGTCGATATCGCGTTCCTCTCGAGCCGCAACAGATGCCGCGCGCCAGCGGGGGCGAAGCGGACTCAATTCCCGCCTTCTCTGCGTGTAGTCTGCGGCCTCTGCGGTAAAATGCCGTTTTTCCGGAGCGTCCGATGAGCTTTGCGTTAACCGAGGAACAGAAGGAAATCCGTGACGCCGTGGCGCGGTTGTGCACGCGCTTCGACGACGGCTATTGGCTGGCGAAGGACACCGAGGGCGGCTTTCCGCACGAATTCCACCAGGCGATGGCCGAAGGCGGCTGGCTCGGCGTGGCGATGCCCGAGGAATTTGGCGGCAGCGGCCTCGGCATCACCGAGGCGGCGATCGTGATGCAGGCGGTGGCGCAGTCGGGGGCCGGGTTTTCGGGCGCTTCGGCCGTGCACATGAACATTTTCGGCCTGCACCCGGTCGTCGTATTCGGCACCGCCGAGCAGCAGCAGCGCTGGCTGCCGCCGCTGATCGCCGGGAAGGAGAAGGCGTGCTTTGCCGTCACCGAGCCTGATGTCGGGCTCGACACGACCCGGATAAAGACGCGCGCGATCCGCGAGGGCAACGGCTATGTGATCAACGGCCGCAAGATCTGGACCTCGACCGCCCAGGTCACCGAGAAGATGCTGATCCTGACGCGCACGACGCCGTTCGAGGAATCGGCGCGCCCGTCGCACGGGATGACCCTGTTTTATACCGATCTCGACCGCAATGCCGTCGAGGTGCGGGAAATTCCGAAAATGGGCCGCCACGCGGTCGATTCGAACATGCTGTTCATCGACGGGCTCAAAGTGCCGCTTGAGGACCGGATCGGCGAGGAGGGCAGGGGGTTTCAATACATCCTGCACGGCATGAACCCTGAGCGCATATTGATTGCCGCCGAAGCGGTGGGGCTCGGCCGTGCGGCGCTCGCCCGCGCCGCCCGCTACGCCGGCGAGCGCATCGTCTTTGGCCGGCCGATCGGCCAGAACCAGGGCATTCAGCATCCGCTCGCCGAGCGCTGGGTTGAGCTTGAAGCCGCCGAGCTGCTGGTGCTGCGGGCCGCAGCCGCCTACGACGCGCACGAGAAATCGGAACTCGTGGGCGCCTATGCCAACGCCGCCAAATACTATGCCGGAGAGGCCGGCGCACGCGCCTGCGAGACCGCGATGCTGACCCATGGCGGCATGGGCTACGCCAAGGAATTCCATGTCGAGCGCTATTTCCGCGAGGCCCAGATCGCGCGCATCGCGCCGGTCATGGCGCAACTGATCCTGTCGAATATCGGCGAGCGCGTACTGGGCTTGCCGAAATCGTATTAGGCCCGGAACCGGCGCCGGGGCATCCGCAGAGGCCTATGGCTCCGGATTGCCGCTGTCGCGGGAATGACGACCCGCCTCGACCCGCCGAAGCCCTAATATCCCGGCGGGTAGTAGTAAGGAGGTGGGTAGTAGGCGGTGGTCGGTTGGGCATAGGCCGAGGCTGTCGCTGCGCCGACCGCCGCGCCGGCGACGGCGGCGCCAGCCACGGCGGCTCCGCTGTAACCCGGGGCTACGACCACTGCCCCGCCATAATAGCCTCCATGGTATCCGCCATATCCGCCATAGGCAGTGCCGCCATAGGCGCCGTGCGCGGCCCACGATCCGCCGCCGCCATAGGCCGTGCCGCCATAGGCGCCGTGCGCCGACCAGGAGCCGGGGGTTCCGGACGCCGTGCCGCCACGGAAGCCGCTCGCGCTCCACCCGCTGCCGACCGTCCCGGACGCCGTGCTCCCGCGAGCACCGGTCGCGCTCCACGAACTGCCCGAGCGCGAGAACGAGCCGCCATAGGCGCCGTGATAGGTGCCGCCCCCGCCACGCCAGGCCAGCGCGTTCTGGGATGCGGCGGCCGCCAATACCGCCGCGATGGCGATAGCGGTGAGGCGCTTCATCGTCTTCTTCCCGCTGCAGCGGTTTTCGCGATCGGCTTCAACGGCACCCGCACGGCACCCGCCGGCGCCTGAAACACGAAATCCGCATCGCTTGGATGAGCATCGAGGTTCCAGTCGGAAAACTCGGCGATGAAATTCGGTTGATCCGGCAGCTTGTAGTAGGTCACGATCAGCCGCCGCGGCAGCGCCCGATCGGACTTTTCGACCCACAGTTCCAGCCCAATACCGGGTGGCTGGACAAAGAACAGGTGACGGTATTCGACACCGTCGATGGTGACGGTGTTGACCACGCGCCCCAAGGTAACACCGGTGAGAAAGGCCTTGTTCGGCGCATCGCTCAACAGATCGGCGAGCGGCATGTCGACGCCGAAGCGAGACATCGCCTCACGCAGCATCGCCTGGATCGGTGCGCCTTCGGTCGGCGCCGGAAGGCTGGTGTATTTGTTAAGCGTCGGCGAGAAAAGGGTGAGCGCCTTGCCGTCATAGAAAAGCTTGTTGGTACCGTCATCGCCGCGCAGCTCGACGAGCAGGTGACTCGGCCGGCTCACCGTCACTGTCATCGTATGAAAAATGTGCAGCGGCGTCCCGTCTTTATCCGAATAAACCCTGATCGTGTCGACCTTGAACGAAAGCTGCTGAGATCGCAGGCTCTGGCCCATGTGAACCAGAGCCGCACTCGCCTCGTCGCTGATCTTCGGCTTGGCATGCTCTGCGGCAAGAGCCGGACGAATCGATAGAGGCGCAGCAACGCTTCCAAACGCCGCAAGCCCGACGATCACCGTTAAATGTCGCATCCTCATGTGTGCCTCCAATAACCAGGCACCTGCGGCCCTTCCCGACGGACAGCCTGACCCGGCTCGGGCGCGAAACGGGGCCGGCGAACGCATCCCGGCCAGAACGGCGCATAATTGTGCTCACGGCCCGGAATGGCGGGCTATGCAATTTCGGCAAAAACCGCAATCCGGGCGGGCTCGGTGCCGTCGACCGTATTCGGGGCGGGAGGGTGAGCGGCGGGTGCGTCGTCCGGCCAATAGGCTTCCCAGGTCTGGCCCGGCTTCAGGTTGTGATCCATCGGCCCCGCGGTGATTATTGGATCCGATCGAGCAATGCATGGGACCGGCGAGTGTCGCCATTGCAACTGGACAAGCGGGCGGCAACGATGGGCCAGGTTGCAATTGCCGCGATGGCAGTGTCGCCATAGGCAGAAGCGGGAAGGGTTCATGGAACAGCGCGTCGCCATTGCCGGGTTCGGCGCCATCGGCACGGTTGTCGCCCGCCACCTCGACCGGGGCATCGACGGGATGCGTCTTGCCGCCGTTTCGGCGCGCGATGTCGCCAGGGCCGAGGCGGCGATGGCCGATTTCGTTCGCAGGGTGCCCGTCGTGCCGCTCGGCCGGCTGTGGGAAGCGGCCGACATCGTGGTCGAATGCGCGCCGGCCGCGGTATTGCGGGAGTTGGCCGAGCCGGCCTTGGCGCATGGCCGCACGCTGATCACGCTAAGCTGCGGCGCCCTGCTCGACAATTTCGACCTGGTCGAGCTGGCGCGCGCGAATGGCGGGCGCATCCTGGTGCCGACCGGTGCGCTGTTGGCGCTCGACGCGGTGCAGGCCGCCGCGGTCGGCGAGGTGGCGCGCATCCACATGACCACGCGGAAGCCGCCGGCCGGGCTCGCCGGCGCGCCCTACCTCGTCGCCAACGGCATCGACGTGTCGGGGCTGAACGCGGCGAAGAAGGTGTTCAGCGGCAGCGCGCGCGAGGCGGCCCGCGGCTTTCCGGCCAATGTCAACGTCGCCGCGGCGCTGGCGATGGCCGGGATCGGGCCGGACCGCACGACGATCGAAATCTGGGCCGACCCCGCGGTCAGCCGCAACATGCACCGCATCGAGGTTGAGGCCGAGGCCGCGCGGTTCGCGTTCGAGATCGAGAACGTGCCGACCCTGGAAAACCCGCGCACCGGCAAATTGACCGCGCTGTCGGTCGTGGCCCTCTTGCGCAAATTGGCGAGCCCGCTGGCGATCGGCACGTGAGGGGATCGCCTTCGGGCCGGTCGATCCCGTCGATCAGCGTCGGGCCTTGGACCTGTTCAGGGACACAGCGGCGCGAACGAGGCTCTTCAACGCCTCTTCGTCGATCTTCTCGCCCTCGCGGAAATCGATGGCGCGCCGCGTGTTTCCGTCAAGGCTGGAGTTGAAGAGGCCGGCCGGATCGCTCAGTGCCGCCCCGTGGGCGAAGGTCGTCTTCACGACGTTCTTGTACGTCTCGCCGGTGCAGATCAAGCCGTCGTGCGACCACGCCGGAACCCCTCGCCATTTCCATTCCTCGACGATTTCGGGATCGGCTTCCTTAATCAGGCCGCGGAGCCGGCCGAGCATCTCGCCGCGCCAGTCGCCGAGCTCCGCGATTCTCGCGTCGATCAGCTGAGACGGAGAGTCGCCTTCCCCCGACCCGCTCTTGCTCATGCCGGTTTCCCCTCCTTAGCTAAAACGCCTCCGAGGGCAGGCGATCGGGACCGATGAAGTCGTCGAACTTGGTGGTTTCGGCCTCGAAATGGAGCTTGACCGTGCCGATCGGGCCATGGCGCTGCTTGGCGATGATCACATCGGCGAGGCCATAGGCGGCCTCGGAGCGTTCCTTCCAGCGGTCGTAGCGGTCGTTGAACTTGTCGTCGCTTTCGTCCGGGCGGCGGGTCGGCTCGCCGCGCGAGAGATAGTATTCCTCGCGGAAGATGAACATCACCACGTCGGCGTCCTGCTCGATCGAGCCGGATTCACGCAAATCGGCGAGCATCGGCCGCTTGTCCTCACGGTTCTCGACCTGGCGCGACAATTGCGACAAGGCCAATACCGGCACATCGAGTTCCTTGGCGATGGCCTTGAGCCCGCGGGTGATGTCGGAAATCTCCTGCACCCGGTTATCGATCGCGCGGCCGGTGGAGGCCGACGGCCGCAGCAATTGCAGGTAATCGACGACGATCATCCCCAGCCCCTGCTGGCGCTTCAGCCGCCGCGCCCGCGTGCGCAGCGCAGCGACGCTGATCGCCGGGGTGTCGTCGATATAGAGCGGCACCTCGGCAAGGCGCTGGCTCGCGGCGACGAACTTGTCGAAATCCTCGCGCCGCACGTCGCCGCGGCGAATGCGGTCCGACGAGGTGCCCGATTCCTCCGCGAGGATGCGGGTTGCCAGCTGCTCGGCCGACATTTCGAGCGAGAAGAACGCGACCACCGCGCCGTCCTCGGCGGCCGGAACGCCGTCGGCGCCGCGGACCGCACGGTGGGCCTTGGCGGCGTTGAAGGCGATGTTGGTGGCAAGCGCGGTCTTGCCCATAGACGGGCGGCCGGCCAGGATGATCAGGTCGGATGGATGCAGGCCGCCGAGCTTGCGGTCGAGGTCGGCAAACCCGCTGGCCACCCCGACCGTCTTGCCGCTGCGCTTGAACGCCGCGCCGGCGCTGTCGATCGCTTCGGTCAGCGCCGTCCGGAAGGCGCGCAGGCCGCCTTCGCTCTCGCCGGTGGTCGCCAGCTCGAACAATCTCTGCTCGGCCCGCTCGATCTGGACGAGCGCGGCATCGTCGAGGTCGTGCCGGAAAGCATCGGCAACGACATCCTGGCCGACCGTGATCAATTGCCGGCGCAGGTAGAGATCGTAGATCGTGCGGCCATAGCTTTCGGCGTTGACGATCGTCACCGCGCCCGCGGCGAGCCGGGCGAGATATTGGGCACCGCCGATTTCGGCGAGCGCGCCGTCCTGGTCGAACTTGTTCTTCAGCGTGACCGCGTCGGCGATCTGGCCCCGGTCGACCAATACCCGAATCGCCTCGAAGATGCGGCCGTGCACGGCGTTGCCGAAATGCTCGGGCAGCAGAAATTCCGATACCCGGCCATAGGCGGCGTTGTTGATCAGAACAGCGCCGAGCAAGGCCTGCTCGGCCTCGATATTGGCGGGCGGTGCCGGCACTCGGTCGAGAGTGTCGTCATCCCGCAGCGGCGTCACCCGGGGGGTGGTGATCGACTGCATGGGAGGTGCAGATTACCACCCGGCGGCGCCCGCCCGGCACAGTTTCGTCTCGCCAATTCCGGGGAAAACGGGGATAGAATTGTCATTCCCCGCCGCTCGCCGATCCGAGCTTACGCCGCGCGCTCGTCAGGCTCGCGGTGCTGGCGCTCCCAGTCGATCATGTAATCGCGGGTGCGCGGGACCGCGTCGACGGCCTTTGCGAGCTGCATCTGGAAATTGAGGTGACCCTGGCGCCGAAACGCCAGTTCGGCGCCGGTCAGGTAGATTTCCCACATCCGGCAAAAGCGCTCGTCGTAGAGCGCGCGTACCCGCTCGCGGTTGTGCTCGAAGCGGGCCCGCCAGGCGCGCAATGTGTCGGCGTAATGGAGGCGCAGAATCTCGATATCGGTAACCCACAACCGGGCCCGCTCGACCACCGGCAACACCTCCGACAGGGCCGGCGAATAGCCGCCGGGGAAGATGTATTTGCGCAGCCACGGGCTGGTCGAGCCCGGCCCATCCATGCGCCCGATCGAGTGCAACAGGGCGACGCCGTCAGGCGCCAGCAACTCGCCGATCTTGGCGAAAAAGGTCGGGTACTGGTTGACGCCGACATGCTCGAACATGCCGACCGAGACGATGCGGTCGTATCGCCCCGCCTCCTGGCGGTAGTCGCGCAGGTGAAAGCGCACGCGGTCGCCGAGGCCGGCCGCCGCAGCGCGCCGCTGCGCCACCTTGAGCTGCTCTTCCGACAGGGTCAGGCCGGTCACGTCGACGCCGCATTCGGCCGCGAGGTACAGCGCCAATCCGCCCCAGCCCGATCCGATGTCGAGCACCTTCTGCCCCGGCCGCAACAGCAGTTTCGAAGCGAGATGCCGCCGCTTGTTGAGCTGCGCGGTGTCGATGTCGTCATCGGGCGACAGGAAATAGGCGCACGAATACTGGCGGTCGCGGTCGAGAAACAATTCGTAGAGCTGGTCGGACAAATCGTAATGGTGCGCCGCGTTGCGCCGCGACCGCGCGACCGGATTGTGCTGGTGCAACCGCCGCAGGATCAGCGACAGGCGTTGGCCGAAGCGGAACAGCGGGGTCGCGTCGGTGATTTCGCCGTTGATCGCGAACAGGTCGAAGAGGTCGTAAAGAGTGCCCTCTTCGATCGTCAACGTCCCGTCCATATAGGCTTCGGGCAGATACAGGTACGGACGCAGCAACAGCCGCCGGTGCAGCGCCCGGTCATGGAAGCGGATCGCCGCGCTGGGGCCGGCCGCGCCCTCGAACACATACCGCCGCCCGGCTGCATCGACAATTTCGAGCCGGCCGAAGCGGATTACTCGGGGCAACAAGCGCGCAAGCAACATCGCGAACAGATTGGCAATTGACCGACTTGCTACTATCCGCCCAATCGGCCGACAGATACAAGCGCGGCAATGCCTTATCGTGCGAGTGCGGTCACGCCGGCGGTGCTTCGCCGGGCGCGGCCAGGGGCTCCGCCTCCGCTTCGTCCTCGTCGCGCACCGCCAGCGGGTCGATGCCGGCCGCCTGCATCTTTGCGCCTTCCTCGGATTGCGCGACATTGGCGGTGACCGTGACGGCGACCTCGGGATGCAATGCCACCCTGACCGGGTGCAGGCCCAGCGTTTTGATCGGGCGGTCGAGCACGATCTGCTGCCGGTTGACCGTGAACCCTGCCGCGGTCACCGCATCGGCGATGTCGCGCGACGACACCGAGCCGTAAAGCTGGCCGCTCTCGCCGGCCTGTCGGATCAGGACGACCTGCAGCCCCTCGAGCTTGGCGCCGACCTCGTCGGCCTCGCCCTTGCGCTTCAAATTCTGGGCTTCGAGCTGGGCGCGCTGGGTCTCGAAATAGGCGAGGTTGTCCTTCGTCGCGCGCATCGCCTTTTTGCGCGGCAGCAGGAAATTGCGGGCATAGCCCGGGCGCACTTTGACGATCTGGCCCATCTGGCCGAGATTCTCGACGCGTTCGAGCAGGATAAGGTCAATCATCGAGCCTTCCTTTATCGGGTGCGAGGCGCCGCCGCAGGCCGAGCCAGGTTTCGCACAGGCCCAGCGCCGCCGCGATCAGAAGCGGCCAGCCGAACAATGCGGCCAGAACATAGAACACGACCAGCGCCATCGCCGGATGCGCCAGCCGTCGCGTCGCCGTGTGCAGCACGGCGAGCCCAGCGAGCGCGAACGGCACGATCAAGGCGATCGCCGCGTTGATGCCGATAAAGCGCGGGATGCCGCCGAACAGCGTCAATCCGATCGCGATCGCCAGCGCCGCGGTGATCCAGATCGGCAGGTCGAGCGACGCCAGGTCGGGCGACGGCCGCCAGTTCACCTTGAAGCGGGCAACCAGGCCCTGGGCGAGGACGCCGTTGATCACGACCATGACCATCCACGAGGCGGCGATGATGCCGGGCGTCACCAGCGCCAGGGCGTTCGCTATCTGGGTGAGGCTCACCGGCCCCTCGTAGGACAGGCGGCTGAGCGCCTCGGCGACGACGGTACGCAAATCCGCCAGCAGGGCCTGCGGCCCGCCGAGCGCGAAAAAGGCGGCGCCGAGCCCGCCGAGCGCGAGCGCGGTCAGCCACGCCGTCAACAACCCGGGCGGATACCACAAGACGGTGCCGTCTTCCTGCCGCCGCGCCAGCAGCGCCTGGCGCACCAGCAGCACGACCGGCACCGCGTTGATCGCAGCGAACAGAAGGGCGGCCATCGCATCGCTTGCCGCCAGCAGCACCAGCGTCGCGGTGGCGCCGGCAATCGCCGCAGCGCCGATCCCGAGCCATAGCCCGGCGACAAACAGCGGCAACTGCGTCAGATAGACCAGGATCAGCGCGCCCGGCGAGCCGAGCACGACAGCCAGGTACAGACTTCCGCCGACGACCCCGCACAGGACGGCAATCGCCGCTGCCGCGAGGCGGCCCATGCCCGTATCCGCCTATTTCACCATGTAGGGCAGCAGGCCGAGAAACCGCGCTCGCTTGATCGCGCGCGACAGTTCGCGCTGCCGCTTGGTCGATACCGCGGTGATGCGGCTCGGCACGATCTTGCCGCGTTCCGAGATGAAGCGCTGCAGCAGCCGCGTGTCCTTGTAGTCGATCTTGGGCGCGTTCGGGCCGGAGAAGGGGCAGGATTTCCGGCGGCGGAAAAACGGCCGCCGCGCCATCATCGCCGTGCGGCCGCCGGGGCCGGCGCCTTGGCTTTCCATCTACGCCTCCACCTTCTCGTCGGCCGGGCGCTCGCTGCTGGCGCGCTCGCTCGATGGGCGATCCCCGCGCTCGCCGCCATCGCCATAGCGGTCGCCGCGCCGCGGGCGGTCGTCGCGGCTGCCGCGGTTCTGCATGATCGGGGAGGGACCTTCCTCGAGCTGGGCGACCCGCACGGTCAGGTAGCGCAACACGTCTTCATTGATCCGCATCGTCCGCTCCAGCTCGGCGATCGCCGCCGCGGGCGCGTCGATGTTGAACAGTACGTAATGGCCCTTGCGGTTCTTGTTGATGCGGTAGGCAAGGTTTCTGAGGCCCCAGTATTCGCGCTTTTTGACCTCGCCGCCGTGGTCGGCGATCAATTGCGTAAACTGGTCGGCGAGCGCGTCGGCCTGGGCGCCCGAAATGTCCTGGCGCGCGATAAACACATTCTCGTAGAGCGGCATGTTCGGCCCCTTGTGGCTGATTGGCCCGGCGCGAACCGGGCCGAGCCGGCACGGGCGATGACCGGGCCGGCAAGGGAGGGCGCACTATACAGATCGCCATGCATCGCGCAAGCTGGGGGTGCCTGCTGACTGACGGAGCGCGCCATGCTGACCCTTTACGGCGATCTCGATTCCGGCAACGTCTATAAGGTGCGGCTGCTATTGGCGCAGCTCGGCATTCGCTATCGCCGGGTCGACACGACACAAAACCGCGGCGAGCCCGGGAGCGCCGCGTTTCGCAAGATCAACCCGATCGGCAAGATCCCGACGCTGGTGTTTGACGACGGCCGGGTGCTGTCGGAATCGGGGGCGATCCTGTTCTACTTTGCCGCCGGCACACCGTTCCTGCCCGCCGACCGCTGGGACCAGGCAAACGTGCTGCGCTGGATGTTCTTCGAACAGTACAGCCACGAGCCCTATATCGCGGTGAACCGGCACTGGCTGTTGCATCTGCCGGAAGCGGAGCGTGCCGGGCTTGCCGGCCGCATCGCCGACAATTACGCGCGCGGCGAGCAGGCCCTCGCGGTCATGGCGCAGCATCTGGCGGGCAATGACTGGCTTGCCGCCGGACGGTACACGATCGCCGATATCGCGCTCTATGCCTATACCCACACCGCGGCGGAAGGGGGCTTCGACCTCCGCCGGCATGCCGCGATCGGCGCCTGGCTCGCGCGGGTGCGCGCACAGCCCAGTCACATCCCGCAGATGCGGCAGGAAGAAGGAGTGCCGGTCGTGCAGTGGCCGGGGTGAAACGGCCGAGGGCTCAGGCGCGGACCGGGACGCCCTTTTCTTCAAGCACCTGCTGCAATTCGCCGCTCTCGAACATCTCGCGGACGATATCGCAGCCGCCGATGAACTCGCCCTTGACGTAGAGCTGCGGGATCGTCGGCCAGTTCGAGAATTCCTTGATGCCCTGGCGCACCGACGGGTCGGACAGCACGTCGACGCCTTTGAACTTGACCCCGAGATGGCTGAGGATCTGCACCACCGCCGCCGAAAACCCGCATTGCGGGAACACCGGGGTGCCCTTCATGAACAGGACGACCGGGCTTTCGGAAATCTGCTGGCGGATGCGTTCTTGGGTGGCGGTGTCCATCTCGTTCTTCCTTCGCTAGTCCTCAGGAGCGCTCGTCTGCAAGGCGAGCGCGTGAAGCTCGTTGCCCATCCGG
This sequence comes from Alphaproteobacteria bacterium, assembly GCA_030041385.1. GTDB lineage: Bacteria > Pseudomonadota > Alphaproteobacteria > ATCC43930 > CGMCC-115725 > DATARH01. The sequence goes on from JASHNY010000203.1 coordinate 77,510, forward strand.
CCGCGCAGGGCCTGATAGACCATCTGGTGTTGCTGGACCCGGGTCTTGCCGCGGAAAGCGCCGGACACGACGTGGGCGGCATAATGGTCGCCGTCGCCGCGCAAATCCTCGATCGAGACCCGCGCGTCGGGAAGGCTCTCCTTGATCAGGCGCTCGATCATGGCCGCATCCATCGCCATCGACGACACTCCCGCCGGTTTCCGCCGCCTAGGCTTGCGCCATGTAGCCCGGCAGCCAGCCTTCATTTGCGCTTATCAATTGCGCAACCGATATGGCATTGGCGCCCGGTAGTGTCAACGCGGCCCCGCCGACAATGCCGATGCGGCGAACCGGGATGCCTGCCTGCCGCGCTGCGGCGATGAGCGCCTCGGGATCGCCGGTTTCGACGAGGTAGCGCGCCTGGTCCTCGCCGAACCACCAGGCGTGCGCCGGCATCGCCGCCGGCGGCGGGTCGAGCGCGATGCCGCGCCCGCCGGCCATCGCCATCTCGGCGACCGCGACGAGGAGACCGCCGTCGGCGACGTCGTGGCAGGCGGCGACGTCGCCTTCGGCAATGCGCGCACGCACGAAATCGCCGTGGCGCCGCTCGGCGGCAAGATCGACCGCCGGCGGCGGCCCGGTCTCTCTGCCCTCGATCTCGCGCAGATAGAGCGAGGCGCCGAGATGGCCGATCGTCTCGCCGATCAGCAGCAGCGCGTTGCCGTCGCGCTTCAGCCCGAGATCGACGGCCCGGCGCAGGTCGGCGAGAAGGCCGACGCCGCCGATGACCGGGGTCGGCAATATCCCGTCGCCGCTGGTTTCGTTGTAGAGCGAGACGTTGCCCGACACGACCGGGTAGTCGAGCGCGGTGCAGGCGGCACGCATCCCGGCGATGGCGCCGACGAACTGGCCCATGATCTCGGGCCGCTCGGGATTGCCAAAATTCATGTTGTCGGTCAACGCCAGCGGGGTCGCGCCGACCGCGGTCAGGTTGCGCCAGCTTTCCGCCACCGCCTGGGCGCCGCCCCGCTCGGGATCGGCGCGGCAATAACGCGGCGTCGAATCGGTGCACAGCGCCAACGCCTTGAGGCCGTCGCCGACGCGCACGACCGCGGCGTCGCCGCCGGGGCGCTGCACCGTATTGCCGAGCACGAGCTGGTCGTATTGCTGCCAGACCCAGCGCTTCGAGGCGAGGTCGGGGCAGGCGATGAGCTTGCTGAGACAATCGCGCGGATCGCGGGCGGGCAGCGTTGCCGCGTCGATGTCGGGCTGCGGCGGCGTCGGGCGCCACGGCCGCTGGTAGAGCGGCGCTTCGCCGACCAGCGGGCCGACCGGGATGTCGGCGGCGACCGCACCGCGCATGTGCAGCACCAGCCTTCCGGTTTCGGTGACCCGGCCGATCACGGCGAAATCCAATTCCCATTTGTCGAAGACGCGCCGCGCCTCCGCCGCGCTGCCGGGCGCCAGGATCATCAGCATGCGCTCCTGGCTTTCGCTGAGCATGATCTCGTAGGCGCTCATGCCCGCTTCGCGCACCGGCACCCGGTCCAGGTCCAGTTCGATGCCGAGCCCGCCCTTGCCCGCCATCTCGACGGCTGACGAGGTGAGACCGGCAGCGCCCATGTCCTGGATCGCGACGATCGCGTTGCCCTGCATCAATTCGAGGCAGGCCTCGATCAGCAATTTCTCGGTGAACGGGTCGCCGACCTGCACGGTTGGGCGCTTTGCGTCGGCGTCGGCGCCGAATTCGGCGGAGGCCATCGTCGCGCCATGGATGCCGTCGCGCCCGGTCTTGGCCCCGACATAGATGACGAGATTCCCCGGCCCCGCCGCGGCCGAATAGAAGATGCGGTCGGCGCGCGCCAAGCCGACGCACATCGCGTTGACCAGGATGTTGCCGTTATAGGCCGGGTGGAACTGGCACTCGCCGCCGACCGTCGGCACCCCGACGCAATTGCCGTAACCGCCGATGCCGGCGACGACGCCGGCGACGAGGTGCCGGGTCTTCGGATGGTCAGGGCTGCCAAAGCGCAAGGCGTCGAGGATGGCGATCGGCCGTGCCCCCATCGTGAACACGTCGCGCAGGATGCCGCCGACCCCGGTCGCCGCGCCCTGGTAGGGCTCGATGAACGACGGATGGTTGTGGCTTTCGATCTTGAAGACGACGGCGTCACCGTCGCCGATATCGACGACCCCGGCATTCTCGCCCGGCCCGCAGATCACCTGCGGGCCCGTGGTCGGCAATGTCTTCAGCCAGACCTTGGACGATTTGTACGAGCAGTGCTCGCTCCACATCGCCGAGAAAATGCCGAGCTCGGTCAGGTTCGGGGTGCGGCCGAGGATCGCCTCGGCCCGGGCGAACTCATCCGCCGTCAATCCCATCTCGGCGGCGAGCGCCGGAGTGACGTTGGTGCCGGTGTTATTCATGCGTCATTGCGAGCGCGGCGAAGCAGTCTCGCGCCGCCGGCGCCACGAACCACCGAGATTGCTGCGTCACCCTCCGGGTTCCTCGCAATGACCGGCCGGAGCGGCTATTGCAGCGCGCCGACCAGCCCCGCGAACAGGGCGCTTCCGTCGGTGCCGCAGCCCATCAGCGGGTCGGTCGCGTCCTCCGGGTGCGGCATCAGGCCCAAGACGGTGCGGCCGCGATTGAAGATGCCGGCAATCGCGTGGGCCGAGCCGTTGACGTTCGCGTCGTCGTCGATCTCACCCGCGGCATTGCAATAGCGGAAGGCGACGAGCCCCCGGTCTTCCAATTCATCGAGCGTCGCCTCGTCGGCGGTGTAATTGCCGTCGTGATGGGCGACCGGCACGCGGATCGTCTGCCCGGCAGCGTAGCCGCAGGTGAAGATCGTCTGGTTGGTCTCGACCCGCAGGTGCACGTCGCGGCAGATGAAGTTGAGCGTGCGGTTGGTCAACAGCGCGCCCGGCAGCAGCCCCGCCTCGGTCAATACCTGGAAGCCGTTGCAGATGCCGAGCACCGGGGTCCCGCGCTCGGCCCGCGCCTTGACCTCGCGCATGATCGGCGAATGCGCGGCCATGGCGCCGCAGCGCAGATAGTCGCCATAGGCAAAGCCGCCCGGCAACACGATCAGATCGACCGAAGGCAATTCCGAATCGCGGTGCCAGACGCAGAGCGGGTCGCGGCCGGTCGCGCGCTTCAAGGCCAGGCACAAATCGCGCTCGCGGTTCGATCCGGGAAAGATCACGACGGCAGTGTTCATCGGGCGGCTCGCATCGTCCCGCACCCCAGCGACCGGGGCGTGACCGTCACATAGCGCGCGCCAGGGCGGGCCGCAAGCAGCGCCCGCCGCGACCGGTCCGCGACCCGAACCCGGTGCGGCTCAGCCTTGGGTGAGGCCGACGATTGCTGCCGCCGCGCCCAGCAGCAACAGCGCATGCAGCGCCAGCCACGGCAGCGAGAAGCATTCGATCAGGCAGAACATGCCGGTGCCGCCGAGAATCGCCGACAGCAACCATGTCGCTGACCTGGCCAGCTGGGTATGCAACATCGACGATCCGTCCTTCGCCTATGCCGGGCGGCGGCACAGTCGCGCGGGGGCACCAGACAATTCCATAAAATTAATGGTTAATTTGCGCAAACTCCGCACGATCGGACAACCTTGCCCGCGAACGTATGGGGGCCGGAGTTTTGGCGCACGTTACGCGTTAGCTGTGGGCAGGCCGGTATTGCGGGGTGACGGGTGGACGAGGCTTCCCAGTCGGTTGAAGCGCTGCGGGCGGTTGCAGCGCTGCGGGCGGCGCAAGCCGAGGTCGAGCATTTGCGACTGGCGCAGGAAGCCGGGCAGATCGGCAGCTGGGAATGGGATTTGGCGACCGACCGGATGGTCTGGTCGGCGCAGATGTTCCTCAATCTCGGCCTGCCTCCCTCTGAAAACCGCGATCTCTACCCGCTGCTGATGCGCGCGATCCATCCGGCCGACCGCGACACGGCGGCCTCGGCCTTTGCCGAAGCGCGGTCGCGGGTCGGGCCGATGCGGGTCGAGACGCGACTCGTATGGCCCGGCGAGGCGCCGCACTGGATCGTGTTTCTCGGCCGTGTCGACGGCGATGCCGACGGCATGCCCGTAGTGATGCGCGGTATCACGATCGACAGCACCCGGCGTCGCGCCGCCGAAGAAAGCGCGGCGGAAGCGCTGCGCGACCTGAGCCGGCGCCTGGTGCAGCGCGCCGCGCGGCGCGGTCGGCAGCTCGACCAGAGCCGCGCCCAGATGCAGGCGATCTTCGACAATTCGCCGGATTGGTTGACGCTGTTCCGCGCCACCCCTGACGGTCGCTTCATCTATGCCGACATGAACAGCGCGACCGAGCGCGCCTATGGGTTGAGTTACGACCAGGTCATCGGGCGCCCGCTCGAGGACATCCTTGGGCCCGAACAGGCCGAATTGCCGCTGCGGCTGATGCGCGCCTGCATCGCGACCGGCCAGAACCAGCGCTACACGGCGCGACGCACGATGGCCGCCGTCACCCGCACAATCGATGTCATGTTCGTGCGCGTGCCGGAAACCCACGAAGGCGACAGCTTCATCATGGCGACCGCACGCGACATCACCGAGCGCGAGGCGATCGAGGAGCGCCTGCGCCAGTCGCAAAAGATGGAGGCGGTGGGCCAGCTCACCGGCGGTCTCGCGCATGATTTCAACAATCTGCTGACTGCGGTCATGGGCAATCTCGAACTCTTGGCCCACCGTGTCGGCGATGATCCGGGCGCCACCAAGTACTTGGCGGCGATGCGGCGTGCCGCCGAAAACGGTGCCAAGCTCACCGAGCAGCTGCTGGCGTTTTCGCGGCGCCAGCACCTGCAGCCGCGCGCGGTCGACCTCAACGGCGTGATCGGCGGCATGCGCGACCTGCTGTCTCGCACGATCGGCACGACGATCCGCGTGCATACGGTTCTGGCGCCGCAATTGTGGCCGGCGATGGTCGATCCGACGCAGATCGAGGTCGCGGTCCTCAACCTCGCGATCAACGCGCGCGATGCGATGCCGCTCGGCGGCACCTTGACGATCGAGACGCGCAACCTGCATGGCCATCATCAGGCGATACCCGCCGAACTCGCCGGGCAGGACTGCATCTGCCTCTCGGTGCGCGACACCGGCACCGGCATGAGCGAGGACGTCCTGCGCTCCGCGGTCGAGCCGTTTTTCACGACCAAGGCGGTCGGCAAGGGCAGCGGCCTTGGGCTCAGCCAAGTCTATGGGATGGTGCAGCAATCGAACGGCGCGATGCACATCGAAAGCCGGCTCGGTGCCGGAACCGCCGTCCATCTGTATCTGCCTGCGACGGCCGGGGCGGAGGCGCTGGCGGACGATGGTCTGTTCTCAGCACAGCACGAGCAGCCGAGCGGACGAATCCTCGTCGTCGACGACGATCCCTCGGTGCGCGAGGTGACCGTGCAGATGCTGCGGCAGGGCGGCTACGGGGTTACCGAAGCAGATAGCGGCCAGGCGGCGCTCGACGCGCTCGCCCGCGGCGAAGCCTACGACTTGATGGTCGTGGATGTGGCGATGCCGGGTCTCAGCGGCATCGAGACCACGGCGCGCGCACGCCAGAAATTCCCGGGGCTGCGGGTGCTGTATGTAACCGGGTATGCCGATCCGGCCAGGCCCGACCGCTGCGGGGATGACCCGCTGATCAGGAAGCCGTTTCGCCTTGCCGACCTCGTCGCCGAGGTCGAGGCCGTAATCCGGCGGCCCATCGCGGCGTGCGGCGGGAACATCGTGCCGTTGCAGCCCCACAGGTAACAATCAGGCAGTTGCGCGGCTCAGCCGAGCTCGATGGCGTAATCCTCGATCACCGGATTGGCGAGCAGTGTCCGGCACATCGCCTCTACCCGTGCGCGGGCGGATTGCGGGTCGGTGTCGGCAAGGTCGAGCTCGATCAACTTGCCCTGGCGGACCTCGTCGATCCCGGTGAAGCCGAGCGAACGCAATGCGTTGCCGATCGCCTTGCCCTGCGGGTCGAGGACGCCGGGCTTGAGCTTGACGTGGATGCGGGCCTTCATCGCCCCGGTATAACAATCGCCGGCCGCGGCAACAACGCTCCCGCCCTCAGCCCGGCAAGATCCCGGTCCACGGCGTCGCCTGCGGCAGCCATTGGGCAAAGCGGTAATGCGGGCGCTGTCCGGCGAAGCCAGCCGCGGGCAGCGCGACCAGCGCGCTCGAAACGGTGGCGAACCCGCTTTCGGTGGCAAACCGCAACGCCGCGCTTGCGGGCTCGCCAGGTGGGCGCGAGGTGTCGCCGAGCAAGTCCTGCCATGCCGTCCAGTCGCCGCGGTCGGGATCGGGCGGTTGCGCCGCCGCGAACCGCGGCCGTGCCAGCACGAGCCGTCGCGTCTCCGCCTCGTCGAGGTCGCCGGCCGCGATCAATGACAGCCCGTCGTCCAGCGGGTGCACCTCAATGCGCGGGCCGTTAGCGTGGCGCAGCCAGAAGCCGTCGCGGTTGTCGATGACGATCAGGTTGAAGGTGCGGTAGGCGGCGGGATCGAGCCGCGCCAGCGCCGAGGCGGCGGCGACGGCATCGGCATGGTCGAGCGCCTCCAGCACCAACTCGCCGCGCGAGCGCCGCCCGGCAGCCGGGCCGAGCGAGCCATGCCGGTTCAGCACCGCTGCGGCGACGCCCCAATCATTGACGCCGAGCCACGAGCCGCCGGCCAGCAGGTCCATCCCCGCCACCACCTCGTCGCGGTCGGGCCAGTGCCGGCCGGGCGGCAGCGCCGGCCGGTCGATCATCTCGTCGCGGTTGGCGGCGAGGAGGACTGGCCAATCGTGCTCGGGCCGGCGCAGGATCACCAGCGTGCACATCGCCAGTCTGGCTTCGCGTCGGTGCGGTAATTATATGGTTGCGGGCGAGGGCAGGGCGCGCATCTTCCCCATGCACGAGACGAGATCAGCATGACGACCTTCGACGAGCGTGAAAAAGAGTTCGAAGCCCGGTTCAAGCATGACCAGGAATTCCGTTTCAAGGTGACCGCGCGGCGCAACCATCTGCTGGGCTTGTGGGCGGCCGAGCGCATGGGGATTACGGGCGACGCCGCCGAAGCCTACGCCAAGACCGTCGTCGCCGCCGAATTCGACCGCGGCGGCGACGATCATGTCATCGCCAAGGTAGCCGCCGATCTTGCCGGGAAGGGCCACGCGGTCACGGCCGACCAGGTCCGGTTCGAACTCGCCCATTTCGCTGCACGGGCGCGACAGCAGCTGATGGCGGAATAGCCGCAGCGGTGCCCGGCTGTCGCGTTCGGCCGGGCACGGCGTGGTGACGGCGCTCGCGCGCGGCGCGCTCATTCGCCGAACACGCGGCGAAAGATCGTATCGACGTGCTTCAGGTGGTAGGCGGTGTCGAACGAGCCGTCGATCGCCGCGGGGCTGAGGTAGCGGGTGATCGCGGGGTCGGCCTTCAGGCGTTCGGCAAACCCGGTGCCGCCGTGCCATGCCGCCATCGCGTGCTTTTGCACCAGGCGATAGGCATCCTCCCGGCTCATCCCGGCCTGGGTCAGCGCCAGCAACAGGCGCTGCGAATCGGCGAGCCCGCCCAGTGATTCGAGGTTCTGCCGCATGCGCTCGGGGTAGACGACCAGGCGGTCGACGAGTCCGGCGAGCCGCGCCAATGCGAAATCGAGCGCGATCGTCGCGTCGGGGGCGATGACCCGTTCGACCGACGAATGCGAGATGTCGCGCTCGTGCCACAGCGCCACATTTTCCAGTGCCGGGCCGACATGCGAGCGGATCAGCCGCGCCAGCCCGGTCAGGTTTTCCGACAATACCGGGTTGCGCTTGTGCGGCATCGCCGACGAGCCCTTCTGCCCCGGCGCGAAATATTCCTCGGCCTCGCGCAGTTCGGTGCGCTGCAGGTGGCGGATCTCGGTCGCGAGCCGCTCGATCCCGGCGGCGATCAGCGCCAGGGTCATGAAGAACTGGGCGTGGCGATCGCGCGGGATCACCTGGGTCGAGATCGGCTCGGGGGTGAGGCCGAGCTTCGCGGCGACATGGGCCTCAACCCGCGGGTCGATGTTGGCGAAGGTGCCGACCGCGCCCGAGATCGCGCAGGTCGCAACCTCCTTGCGGGCGGCGACGAGGCGGTCGCGGTCGCGGGCGAACTCGGCCCAATGGCCGGCAAGCTTGAGGCCGAACGTCGTCGGCTCGGCGTGGATGCCGTGGCTGCGGCCGATCGTCGGGGTGTATTTGTGCTCGACGGCGCGCCGCTTCAGCGCTCCCAATACGGCGTCGAGATCGGCGAGCAGCAGGTCGGCCGCCTGGGTCAGTTGCACCGCGAGGCAGGTGTCGAGCACATCGCTCGAGGTCATGCCCTGATGAACGAACCGCGCCTCCGGCCCGACATGCTCCGCGAGGTTGGTCAAGAACGCGATCACGTCGTGATGCGTGTCGCGCTCGATCGCGTCGATGCGCTCGATCTCGAAGGCGCCGCGCTCGCGCACCGCCTGTGCCGCGCTCGCCGGAATGACCCCGAGCTCGGCCTGGGCGTCGCAGGCATGGGCCTCGATGTCGAGCCAGATGCGAAAGCGGTTCTCTGGCGCCCAGATCGCCGCCATCTGCGGGCGGCTGTAGCGCGGAATCATGCCGCGGTCGCTCCTTCCTGTTCCGGGCGCGGTTCGGCGGCCGGATCATAGCCGAGCGCGGTGAGCGCGGCGAGCATGTGCGGCGCCACCGGCGCGGTCGCGACGATCGGCGGGCGCGCGGGATAAAGCGGCACAGCGATCCGGCGCGCATGCAACAGCAGCGGCGAGCCGGCCGGCCCGCCATAGGCCGGGTCGCCGACGACCGGGCAGCCGAGCGCAGCGCAATGGACGCGAATCTGGTGGGTGCGTCCGCTGAGCGGCCGCAATTCGAGCCAGGCGCGATCGCCATGTTGCCCGAGCACGCGGTACTCGGTCGCCGCCTCCTGGCCCGACGGATCGACGGCCATATGCCAGCCGTTGCCGCGCGCCAGCTTCTTCAGCGGCGCGTCGATCCGCCCGGCCGGCTCGCGCGGGGTTGCGGCGACGACGGCCCAGTAGGTCTTTTCGACCCGCCCGGCGGCGAACAGCGCGCCGAGCCGGCGCAGCGCCTTGGGATGGCGGCCGAGCACCAGGCAGCCGCTGGTGTCGCGGTCGAGCCGGTGCGCCAATGCCGGCGGGTGCGGCAGGCCGAAGCGCAGGGCATCGAAACCGGCTTCAAGGTTCGGTCCCCCGCTCGGCCCGGCATGAACCGCGATGCCGGCCGGCTTGTCGAGGATCAATATCAACCCGTCGCGGTACAGGATGCGACCGATCAGATACGCAGCAGCGGGCTCGCCCGCGCTCAATCGAGATTGCTTCGTCGCCCCGCTCCTCGCAATGACATCAAGGAATGCTCCTCGCAATGACGAGAAGGAATTTGTCATTGCGAGCGAAGCGAAGCAATCTCGTGCCGATCGTGCGTTAGTCCTGCGGAGGTCGTCATGACAGCTCTTCCCGCGATCGAGACCCTGCACTTCGCCGATGACGGGATCGTGCCCAACAGCCCGCTGCCGCTCGTCGTCTATCGCGGCGTTCTGGCCGAAAGCGGCGACCGCGCCAGGGAATGCGTCGCGCTGTTCAACCGGAACGGCTGGCCGGACCCGTGGCGCAACGGCATCTACAGTCATCACCACTATCACAGCACCGCGCACGAGGTGCTCGGCATCGCCGCCGGCTCGGCTCAGGTGCGGCTCGGCGGCGAGAACGGCAAGAGCGTCGAACTGCACGCCGGCGACGTCGTCGTGATCCCGGCCGGAATCGCGCACAAGCGCGAGGCGGCGAGCGCCGACCTCGTCGTCATCGGCGCCTATCCACGCGGCCAGCGCCCGGATTTGTGCCGAGCCGATCCGGGGGCGCATGACCGCGCCGCCGCCAGTATCGCCGCGGTGCCGCTCCCCGCCAGCGACCCGGTCACCGGCGCAGCGGCGCCTCTGCTCGATTATTGGCGCGAGGCGGCGCGCTGATCAGAGGCAGCGGCCGGCATAGACGATGTCGCCGCCGTTGCCGAACCTGCCGTCGACCACCGGCACGAAACGCCGCGAATCGACGACATAGCCGTTGCCGCACATGCTGTGCGCCTTCAGCGCGTCGGCGAGCCAGCCGCGGCGGATGCGCTCGGCCGCGCCGTCGTCGTTCTCGGTCAGCGCCGCGTCGGTATGAGAGCTGTAGAGGAATGAGGTGGGGCTGGTCGCGGTGAAGCCCTCGACGCGCTCGGTCCCGACGCAGCCGGCGAGCGCGGCGACGCAGAGCAAGGCTAGGATACGCATCGGACCGGCCCTCCACGGCACACGCGCCACTCTATTCCCGATTCGGCGCAGCGGGGCAAGCGCGGCCTTCGATCGAGGCGGCCGGGGTCAATCGAGGCAGTGCGGATCGTCGCGCAGGATGCGGCGGGCAAAGCGGCGGAACTGGGTCGCCACCATCGACGGGTCGGTCAAGTAGTCGTGCGCGTCGCGGGCGAATTCGGGGTCGATCGACGACAATTTGCCGATCGAACGGGCGCGCACCTGCATCTTGACCGCGCGCTCGAAGCACAGCGCCATCCACGCCGCCTCCTCGATCGATTCACCGACCGTGGCGAGCCCGTGATTGGCGAGCAGGACCGCGCGCTTCGGCCCGAGCGCCTTGGAGATCAGTTCGCCTTCAAGCTCGGTCACCGGATTGCCCGGCCATTCCCGCAGAAAGGCGCAATCGTCATGGAACATCGTCGCGTCCATATGGGCGACGGCGAGCGGCTCGTCGACCATCGACAGCGCCGCCGTATAGGGCGCGTGAGTGTGGATGCCGCAGCGTATGTCGGGGCGCAATTCGTGGATTTTGATCAGGAAGCCCACCGCCTTGGGCGGCTCGCCGGCGCCCTGCAGCACGTTGAGCCGGCTGTCGACGGTCAGGATGTCGCCGGGCCGCACCTCCTCAAGGCCGACGCCCATCGGCAAGGTCAGATAGATTTCGGGGTCGGCGGTCCGCACCGAAACGAGGCCCGGAACCACCGTGTCATGGCCGTCGGCGGCGAGGATGCGGCACGCCAGGGTCAGCTTCTCGGCATCGCTCCAGCCGGGATCGGCGCGCAACTCGGCTTCATTGTAGAGGTGCCCGAGCCGCGCCGAGGCGCGGCCGCGCAGTGTCGCGATGTCATTCGCCATGATTTGTCGCCTTTGCGGTTCATGTTTTCACCACTCTATTCCCCATTTGGTCACACCGGGCAAGGCGTCCGTTGCAGCGGGAGCGCCGCAGACGATTTCGACAGCGCGCCCGCTGTTGTATAAAGCGGCCCGATGCGGCAGTTGATGTTCCGCCGGCCGCAGCCCCGTCAAGGTGATCGCTTTGATGACCAGGCCCTTCGCCGTCGTGGCCGCGCTGTTGTTGGCCGCGGCCTCACCGGCTGCGCACGCCGCCGACAAGCCGGCGCCCGCCAAGCCGGCGCCGAAGCCGGCCGCGGTTGGCCTGCAATTGCCGGCGCGGGTAGAGACCCGGCACACGATCACGCTCTCCGGGCAGCCGCTTAACTATCGCGCGATCGCCGAGACCTTCGCATTGCACGACCGCAAGGGCGCGGTGACGGCGTCGATCTACACGGTTTCCTACGTCGCCGACGTTACCGGCGGGGCGCGGCGGCCGGTCGCCTTCGTGGTCAACGGCGGGCCTGGCGCCGCATCGGCCTATCTCCATCTTGGCGCGCTCGGCCCGCGCATCCTGGAGACGCCGGGCGACGGCTCGGTGCCCAGCCCGCCCTATCGGCTGGTGGACAACCCGTCGTCGTGGCTCGCCTTCACCGATCTCGTCTTTATCGATCCGGTCGGCACCGGGTTCAGCCGTGGCGAAGCGGACGACAAAGACAAGGGCAAGGACGGCGGCGATCCCGGCAAGCCATTCTGGAACGTGCGTAGCGACCTCGACTCGCTCGCTGCGGTGGTGCGGCTGTGGCTGACCCGGCACGAGCGCTGGTCGTCGGCTGTGTTTGTCGTCGGCGAGAGCTACGGCGGATACCGCGCCGCTGCATTGTCGCACATCCTGGTCGAGGATGTCGGGGTGACGCCAAGCGGCGTGGTCATGATCTCGCCGGCGCTCGACTACACGCTGTTGCGCAGCGGCATAACCAACCTGATGCCGGCGGCCTTCGAATTGCCGTCCTATGCGGCGACGGCGGACGCGCTGGCGGGCAAGCCGGCAGCGCCCGACGACCTCGCCAAGGTCGAGCATTTCGCGCTCGGCGACTACCTGACCGGGATCGCCGGGATGACCGGGCTGCCGCCGGAGAGCGACAAGCTGATCGCCCGGATCGCCGCGATCACGGGCCTTTCCCCGGATGTCGTTGCGCGCGAGCGCGGGCGGGTCCCAAGCGGGGTCTTTGTGCGCGAATTGCGGCGCGACCGGCACGAACTTCTCAGCCTCTACGACGGCACGGTCGAACGCGCGACGCGCGGCAACCCCTACGACGACGATGGCGGCGACCCGGTGCTGGGGCCGGCGACCGCGGCCTTCACCGCGGCGTTCGACGCCTATGCTCCGGAAGTGCTGGGCTACCATACGGAGCTGCCTTATCGGGTGCTGGCGCGCGACGTGAACCGGCAATGGGAATGGAAGGGCGCGGAGAAGGGCGAAGGCGGGCTTGGCCTCGCCCTGACCTCGCTCGAACAGGCGCTGCTCGCGCACCCGCAGACCAAGGTACTGATCGTCAACGGCCGCACCGACCTGGTGACGCCGTATCTGGGTTCGCGCTGGCTGATCGACCAGCTGTCGCTGCCGCAATCGGTGCGGGCGGCGATCGAACTGCGTGTCCTCAACGGCGGGCACATGATGTATCTGCGCCATGATTCGCTGGCGGCGCTGAGCCGGGATGCCGCCGCCCTGTTCGCCGAAGCCGGTGCCGAGACCCCGCACTGAGCGCGCACCGCGCGGCGAGCCGGCCCACCGTGCGGCGAAGCGAGCGGGCGCGGCGCCGCCAGCCCGGCTGTTGCGCATCTGCGGGCTCAACGCCGTGCGCGCGCTGTTTGCACGCGATCCCGGCCGGGTCGAGCGGCTGTTCTTTGAGCCGGGCCTAGCCGCAGAGCTGGCCGCCGAATGCCGCCTCGCCGCGGCGGCTCACAAGCCGTACCGCGCGGTGACGGCGGCCGAGCTGGCGCGCGTCGCGGGGACGCCGCGGCACGGCGGGGTGGTCGCGGTCGCCCGCCGGCGCCCGCTGTTGCCGCTCGATCCCGCCGCGATTTCCGGCTGGGCCGCGGACGGCACGCCGCTGGTGATCCTCGACGGTGTCGGCAACCCGCACAATCTCGGCGCGATCGCCCGCAGCGCCGCGTTTTTCGGCGTGGCGCGGCTGATCCTGGCGGACCGCCCGCAACAGGCCTTGCCGTCGGACGAAAGCTACCGCGTCGCCGCCGGCGGGCTCGACGCCGTGACCCTCTATCGGGCACGGCTGCCGGCGGCGCTGGACTGGCTGAAGCCGGCCTATCGCATCCTCGGCACGGCGCCGGGAGGCGGCCGCGCCTTGGCGCCGGAGCCGGCGCATCGCCCCGTGGCGCTCGTTCTCGGCAACGAAGAAACCGGGCTCGACCCCGCGACCCTGGCCGCCTGCGACGCGGTTGCGACGATCCCCGGCGGCGGCCCGGTGCAATCGCTGAACGTCGCGGCTGCGGCGGCGGTACTGCTCTACGCGCTCACGCTTCGGGAGACGGCGGGGCGCGCTGCGGCGAGCAGCCGGTCGAGCTCGGCGAGCAGTGCCTCGGCCGCTTCCGGGCCGGCCTCGGCATGGCGCAACACCAATGCCGCCGCCTCGAGCGTCGACAGGGCCTCGCGCCGCGGCTCGCGACGCAGCCGGCCATAGCGCGCCGGGCGCGGCGGGTTGAGCACCAGGCGGTGCAGTTTCAACAGCCACGGGTTACGCCACCACAAATTCTTGGCCTGGCTCCAGGTGCCGTCCAAGAGGACGATGCCGTCAAGATTGCTCAATAACCTGGTGGCGTCGGCGATCGGCTCGCCGTTGCGGTCGAGCGCGACGATCGCGTCATCCGTCGGCAGCGGCCGGGCCGAGCCGAGATAGAGCACCGCCCAGCGCCGCGGCTCGGCGGCACCGCCCAGCGCCTTGGCCAGGTTGGGCCAGGACAGGCCGACCGCGATCTTCGCCCGCTTCAGCACCGCTGCGGCCGCCTCCGCCGTCGACAGCGCGTGCCGGCGTTCCTGCGGATGCTGCAGGATCAATACGAACAGACGGTTGGCGATCGGCGCGCTCATCGGCCTGCTCGGCATGCCGGAACGAAACCCGGTGGGGCCGAGTTGCCCCCACTGCCGGAGCTGACGGCGTGGACCGGCGGGTCACCCCCGGAACGGCCCGTAAGGGCCGGCCGTCCGGGGGCGCGGGAGGCGCGAGACGGAAGGTGCGTCACGCCCGCAAAGTTATGCTGCGAGTTCCTCTTCATCCCCGCATCTTATATGACTTGCCCCGCGTCCAGCGCCGGGTGATTCGCCTTGTGGGCCTCGCCGGCCGCGATATGTTTGCCGGATGCGCCCGAGTTCCCGCCGACTCCTGATCTCGCTGGTCGTTTCCTGCGCCCTGTTCATGCAGAGCCTCGATTCGACGATCATCGCGACAGCCCTGCCGGTGATCGCGCGCTCGCTCGACGAAAGCGTGCTGAAGCTCAACGTTGCGATCACCTGTTATTTGCTCAGCCTCGCCGTGTTCATCCCGATCAGCGGCTGGACCGCCGACCGTTTCGGCGCACGCCAGGTGTTCAGCGCGGCGATCGGCGTGTTCGTGCTGGGCTCGATCGGCTGCGGGCTGTCGAACTCGCTGGGGATGCTGGTGGTGATGCGGATCGTTCAGGGCATGGGCGGCGCGATGATGGTGCCGGTCGGCCGGCTCGTCCTGCTGCGCACCGTGCCCAAATCCGAACTGGTCCAGGCGATGTCGTTCGTCAGCGTTCCGGCGCTGATCGGGCCGGTCATCGGGCCGCCGCTCGGCGGGTTCATCGTCACGTACTGGTCGTGGCGCTGGATCTTTTTCATCAACATTCCGATCGGATTGATCGGCGTGGTGCTGGTCAACCTCGTGGTCAGGAACGTCGAAGAGGGGACGGTGCGGCCGTTCGATTTCGGCGGCTTTGTATTGACCGGGATCGGCCTGGCGACCCTCGCCTTCGGGTTCGAGACGATCGGCCGCGGCGCCTTGCCGTTGCCGCTGTCATTGGCGCTGCTCGCCTGCGGCGGGGTGTGCATCGCGCTTTATGTCCGCCATGCGCGACAGGCGGCGAGCCCGATCATCGACCTGGCGCTGTTCCGCATTCCGACCTATTCGGCGGCGACCACGGGCGGGTTTCTGTTTCGCACCGGAACTGGCGCGCTGCCGTTTCTGATGCCGCTGATGCTGCAGGTCGGGTTCGGGCTGACCCCGCTCGCCTCGGGCCTGTTGACCTTTGCCCAGGCGCTCGGCGCGATGACGATGAAGATCACGGTCACCCCGATCATCCGCACCTTCGGCTTCCGCTCGGTGCTGGCCGGCAACGCCGCCGTCAGCGCCGCGTTCATCTTCGCCTATTCGCTGTTCCGGCCGAACACGCCGCACTTCGTGATTTTTCTGCTGCTGCTGGCGGGCGGGTTCTTCCGCTCGTTGCAGATGACCAGCATCAACACGCTGAGCTATGCCGACGTGCCGGGCCCGATGCTGAGCCGCGCGACCAGCCTGACCAGCATGTGCCAGCAATTGTCGCAAAGCGTCGGTGTCGGCACCGGCGCGCTGGTGCTTTATGCGCTGGTCGCGACGCACGGCACGACAAATCTGACGCCCGGCGATTTCTCACTGGCCCTGCTGGCGGTCGGCGGCATTTCGCTGTCCTCGGTGCCGCTGTTCCTGCGCATGGCGCCCGATGCCGGGGCCGAGGTCAGCGGGCGGCAGGCGGCCGGCAGTTTTGCCGGCAAATTGCCGCGCTCGCGATGACTGCGCGGCGGCGCGGCCGCCACGTCCGGCTGCTCGCCTGGAACATCCGCCAGGGCGGCGGCACCCGCCTTGCCGCGATCGTCGCCGCACTCGCCGCCCACGCCGCCGACATTCTGGTGTTGTCGGAGTATCGCGGCGGCGACTCGGGCGCGCGCCTGATTGCGGCGCTGGCCGCAATCGGCTACCGCCATGTCAGTGCGCCGCCTCCGCCGCCCGGGCGCAATGGCACATTGGTCGCCGCCCGGGCGCGCTTTGGCCTGCATGAAGCGGGCGCAGCCGGTTTGCCCGAACCCTACAAGCTCGTCGCCGCCGAGTTCCCGGATTTCCGCCTTTACGGCGTCTACATGCCGAACCTGAAGGCAAAGGTTCCTTACTGGGATGCCCTGCTGGCCATGCTCGCCGCGGACGCGGCGCTGCCGACGCTGGCGATAGGCGATTTCAACACCTGCCGCGCCTATGTCGACGAGGCCGGGGCGATCGACGCGCTGGCCCATTACATGGACCGGGTCGCGGAAATCGGTTTCTGCGATCTGTGGCGGCAGCGCTATCCCGAACGCCGCGAATACTCCTGGTACAGCACCCGCGGCAACGGCTTCCGCATCGACCACGCGTTCCTGTCGCCGGCGCTGGCGGCGCGGGCCGGCGCGATCCGCTATTCGCATGCCGAGCGGCTCGCCGGGCTCAGCGACCACTCGCCGTTGATCGTCGATTTGCGGGTTTAGATTAGCGCGGGCGTCTCGCCCGCATGCGGCCGGGACGGAAGCGGTCCATTTCGGCCGGGAGTCCTACTTTTGCCCCAGCATCTTGGCGAGCTCTTCGGGCGGGATCCCTTCCTTCCAGTTCTGGCCGGTATTCCAGCCCCACGAGCGGATCGCGTTGCGCTCGGCGATCAGTTTGGCGATGTCGGCCTCGATCACCGCGGCGGCGCGGCCGCCATTCGCCTGTTCCAGGTACAGTTCGTAGAGCTGGTCCCAGATCTGGGTCAGGCGCTCCCGCTGCTCGGGGGTAAACCCCGCTGTACTATCCGGCATCGACCGCTCCCGCCGCTGCAATGGCGACGGCCGAAGAGGCTAGGCAAGAACGGTTAGGAGGACGTTAACGCGCGAGTGCGGGGTCAGCTAAAAAACTTAGCGGCGAGCAGAACCCCGGTGGCGACCACGATCATGCTGCCGAGCCTTATCGTCAGGTCCCGGCGCAGGATTTCCATCTCCGCACGCAAGCCGCCGACGGCTGCGTCGATCATTGCCTTGGTCGCCGCTTCGGCCGCGGCGAAGCGACCCGTGGCCGCCGCTTCGAACCTCTCGAACTCCGTGCCCAGCCTTTCGAATTCGGCCTTGGTCGTGGCCTCCAGCCGGGCCAGGTCTTCGCGCGTGGCGAGCCGCGATAGATCGCCGTCGCGGGCATCGTGCAGCACGCCCGTCACGGCCTCGGCCTGTTCCTCGCTGAAGCCGGCGCTCTTCAGCCGTTTGGCAATCGCCAGAGTGTCGAGTTCGGCAGAAACCATCGGGGTCTGGCTGGTCGATCCGTGCCGGCACGATCCACTTCTGCGAACAACCTGTCAATGAGCGCGATTACCATGCGCCGCGCTCAATCGCCGATGGCGCGAACCGGCTCACGCGCGCCGGCCAGCTGGCGGCGGATCAGCCGCGCATAGAGCCCGTTGCGGGCGACCAGCTCGGCATGGCGGCCGCATTCGGCAACTCGGCCGCGATCGAGCACGACCAGCAGGTCGGCGTTGCGCACCGTGGACAGGCGATGCGCGATGACGATCGTCGTGCGGTTGCGCATCAGCGCGTCGAGCGCGGCGCGCACCTGGGCCTCGCTGACCGCGTCGAGATGCGAGGTCGCCTCGTCGAGGATCAGCGTCGGTGCATTCTTCAGAAAGGCGCGGGCGATCGCCACCCGCTGGCGCTGGCCGCCGGAAAGCTGCACTCCGCGCTCGCCGACGCGGGTGTCGAGACCCTCGGGCAGGCTGGCGACGAATTCCGCCAGCGCGGCTTGTTCCAACGCCCGGGCAATTTCCCCCTCGCCAGCATCGGGCCGGGCGAGGGCGACGTTGGCGCGCAAGCTGTCGTTGAACAGGTAGGTGTCCTGCGACACCAGAGAGACGCGCCCGCGCAGATCGTCGAGCACGAAGTCCTTGAGGTCGATGCCGTCGATCAGGATCCGCCCTGCCGCGGGATCCCAAAACCGCAGCAGCAGGCTGGCGAGCGTCGTCTTCCCCGCGCCCGACGGCCCCACCACAGCAACCGTGCTGCCGGCGGCAATGTCGAGCGAAATCCCGTCGAGCGCCGCCGCCCGCGCGCCGGGATAGGCGAAGCCGACATCATCGAAGCGGATCGCCGAGCCGCCCAATGGCGCCGGCGGGTGCAGCGGGCCGTCGACGACCGCCGGCATCTCATGGTGGACCGCGTAAAGCCGCCGCGTCGAGGCGATCGTGTCGGCAAGCTGGCGGCTGACCTGAGCGATCTCCGAGATCGGCAGGAACGAGGCCAGCGCGATCAGGATCAGCAGGGGCAGGGTCGTCGCCGCGAGCTGGTGTTGCGAGACGAGCACGGCGCCAACCACCGCGACCGCGAGCCCACCAAAGCCGGTCGCGACCTCGAACAGGGCGGTCTGCGCGGCAAGGTCGGACAACAGGGCGAGGCGCGTCTTCTGGTAATCGCGCACCGCCGCCATGAATCCGTCGCGGCGGCGGCCGACCGCCTGGAACGCGACCAGGTCCCCCAGGCCCTGGATCGTCTCGGTGACGTAAGCGCCGAGCAATCCCAGCGCCTCGCGCGCCTCGCCGCCGAGCCGGTCGATGCGGCGCCGCGTCACCACCGGCGCGAGCCCGGCGTAAACCACGAACGGCAGTAAGGCCAGCGCGATCGGCCAGGCGATCACAGCGAGGGTCGCAAGCACGACCGACGGCACCAGCACCGCGACGAGCGCCGGCGCCACCGTATGGGCAAAGAAATACTCGATCGTCTCGATGTCCTGGGCGGCGAGCGCGATCAAATCGCCGGAGCGCCGCCGCACCAGATAGGCCGGCGCCAGCGTGTCGAGCTTTTTGTAGAGGTCGATGCGCAATTCGGCCAACAGGCGATAGGCGATGTCGTGCGCGAGCCACGATTCGAGCCAGTGCAGGAGCCCCGCCAATGGCGCCGCCAACCCGAGCAGGATCAGCAGGGTGCCGTAAGGCGCGCCGGTTTTCACCGCGGCGACCGCGAGCGCGCTGAGGACGCCGACGCCGATATAGGCCGCGACCCGCGCCACCCCCGAGGTCACGACGACCGCGAATTGCCGCCGCCACGGCGCGATGATGCGGATCAGGGTGGCGAGCGTTGCCGCGCCGCCGACCCGCGCTGCCGCGGCGGCGGTTGCCGCCGGCGCCTCCTCGCCGAGAATGGCGGCGTCGCGTGTTTCGGTCGGGGCCGCCTCGGCGCGATCGGCGATCAGGTCGAAATCGTCGCCGCGTTCCTCGGCCTGGGCGCCCATCAGCCGGCGATACGGGCCGTCGCGGCGGATCAATTCGGCGTGCCGGCCGCTCTCGACGACCCTCCCATGATCGAGCACCAGGATGCGGTCGGCGCCGATCACGCTCGACAGCCGGTGCGCCAGGATCAGCGTCGTGCGACCCTTGGCGAGGCGGTCGATCGCTTCCTGGATCACCGCCTCGTTCTCGGCATCGACCGACGACAAGGCCTCGTCGAGGATCAGGATCGGCGCATCCCGCAACAAGGCGCGGGCGATCGCGAGGCGCTGGCGCTGCCCGCCGGACAGGTTGGCGCCGCGCTCGCCGATGACCGTGCGATAGCCCTGCGGCAGGCGCATGATGAATTCGTGCGCGTTGGCGTCGCGCGCAGCGGTTTCGATCTCGCGGTCGGAGGCGTCGGGATTGCCGAGGCGCAGATTCTCGGCGACGGTGCCGTGAAACAGGTAGGTGTCCTGGTGGACGACCGCGATCAGGTGCCGCAATTCCTCCGGATCGAGATCGCGGATATCGCTGCCGCCGATCTCGACCGCACCCGATTGCGGGTCGAACAGGCGCAAGAGCAGCCGCGCCACCGACGATTTGCCGGACCCGCTCGGCCCGACGATGCCGATCTTCTCGCCGGCCGCGACGGCGAAGGACAGGCCGTCATGCGCCGGCCGCCGTCCGCCCGGATAGGCGAAGCGCACGTCGTCGAAGACGATGGCCGGCGCGAGCGCGGGCGGTTCGGGCCGTGCCTGCGGCGAGGGTTTCAGCGGCACCAACGGCTCGGCGGCCAGCAGCGCATTGATGCCGGCGGCAGCCGATTGCCCGGTCAAGCCCTGGTGCAACACTGTGCGCAGGTCGCGCAGCGGCCGGAAAATCTCGGTGCCGCACATCAATACGATCAGCAGCGCCTGGATCGTCATCTCGCCGTGCGACACCCGCCACGCGCCGAGCGCCAGCGCCGCCGCGGCGCCGATGGCCACGCCGGCGTCGGTGATGCCGCGCGTCATCACGCTGGTCGACAACACCCGCATGGTCGTGTCCGACAGGTGCCGTGCCCGCTCGGCGAGCCGCACCCCATAGGCGCGGCTCTGGCCGAACGCCTTCAAGGTCGGCAGGCCCTGGACGGCATCGAGGAACTCGGCCCCGAACCCCTTCATCGCCTCGTGCCGGACCCGGCCGCGGCCGCCCTCGATCTTGTTGAAAACCATCGGCGCGAACAGGGTGACGAGGGCGCCGGCCAGCATCACCGCGGCGACCGGCAGATCCCACCACACGATGAACAGGAAGATCGCGATCGGGGTCAGCGCTGCGACGCAAACCTGCGGCACGTATTGGCCGAAAAAGGTCTGCAATTGCTCGACGCCGTCGACGATCGACAGCATCACCCCGCCGGTGCGCTCGCCGGCGAACCAGGCCGGCCCCAGTTCGGCGACCTTGTCGTAAAGCCGGCCGCGCAGATCGTTCTGCACGATGGCGGCGGTGCGGTGGGCGAGGATCGTGCGCCAGTAATCGAGCGCCGGGCGCAGCACCACCGCAGCGGCAACCCCGGCGGCGGCGATGGCGATCGGCTTCAGCCCGGCGCCGCGAAAGACCAGAGCGAGCAGAGTGCCGAGCAGCGTGAAGCGGGCGATGCCGAAGGCCGCCGCGGCCAGGCCGATCGCAATCGCCGCTGCGATTCGGCCGCGCAGGCCGCGGGTCAGCTGCCACAGGCGCCGGTCAAAGTGCATCGCTTCCTCCGTATTCCCGGGCCGCGGCCGGCGTGATCAGGCGGGATGGCCGCGCGAGCGGCGCCTGTCAGCGCCATTTCTCTTCGATGTTGCCCGACAATTGCGCCCGCGAAAGAGTCCGCGGGTCTTCGACATCGACGGTCAAGTGCTCGGTCGGCCGTGGCGTCGCGGTGACGATGCTGACCCCGTTCGGCGCATGGAATCGATGCCAGGTGTTCTGCGGCACCACGACCGTCATCCCGGCGCTGACCTCATGGCTTTCGAGGCCGTTCTCGGTCATCAGGTGCATGGTGCAGGAGCCGTCGATGATCTGGACCAGTTCGTCGCCGTTCGGGTGGCGCTCCCATGCCGCGTCGCCGGAGAACTTGGCGCTGTAGATGTTGCCGTCGCGATAGGGCGCCAGGGTGACGAACGCGCCGGTGGCCTTGCGTTCGGCCTCGGTCGATTCCGGCCGCCGGCCGGTCATCATCGGCATTTTTGCAAGCGTGCCCTTGAGATCGAGGATTGTGGTCATCGCCGCTCTCCTGCTCGTATCGACAGCAGGATAGCGATATGTTTTAATTTCAGGAACGCACAAATTCGATATGCATCGATACAGGTTTGTATCATGGTCCCGCTCGACGATGCCCCTGTCCCCGGCGCAGAATTTCGGCGCAGCCAGGCGCCGCGCGGCGTGCCGGCCAACGGGGTCGGCAGCATGGATTGGGACGACGTCCGCGTCTTTCTCGCGGTCGCGCGCCACGGCTCGCTGCGCGCCGCGGGCCGTGCGCTGGGCTTGAGCCAGCCGACAATCGGCCGCCGGCTCGCGGCGTTCGAGGCGACGTTCGGCGGCCCGACCCTGTTCGACCGCCTGCCCGAGGGGTTGCGCCTGAACGCTGCCGGGGAGCGGCTGGTCGCGGCGGCGGAGGGCGTCGAGCGCGCGGCGTTGATGCTCGAGCGGCGTCGGGCAGCGTCGTCGCCCGAGCTGAGCGGCACCGTCCGCGTCTCGGTCGGCGAGTGGGCCGCCAGCTTCCTTTCCCGCAATCTCGGCGCGGCGGCGACGCCGCTGCCGGAGGGCATCACCCTCGAACTCGTCGAATCGCAGCAGACCGCCAACCTTGCCCGCCGCGAGGCCGATCTCGCGGTACGGCACCATCCTCCCGAAGGCGGCGACCTCTATGTCGCCAAGCTCGGCGAGTTTGCCTGTGCGGTCTATCGGCGGGCGGGCTCCGCGAGCGACGCCTGGGTCACCTATACCGAGGAGCAGGCGCATTACCCGACCGCGCGGTGGGTGTTGCAGCGAGTACGCGAAGCGGGCGACCCGATTGCGCTGCGCGCCTCGACCGCAACGATGCACCTGGCGGCGATCCGCGCCGGCGCCGGACGCGGCATTCAGCCCTGCTTCATCGGCGACGACGACAAGCTGCTCGAGCGGCTGACCGCGCCGATCCCGGAGATCGCCGCCGAATACTGGGTGATCGTGCACCGCGACCTGCGCCGCGCCGCCTGCGTGCGCGCGGTGATCGACTGGATCCGCCAGCTGTTCCACGACCAGCGCGACGCGCTCGCCGGCATCCGCTAAGACTCCCTCCCGTGGTCGCCGCGGGGAGGGGGAGCGCCGCGATGAAGCAATCGGTCGAAGCGTTTGTCGCGGCGGCGATGGACGATGCCCGGATGGGCCCGCTGCACTGGCGCGTCGTGACCTTGATCAGCGCGGGCCTGGCAATCGATCTGGTCGATATTGCGGTGTTCGGGTCGCTGGTTCCCGACCTGATCAGAAGCGGCTTTGCCACGCCCGCGCATATCGCGCTGATCGCCAGCGCGACGCTGATCGGCACTTTTCTCGGCTCGCTCGGCCAGGGGGAATTGACCGACCGCTTCGGCCGCAAGACCGTTTACCAGGCGAATTTGCTGATCTTCGGAGTGATGACGATCGCCGCGTCGCTGGCGCCGAGCTATCTGTGGCTGGCCGGCGCACGCTTCGTCGCCGGGGTGGGGCTCGGCGCCGAGCCGCCGCTGTGCTTTTCCTATGCGGCGGAATACGCGCCGGCGCGCAGCCGCGGCAAGGTCATGGCCTTCGTTCACCTGATCGGCGGCGCCTCGCCGTGGCCGGTTTCGATCCTGTTCGTGCTCGCCTGTCGCAGCATTCTGGGCTGGCGCGGCATTTTCGTCGTGATCGGCATTGTCGCGCTGATCATCTGGCTGCTGCGCTTCTCGCTGCCGGAATCGCCGCGCTGGCTGGCGACGCACGGCCGCGGCGCGGAAGCGCTGGATGTGCTCAACCGGCTCGGCATCGCCGGGCCGGCACCCGGCACAGAGCTGGGCGCCAGCGCAGCGAGCGACACCAAAAGCGACCCGATCGCGGTGGTGTTCCGGCGCCATCGCAAGACGGTCGTCGCCTCGCTCGTCAGCTTCTTCACGCTTTTCTGCGTCGTCTATCTGGTGGCGACATGGCTGCCGCAACTGATGAGCGAACGCGGCTTTCCGATCACCAAGGCATTGACCTTCACCTTCGGCATGACCCTGGCCTACCCGTGCAGCAGCGTCTTCATGATGTTCGCGCTCGACCGTATCGGCCGGCTCAAGGTCTCGGTGACCGCGTCGTGCCTTGCGGTGGTCTTCGCCCTGCTGTTTGCCCAGGCGGGCTCGCAGCCGATGGTATTGATTGTCGGGTTCTGCATGTTCTTCTTCATGCAGACCGGGGTGAACGCGATGGTGATCTTCACGGCCGAGTGCTTCCCGACCAACGCGCGGGCGTCGGGGATCGGCCTTGCCTTCGCTGCCAGCAAGATCGGTGCGTCGCTGGCCCCCTACGCGATCTTCATCTATCAGGCTTACGGGCTGGGCGCGCTGTTCGGCGGGATGGCGGCCCTGCTGATCGTCGCGGCGATCGCGACCACGCAGATCCATTCGGAAACCAAGGGGCGGCCGCTCGATGCCATTGCCGCACCGACCGGCTGAGCCGGAGAAGGAGGATGCTCATGCACAGGGTTCTGATCACCGGTGCGGGCGGCGGGATCGGGCGGTCATTGCGCGAGACGTTGCACGGCGTCTATCCGGTATTGCGTGTGTCGGACCGGGTCGACATCGGGCCGGCTCGTGCCGGCGAGGAGGTCGACCGCACCGAGCTTGCCGACAGGGCCGCGGTCGAGCGCATGGTTGAGGGGTGCGACGGGATCATCCATCTCGGCGGGATCTCGGGCGAGAACACCTGGGAGAAGATTCTCGAAGGCAACATCGTCGGCCTTTACAATGTGTTCGAGGCGGCGCGGCTGGCGGGGGTCAAGCGCATCGTCATGGCCACTTCGAACCACGCGGTCGGGTTTTATCGCCGCGACCAGACCATCAACCACAACGTGATGGTGCGGCCGGACAGCCGCTACGGCGTGTCGAAGGCGTTCAGCGAGGCGCTCGGCAGCCTTTATTCCGACAAGCACGGGATCGGGTTTTTCGGCGTGCGCATCGGCAATTTCGGCACCCGGCCGATCGACAAGCGGCGCCTGTCGATCTGGATCAGCCCGCGTGACCTGACCCAGCTCGTGCGCATCGGGCTCGAACATCCCGACATCCGCTACGAGATCGTCTACGGCGTCTCCAACAACCGCCGCTCGTGGTACGACAACTCGAACGCGGTGCGGCTCGGCTACCGGCCGCAGGATGATTCCGAGCCCTATGCCGCCGAGGTGTTGGCGAAGGAGCCTGCCGGCGCCGACCCGATCGCCGAGCGCCGGCAGGGCGGCACGTTCTGCGCCGAGGAATACTCGGCCGAAACCGAGCGCGATTAGCGCTGTACCGGCGGATAGTATTGCGGCGCCTCGCGGCGGTCGGTCATGCCGTAATCGCGGACGATGCGGACCTGCCGGTGGCGCAGGGCGCCGGCAGCGGGCGCTCGCGGCTGCCATTGATCGGCGGCGCCGGCATCGCGCCAGGAGGCGAGCAGCAGCAACTTGCCCGGGCTGGTGATGCTCTCGAAAACCTCATGGTCGAGCGGTCCGGCAGCGCCCCCGGGCAGGCCGAGAGCGGCGGCGATGTCGGGGCTCGCCGTGTCCCCGCCGGCGGGCGGGACCAATTCGCTGATGGTCACGCTTTTGGCCGCGCCGATCTCGGTCTCGTCGAGGCGCTGGTTCGCCAGCCGCTGCCCCGCGGGGATGTGCGTGTCGGCGGTGATCTCGCCGACCCTGAGGTGATAGGCCGCGAAGATCGCGAACCGGCCTTTTTCCTGGGCCGCGTGATGCACCCCGAGCGTGCGCCAGCGGATCACCGCCTTCTCGTCGCGCCATGTCGACAATGACAGAAGGCGCCCCTCGGTTCGCTTGCTGGCGAAGCGCTCGTTGTCGATAAAGCCGTCGATCTTTTCGATCTCGGGCCTCAATTGCCCGGCGAGGGCCAGGTAGTCATCGAACCGCTCCCGTTTCGGCTGAACTTCGAAGATCACGGCAAACATGCGGCTTCCTCCATCGACGGGCCATCGCCGCGCAGAAAGGTTTCGCTTTCGCGATACAGCGCATGGCGGTTTTGCTCAAGATGCATCAGGTGGGTGGCGCGGCCGATCTTGACGTCGCGGCGCGCCGGCGACCCGGTCAGCGAGTTGAGCAGCCAAGCGGCATCGGAATCGGTGCACATGCCGTCCCATTCGCCGCGGATGATGGCGACCGGCGCTCGCACCAGCGCCGGATCGTAGGCCAGGTCGCCGGCCCAGGCGTCGAAGATGTCCTGGAACGCGCCGCTCGGGGTTTTGACCGCGTGCGGGGTGCGCAGGCGGCTCTCCGGATCGGCGTCGAGATAGGCTTCGCCCCATTCGTCGAAATGACGCCGCGACAAGACCGGCGGTTCGCCCGCCGGCACTTCGGCGGTAAACCGGTCCCACTGGGCCTTCAGCGAGATCGGCCGCCAGCCCGGCAGGCGCTGCGGGTCGGCGGTGCGCGGCCGGCGCGCGATCGGGCCGAAAAAGACGAGGCGGTCCACCAGTTCGGGGCATTTGCCGGCGAAGCGGCCGGCGACGATCGTGCCCCACGAATGAGCGATGATCGACACCCGGGCGACACGATGGCGCGCAGCGATGAACCGCACCGCCATTTCGAGCTGCCGGCTCGCATCCTCGGCCCGGCCCAGCGGCGGGTGGGCGTCCGCCGGCTCTTCCATCTCGGGATAGGGGTCGGAAAAGCTGCCGAAGCCGTGGAAGTCGAGCCCCCAGACGTGGAACCCGGCGGCGCACAACTCGTCGCGCCACGAACGCCCGTCGAAGCGATGCGCGATCGACAAGGCCGACGGAAACGTGCCGCCGTGGGCATAAAGCACGGTGCGGCCCGCGGGCGGTGTCGCCCGCTCGGGCGCGAGATAGCGCAGGAACAGGGCGAGCCCGTCGCGGTGGCTGGCAATGAGGAAATGCTCCTCGCGCGGGTCGAGCTTGGGTGCGACCGACATGGCACACCGAAAGGTCATGGCGATGCTCCGGGGTGTTTGCGGATGCCGGGAATGTGGGGCGGTCGCCCGGCGCTGTCGCGCAGGATCGCTTCGGCCGAACCCGAAGTGTCGATGCGTGATCGGCCGGGGCACGGCGCCTATAGTGCGGGCATGACGTCGACTCCGCCGATTGCCGAGATTGCCGCCCTCGTGGGCAACCCGGCCCGTGCCAACGTGTTGACCGCCTTGCTCGACGGCCGCGCCCTGACCGCGACGGAACTGGCCTATGCCGCCCACGTGTCGCCGCAGACCACCAGCGGCCACCTCGCCCGGCTGGTCGAGGCGCGCCTGCTGGTTGCCGAAAAGCAGGGGCGGCATTGCTATTTCCGGCTCGCCTCGCCGCTGATCGGCCAGATGCTCGAAGGGATCATGGCCGTCGCCGCCGACGGCCCGCCGCGCCATCAGCCGCGCTGGCGCGGCGGCGAGGTATTGCGCACGGCGCGAACCTGCTACGACCACCTCGCCGGCCGGCTCGGGGTCGCGCTCGCCGACGCGCTCGCTTCGCGCCGCCAGATCGTGTTGACCGCGGATGGCGGCCAGGTTACCGACCGCGGCGCCCGGTTCCTCGGCGAGTTCGGCATCGACCTCGCCGCGCTCGGATTGCGCCGCCGCGCCTTCTGCCGGCCCTGCCTTGATTGGAGCGAGCGGCGCACGCATCTCGCCGGCTCGGTCGGCGCCGCGCTCGCCTCGCGATGCTTCGAACTCGGCTGGATCGAACGCCAGCGCGATACCCGTGCCGTCGCCATCCTGCCGGCGGGACGGCAGGGCTTTGCCGAGATGTTCGGCATCGCCCCGTTCGATGCCGGGTAGAGCGAAGCCGCGCCTACAGGATATCGAGCACCTTTTCGGGCGGGCGGCCGAGCGCGGCTTTGCTGCCGGAGACGACGATCGGCCGTTCGACCGCGATCGGGTTTTTCGCCAGCGCTGCGATCAGCGCATCTTCCGACAATTTCGCCGGGTCGATCCCGGCGGCCGCCGCCTCCTTTTTGCGCACGATTGCCGAGGCCGGCAATTTGAGCTGGCCGAGCAGGGTCTTGAGCTGCGCGGCGGTGTACGGCGTCTTCAGATATTCGACGACGGTCGGCTCGACGCCCTTGTCGCGCAATAGGGCCAGCGTCCTGCGCGAGGTGTTGCAGCGCGGGTTGTGGTAGATCGTCACTGGCATCAGGTGCTCCTCCCGGTTGTTCGCGTCATTGTCCCTGCCTGGAGTTGCGCCGCCAAGGGGCCTCGATGCGGCGGGAAGAGAATGCGCCTCAACGATGAAGGACAAGCGATGCTCGCCGCGGCCGTGACGCCGGCCTAGCGCCTGCGGTCATCGCCCACGCCGACCATTTAGGCTAGAATGACGGCGAGACCGAGGCGTCGAGGAGCGACGGCGATGTCGACGGTTTACCGCTATACGCTGCCGGTCGAGCAGACCGAGTGGAAATTCGAGGGCAACACCGAAGCCGCGTTCACCTGGGAATATGACGAACGCCGCGCCGGGCTGCTGCAGCTCTACGACAAGGGCAAGCGGCAGCAATGGGACGCGGCGGAGCGCATCGACTGGTCGCAGGACCTCGATCCCGAGAACCCGATGCTGCTCGACGACCGGGTGATCCCGATCTTCGGCTCGCCGCTGTGGGACAGGATGAACGCTGCCGAGCGGCGCCGGATCCGGCATCATCTGCAGGCCTCGCAGATTTCCCAGTTCATGCATGGCGAGCAGGGCGCGCTGATCGCCACCGCGAAGATCGTGCAGACGGTGCCGGACCTCGACGCCAAGTTCTATGCGGCGACCCAGGTCATGGACGAGGCGCGCCATGTCGAGGCCTATTCGCGCCTGCTGCACGAGAAGTTCGAGCTCGCCTATCCGATCACCCACGGCCTCAAATCGCTGCTGGAGAGCGGGCTTAGCGACCGCCGGTGGGACATGACCTACCTGACCATGCAGATCCTGATCGAGGGGCTGGCACTGGCCGCGTTCCAGCGCATCCGCGACCAGTCCCAGAACCCGCTTGCCGCCGCGGTCAACGCCTATGTCATGCAGGACGAGGCGCGCCATGTCGCGTTCGGCCGCCTGGCGCTGCGCGACTACTACCCGCAACTGACCGCCGCCGAGCGCGCCGAGCGCGAGGAATTCGTGGTCGCCGCCTGCTGGCACATGCGCGACCGCTTCAACCAGCTGGAAGTGTGGCAGCGGCTCGGCCTCCCGGTCGAGGAATGCCTGCGCCTCGTCGACGAGTCCGAAACGATGCGGATTTTCCGCGGCCGCATCTTCAGCCGCATCGTTCCGACGGTCAGGGATATCGGCTTGTGGGGCGAAAAGGTGCAGGAGGCCTTTGCCGCGATGGGCGCGATCGAGTTCGCCGCGGTCGATGCTGCCGCGCTGCTCGACCAGGACGCCCGCGTCGCCGAGGAATTCGACGCCAAGGCGCGGCTGCGCGATGTCGCGGCGGCGGAATAGGGCCTAATCGGGCAGGCCGAACGCTTCCTCGGGCTCGTCGAAGCCGCGCATCGGGTGAAAGCCGAGCGAGACCAGCCGGCGCGGGCAGGCGGCGGCAAAGGCCTGCGAGGTCACCAGCGGCCGCATCACCCGCTTGGTCAGGTCTTCGAGCCGGGCGGCGAGGTTGACGGCGGGGCCGATGACCGTGAAATCGAGCCGCTCCGCAGCGCCGACATTGCCATAGATGACCTCGCCGAGGTGCAATCCGATGCCGATGCGGATCTCGGCGCGGCCGGTTTCGCGCCGCGCGGCGTTGATCTCGCCAAGACGGGAAAGTCCGGCGGTCGCCGCGTCGAGCGCACGTACCGTTGTCGAGGTGAAATCGCCTTCCTCGCCGGTCGGAAAGATCGCCAGCACGCCGTCGCCGATGAATTTGAGCACCTCGCCCTGGCGCTCGTGGATCGGCGAGGTGACGGCCTCGAAATAATCGTCGAGCAAGGCGATCATCTCGCTGCCGTCGAGCCGGTCGGACAGCGCGGTGAAGCCGCGCAGATCGGTCGCCATGATCACCGCGTTCAGCGCCTCGCCCTCGCCGCGGCGGACCTGGCCGCCAAGGATGCGCCGCCCGACCTGCGGCCCGAGATACGTGCTGAGCAGATTGTTGCCGACCCGGCGCACCGCGCGCGAATCGACGACCGCGGCGAGGGCCGGAACGATATTGTCGAGCGCGGTCATGTGGTCCTCGGTGAAACCGCCCTTGCGGTCGGTCGTCCAGGTAACGACCGGCCAGCGTGCGAGAAACGGGTTGAGCGGCATCGCCACGTATTCCGCGGCGCCGGCGGCGCGCAACTCGGCGAGAAGCGGGTAGCCGGGGTCGTTGCCGTCCAGCCGGCGGCGAAACGGAATGCCGCGCTCGACCGTGTCGCGGATCGGGCTCAGCCGGTATTCGTCGGTCTCGTCGGCGCCGTGGGCGATGTAGATCTCCTCGGTCACCCGGCGGTCGCGCAGCCAGCGCACCGCCAGTCCCGCGATCAGCGGATGCAAGGTGCCGAAATGCAGCGTTGCCCGCGACAGCGGGACACCGTCGCCGACCAGCCGCCACGCCAACTCGTCGAAAAACTCGACGTCGTCGGCGCGGTGCGGCGCTGCATGCAGAATCCAGCGCGCCACGTCGCCGCCGGCGATCGGCAGGCCCGGGCTGGCATGCGAGGCGGCGATGCGGAACAGCGATCGCGGAATCGGGGCGGGTTCGGGCGCGAGAGTGTCGTTCATCGGCACGGCGTCCTGCGGGCGGTGCGGCGGGCGCCGCAATGCGCCATAGATGGGGGCGGGAAGCCGCCGCTGCGATAGAGGCGGCGTTTCCTTCGCCTCCTTCGTGGTCTAACCTCGCGCCAGTGCAATCACCGGAGGCGACAGATGCCCGGTTTTACAACCCGCCCAGAAATCCGCGGCACGTTCGGCGTCGTCGCCTCGACCCATTGGCTCGCCTCCGCGGTCGGCATGAGCGTGCTCGAGAGGGGCGGCAATGCGTTCGACGCGGCGGTGGCGACCGGGTTCGCGTTGCAAGTCGTCGAGCCGCATCTGAACGGCCCGCTGGGCGAGGCGCCGATCCTGGTATGGGACCAGAAGAAGCGCCAGGCCCGCATGATCTGCGGCCAGGGGGTGGCGCCGGAGAAGGCGACGATCGCGCATTACCGCGGGCTCGGGCTCGACCTCGTGCCCGGCACCGGATTGCTCGCCGCCGCGGTGCCCGCCGCGTTCGACGCCTGGGCGGTTTTGCTGCGCGATTACGGGACGATGCCGCTCTCTGAATTGCTGGCGCCCGCGATCGGCTATGCCGAAAACGGCTACCCGCTGGTGCCGCGCATCCGCGAGACGATCGCCACCGTCGCCGAATTGTTCCGCGTCGAGTGGCCGAGCTCCGCCGCGATTTATCTGCCGAACGGGGCGCCGCCTCCGGCGGGGCGGCTGTTCCGCAATCCTGGCCTCGCCGCCACCTACCAGCGCGTCCTCCAGGAAGCCGAAGCCGGCGGCGGCTCGCGCGAGGCACGCATCGAGCGCGCCCGCGACGCCTGGTATCGCGGCTTCGTCGCCGCGGCGATCGACCGCTTTTGTCGTCATGAAAACGTGTTCGATTCGTCCGGGCAGCGCCATTCCGGCGTTCTCACCGGCGACGACATGGCGCGCTGGCGCGTCCCGGTCGAAGCCCCGCTCGCCTACGATTACCGCGGCTACACCGTGCTGAAGGGCGGGCCGTGGAGCCAGGGACCGGTGCTGCTCCAGCAATTGGCGCTGCTGAGCGGGTTCGACCTCGACGACACCGACCCGACCGGCCCCGATTTCGTTCACACCGTCGTCGAATGCGCCAAGCTCGCCTATGCCGACCGAGAGGCCTGGTACGGCGACCCCGATTTCGTCGACGTGCCGATGGCGACCTTGTTGAGCCCGGAATACAACGATGCGCGCCGCCGCCTCGTCGGCGACCGTGCGTCGCTGGAATTGCGGCCGGGCAGCCCGGACGGTCGGGTTCCCTATGTGCCGGCGCCGGGGAGGGCCGAAGCCGCTGCGGCCGGCATCGGCGAACCGACGGTCGGCGCTCTCGCCGGCGGCATCGGCGAGCCGACGGTAAGCCCGCTCGGCGCGGTTGCCGGAGATACCTGCCATCTCGACATCATCGACCGCTGGGGCAACATGGTCTCGGCGACCCCGAGCGGCGGCTGGCTGCAATCGTCGCCGGCGATCCCGGCGCTCGGCTTCTGCCTCGGCAGCCGCTTGCAGATCTCATGGCTCGACGACAACAGCGCCTCGGCCCTGGCTCCCGGAAAGCGGCCGCGCAGCACGCTGTCGCCGACGCTGGCGCTGAAGGACGGCGAGCCCTACCTGGCCTTCGGCACGCCGGGAGGCGACGGCCAGGACCAGTGGTCCACCCAGTTGTTCCTGCACCATGTCCATCACGGCATGAATTTGCAGGAAGCGATCGACTGCCCCGAGTTCAACACCGGTCATTTTCCCAGCTCGTTCTATCCGCGCGCCGCCCAGCCCGGCTCGTTGACGCTCGAAGGCCGGATGCCGGAGGCGACGCAGCGCGCGCTCGCCCGGCGCGGCCACCGTGTGAGCCTCGGCGAAACCTGGTCGGGCGGGCGATTGACCGCCTGCGCCCGCGAGCAGACGCCGGAAGGCATCGTCCTCAAGGCCGGCGCCAACCCGCGCGGGATGCAGAGCTATGCGGTCGGCCGGTAGGGAGCGTGGCGTCGGTTTCAGCCGAGGGTCAGCGCGAGATCTCTTCGAGCCTACGGCGCGCCGTACGCGGACCGGCGGTCCATAAGAGGACCGCGCCCGACACCATGACCGCGGCGATGAACACAAACACGCCCGTCGTGCCGTAATTGCGCAACACGAACGCGATCATGAACCCGGTGAAGATCGCGCTGAACCGGCTCCACGAATAGACAAAGCCCACCGCCCGGGCGCGGATGCGCGTCGGGAAGATCTCGGCCTGGTAGGCGTGGAAGGAGAACGACAGCAGCGTGTTCGAAATCTGGATCAGGATGCCGAGCACCATGATGCCGAGGCCGGTGCTCTGGCGCGAAAAGATCACCCCGAAGATCGAGGTCGCGATGCAGGCGCCCCCCAGCAGCCATTTCCGGTCGATCCGGTCGGCAAGCTGAGTGCAGATGAAGGGGCCGACCGGCGCGGCGAGGGTGACAACGAAGCTGTAGGCAAGCGTCTTCGTCACCGTGATGCCCTGCGACACCAGGAGGGTCGGGACCCAGCTGGCAAACCCGTAATAGCCGATCGTCTGCAGCAGGTTGAAGACGATCATCATGATCGTGCGGCCGAGATAGGGCCGCGACCAGATCTCGAACCACGAGCCCTGGACCCGTTCGACCTCGTCTTCGAGAATTTGCGGCGGCGGCAGCGGGCGCCCGCTCTGCTCGCGCACCCGCTGTTCCATCATCGCCATGATCCGCTCGGCCTCGGCGTCGCGGCCGTGCTGGGCCAGCCAGCGCGGCGATTCCGGCAAGCCGAGCCGCAGCCACCACACGATGACGGCGCCGACGCCGCCGACGATCGCGACCCAGCGCCAGCCGGACAGCCCGAAAACGGTGTGCGGGATCAATCCCCAGGCAAGAAACGCCACCGTCGGATAGGCGCAGAAATGGATCGCCTGGCTCAGCGCAAACGCCGAACCTCGCCGATCTTTCGGCACCAGTTCGGACAGGTAGGTGTCGATCGTCACGAATTCGACGCCGATGCCGATGCCGGCGAAGAGCCGCCATGCGTCGATCGCGAAAGCGGTCGATTGCAGGGCCATGCCCCAGGTGCCGACCGAGTACCACAACAGGGCAAAGGTGAAGGTCGTCCGGCGCCCGAAAATGTCTGACAGCGGGCTGAACAGCAGCGTGCCGATGAACATGCCGGTAAAGGTTGCGGCGACCAGGCTGGCATAGCCGTGCAGGCCG
This sequence comes from Alphaproteobacteria bacterium, assembly GCA_030041385.1. Classification (GTDB taxonomy): domain Bacteria; phylum Pseudomonadota; class Alphaproteobacteria; order ATCC43930; family CGMCC-115725; genus DATARH01. The sequence continues at coordinate 110,953 of JASHNY010000203.1, forward strand.
AAGAACCCGGCCGTCGTCGCGGTCATGATGCCGGCCTTGTACAGGCCGGGGGCGATGAAGGCGGTCAACGCGTTGTCGTAAACCTCGAAGAACGCGCCCATCGACAGCAGGATGATCAGCCGCCGCATGTACCCGGTGGCCGGCAGGCGGTCGATACGGGCGGCGATCGTCGCTGCGGCGGCAGCATTCCGGGGGACGGATTCGCGAACGGCCATAGACGCTTCCTCCAAATATCACCCATCAGGGCATGGCTGTCCCCCGACGCGCCGCCCCAAAAGGGCGTCGTCCATGCCGCCGCTGTCCGTGTCGGTTTTGGCCCCTCGCGCGGAAAGAACAGCCCCGCCGGGTTGGCGGGGCTGGCTGCGCGGGCGGCATCACCATAGCGGCTGCCGCGAAATCCGGGCAAGGGTTACGGCGCGCTGCGCCTCAATGAGCCGGCAAGGCGTGCGGCCGCCAAGCTGAACAACGTTCTTGGCTTCAACACCTAGGCGACCATGCCCGGCACCACCAGGAACAGGTCGGTGTCGTCGGTTTTCTCGCCCGCGGCGGTCAGCATCGCGTGCACCTGGCCGCGGTGGTGGGTCTGATGATTGAAGAAGTGAGTCACGAGGAACCGCTTGGGGGCGCTGATCTCGCGCTGCGCGGCGCCGCTGAACCAGGTCAGGTCGGCGTTGAGCCAGGCATCGTCGACCTTGTTCGCCCAGGCGGTGATGTCGGCGTCGGCCTTGATGCGTTTGTCGCACAATTCGGCATAGTCCTCGACGAAATGGTCGCTCTCTTTGATCGGGGTGGTCGGGCGCTCCCACCCGTCGAAGCGCGACATCCACTGGAAATCGCCCCACAGGATGTGGGACAGCGTGCCGTGGATCGAATGCCAGAACCCGGCGCGGTCGGCGCGGCGCTCGGCCTCGCTCAGATGCCCGGTATTGGCATAGAGCCGGCGGTTCATCTCGGCATTGTAGGCGGCCATCGTGCGAACGTAGGACGGCGTGATCATCGGCCTCCTCCATTGTGCAGTGCAGCACAACGCATGTTTGCTCCGGACCCGGCCCCGCGTCAAACTCGATTCCAGCTGTTGGAGAAACCTGGCGAGACGGTGGCAACCATGCCCGAAGCACAGCGCCCGCGCCCGCAACCGACCCCCGAGACGCGGCATTTCTGGGACGGCACCAAGGTCGGCGAATTGCGCCTGCAGCGCTGCGACGCCTGTCGCAAGGCGTATTTCCCGCCGCGCCCGTTCTGTCCGCATTGCGCGGCGCGCGAGGTCAGCGTGTTCAAGGCCAGCGGCAAGGGACGGCTCTATTCCTACGTGATCCATCATCGGCCGGTGCCGGGGTTCACCCCGCCTTACGCGATCGCCGTCGTCGAACTGGACGAGGGCCCGCGGCTGATGACCAACATCGTCGATTGCCCGCAGACGCCGGAGGCGCTGGTGCTCGACATGCCGGTAGAGGTCGCGTTCGAGCGGCTCGACGACGAGATCACCTTGCCGCTGTTCCGTCCGGTAAAGGGGTGAGCGCGTGCACGTCGTCGTCATTGCGAGGAGCCGAAGGCGACGCGGCAATCTCGTTCTCGGCTGGCGCCGGCGCGCGAGATTGCTTCCCCGCGGATCAAGCCCGCGGGTCGCAATGACCGTGTGGAAATCGATTGCAAGAGGTTGACGCAGATGAAGCCAGGATCGATTGCCATTGTCGGCGCCGCCGAAACCACCGAGCTGGGGCGCATCCCGGAACTGTCGCAGATCGGGCTGCATGCCGACGCTGCGCTCAACGCGATGAAGGATGCCGGGCTCAAGCCGGCTGATATCGATGGCATCGCCACCGCCGGCGAAACCCCGGTGACGGTCGCGCATTACCTGGGCCTGACGCCGAAATGGGTTGACGGCACCGCGGTCGGCGGCTGCTCGTTCATGATCCATGTCCGCCATGCGGCAGCGGCGATCGAGAGCGGGCTGTGCTCGACGGTGCTGATCACGCACGGCGAAAGCGGCCGCTCCGGGATCGCGCGCACCCGCCCGGCGGTGTCGCCGGGCAGCCTCCAGGGCCAGTTCGAACTGCCCTACGGGCCGATGGGGCCGCCGACCCTCTTCACGATCCCGGTCCTGCGCTACATGAAGACCTACGGGCTGACGCACGAGCAGCTGGCGATGGTCTCGGTCGTGCAGCGCGAATGGGCGGCGAAGAACCCGCGCGCGACGTTTCGCGACCAGATCACGGTCGACGACGTGCTGAACTCGCGGATGATCGCCTATCCGTTTCGCCTGCTGCAGTGCTGCCTCGTCACCGACGGCGGCGGCGCGCTGATCCTGGTGTCGCGCGAGCGGGCCAAGGATTTCCCGCGGAAGCCGGTCTATCTGCTCGGCACCGGCGAATCGGTCGAGACGCCGATGGTCAGCCAGATGGAGGACTTCACCTCGTCGCGAGCGTTCCGCGTCGCCGGGGCGAAGGCATTCGCCGAATCCGGCATCACCCATCGCGATGTCGACCACCTGATGATCTACGACGCCTTCGCCCACCTGCCGATCTACGGGCTCGAAGACCTCGGCTTCTGCAGCCGCGGCGAGGCGGCCCGGTTCATCTGGGAACGCAACACCGCGCCCGGCGGCAAATTGCCGCTCAACACCAACGGCGGAGGGCTCTCCTACATGCACTCGGGCATGTACGGGATGTACGCCCTGCAGGAGAGCGTGCGCCAGATGCGTGGCATAGCGCCGGCCCAGGTGCCGGGCGCGAAACTTTCGGTGTGCCACGGCGTCGGCGGCATGTTCGCCGCCAGCGGCACGATCATCATGACCAACGAAGCTCCGTAGCCGGCTGCCGGGCGAAATATCGCATCATCCTGCCCCCGTGCCGGGGAACCGGTGCGGCTCGCGGCTGTTTCCCATGTGTGAAGACAAAATCAAACACTGACACAAAAACTTCAAGCCATATCATGGTACTGGAGACTGATATTCTTATCAGGATGGTCATCGCAGAATATCTCCGCAATTGCGGATACAAAGTGTTGGAAGGAAGTTCCGCAGAGGACGCGATGACCGTACTTAACGCCGGCCAGGAAGTGGATGCCGTCTTCTCCGAAGTACGATTGGGCGGCAGTTTAGGTGGGTTTGCCTTGGCTCAGTGGGTCAGGGAACGCCATCCCGCCGTCTCGATAATCCTCACCTCCGGTGTGACAAAAGCGACCGAAACCGCGGCTGCATTGTGCGAACAGGGGCCGAACGATATTA
>JASHNY010000204.1 GCA_030041385.1 Alphaproteobacteria bacterium
ACGTGGGTCATCGGGTTGCCGTGCAGCAATAACAGCGGCGGGCCGTCGCCGCCGTGGCGCAGATGAATCCGCGCGCCCCCGAAATCGCCTGATGACGTCTCGATCTCGGTGCGGGTAAACCCTTCAAACATGTCGGTACTCCGAATCGTCGCTGCGCCGGCGATCTTAGCCCATCAAGGCCCGAACCGGGCACCCGGCATGGTGAAGGCCTGGCGCCCGGCGGTATTTCCGGAAAACCTGTTGACGAAGATCAGGCGAGGTCGAAGCGGTCGAGGTTCATCACCTTGGCCCACGCCGCCACGAAGTCGCGCACGAACTTGTCCTTCGCGTCCGCGCAGGCATAAACCTCCGCGAGCGCGCGCAATTGCGAGTGCGAGCCGAAGATCAGGTCGACGCGGGTGCCGGTCCATTTGACCGCACCCGTCTTCCGGTCGCGCCCCTCGTACACGGTTTCGGAGCCGTCGGCCGGCTGCCACTCCGTGCCCATGTCGAGCAGGTTGACGAAGAAGTCGTTGGTCAATGTCTGTGGCCGCCCGGTGAAGACGCCATGCGCCGATTTCCCGACATTGGCGCCGAGCACGCGCAGCCCGCCGATGAGGACCGTCATCTCCGGCGCCGTCAGCGTCAATAATTGCGCCCGATCGACCAGCAATTCCTCGGGCGAGAGACGCTGCACGCCGCGAAGATAGTTGCGGAACCCGTCAGCAACCGGTTCGAGCGGCGCGAACGACTCGATGTCGGTTTGCTCCTGCGACGCGTCCGTACGCCCCGGCGCGAAGGGGATTTTCACGTCGCACCCGGCATCCTTCGCGGCCTTCTCAATCGCCGCGCCGCCGCCGAGAACGATCAGGTCGGCAAGCGAAACCTTCTTCCCGCCGGATTGCGCGCCATTGAAGTCCCGTTGGATTGCTTCGAGCGTCGCGAGCACCGTCGCCAGCTCGGCCGGCTGGTTGACCTCCCAGTCCTTTTGCGGCGCGAGGCGGATGTGCGCGCCGTTTGCGCCGCCGCGCTTGTCGGAGCCGCGGAACGTCGACGCCGACGCCCAGGCGGTCGCGACCAGCTGCGAAACCGACAGGCCGGACGCGAGGATTTTCGCCTTCAGGACGGCAATGTCCGGCTCCGCGATCAGCGGATGGTCGACCGCGGGGATCGGGTCTTGCCAGGCCAGCTCCTCCTTCGGCACGAGCGGGCCGAGGTAGCGCGCGATCGGGCCCATGTCGCGATGCGTCAGCTTGAACCACGCCCGGGCAAACGCGTCGGCGAACTGATCCGGGTGCTCGTAGAAATGCCGCGAAATCTTTTCGTAGGCGGGGTCGAACCGCAGCGAGAGGTCTGTCGTCAGCATCGTCGGCACGTGCCGCTTCGACGGGTCGTAGGCATCCGGAATCGTGGCGGCGGCGCCTTTCGCCGTCCATTGATGCGCGCCGGCCGGGCTCTTGGTCAGCTCCCATTCATAGCCGAACAGGTTCTCGAAGAAGCGGTTGCTCCACTTCGTCGGCGACTCGCTCCAGGTGACCTCCAGACCGCTGGTGATCGCGTCGGCCCCCTTGCCCGTGCCGAACTTGCTCTTCCAGCCAAGGCCCTGCTGCTCGATCGGCGCGCCTTCCGGCTCCGGTCCCACCAGGGCCGCGTCGCCGGCACCGTGGGTCTTGCCGAACGTGTGACCGCCGGCAATCAGCGCGACCGTTTCCTCGTCGTTCATCGCCATGCGGGCAAACGTCTCGCGGATATCGCGCGCCGCAGCGACCGGGTCCGGGTTGCCGTTCGGCCCTTCCGGGTTGACGTAGATCAGCCCCATCTGCACGGCGCCGAGCGGGTTCTGCAATTCGCGGTCGCCGGTATAGCGCTCGTCCGCCAGCCACTTGCCTTCGGGGCCCCAGTAGATCGATTCGTCGGGCTCCCACACCTCCTCGCGCCCGCCGCCAAAGCCGAAGGTTTTGAAGCCCATCGATTCGAGGGCGACGTTGCCCGCGAGGATCATCAGGTCGGCCCAGGAGATTTTGCGGCCGTATTTCTGCTTGATCGGCCACAACAGCCGGCGCGCCTTGTCGAGGTTTGCGTTGTCCGGCCAGCTATTGACCGGTGCAAAGCGCTGCTGGCCGACGCCACCGCCGCCGCGGCCGTCGCCGATGCGGTAGGTGCCGGTCAGGTGCCACGCCATGCGGATGAACAGGCCTCCGTAGTGACCGAAATCGGCCGGCCACCAATCCTGCGAGTCGGTCATCAAGGCGTGCAGGTCCTTGATCACGGCATTCAGGTCGAGGCTGTTGAATTCCTTGGCGTAGTCGAACGCCTCGCCCATCGGATTGGAGAGCGCCGAGTGCTGATGCAGAATCCGAAGATCGAGCTGGTTCGGCCACCAGTCGCGGTTCGTATATGCGGGGGTTCCCGTGAACGGGCACTTGCCTTCACTTGCCATGGTGTCTCCGATCGCGTTTCAGTGTGCCACCGATTGGAAGCGTCAACCCTTGAACGTCATCCAGTTTCGTGGCCGGCGACGCATCCCGCCGTCGCCTCACGTCGCGCCCTCCCGCGCTTGCGGTCGCCGTCTCTATTGGCGGTATCCACCTGGACAGACCGAGATGAGGCCAGGTGTTTGCCGCGGGCCGCAACCCACTAAAAACTCGCGGCAAATATGATCGGCGCGCTTTTGCGTAAAATAGCACAAAACAGCCTTGCACCCCAGCGGAGTCGACCCGACTTCGTCTCGTGCGCTGCCGGCGGGCCGACCCTGCGCGGCGCGCATCGCCTGCCGGGGTGGGTGCGGCGATCGCCGGGTTGCCGATGCGGTTGCGGCTGACCCGGCGCGGCGATAGGTTCTGTCGCATGTTATAGGATCGGACGATTTGCGCTATCTGAGCACCCGCGACCCGGGCCCGACGCCGACCCATTCGTTCGAGGACGTGCTGCTCGCCGGCCTCGCCGACGATGGCGGGCTGTTCGTGCCCGAACGGATGCCGATGCTCGACGCTGCGGCATGGGCCGGCCTCGCCGGTCTGCCCTATGCCGAACTCGCCGCGCATGTCGTCGGGTTGTTCGCTGGCGAGGATTTCGCGCCCGCGGAACTGGGCGCGCTCTCAGGCGAGGCCTACGCGACGTTTCGCCATCGCGCGGTGGCGCCGCTGGTTCAGCTCGACGAGCGCCTGTGGCTTTTGCAGCTGTTTCACGGCCCCACCCTGGCGTTCAAGGACCTGGCCTTGCAACTGGTCGCCCGGCTGATCGACCGGGCTTTGGCGCGGCGCGGCGAGCATGTGACGATCATCGGCGCAACCTCGGGCGATACCGGCTCGGCCGCGCTCGAAGCCTGCCGCGACCGCGACGCGATCGACGTGTTCTTTCTCTACCCGCACGGGCGCATCTCGGAAATTCAGCGTCGCCAGATGACCACCATCGATGCGGCGAACGCCCATGCGGTGGCGATCGAGGGCACGTTCGACAACTGTCAGGACATCGTCAAGGCGCTGTTCGCCGACACGCGGTTGCGCCGCGACCTGAGCCTGTCGGCGGTCAACTCGATCAACTTCGCCCGGGTCGCGGCGCAGATCGTCTATTACTTCGCCGCCGGGATGGCGCTCGGCGCGCCGGGGCGGCGCCTGTCGTTCGCGGTGCCGACCGGCAATTTCGGCAACGTCTATGCCGGCCATCTCGCCCGCGCGATGGGGTTGCCGATCGAGCGGCTGGTGATCGGCACCAACGAAAACGACATTCTCGCGCGTTATCTCCAGACCGGGAACATGACGCATGACACGGTCAGGCCGACATTGAGCCCGAGCATGGACATCCAGGTCGCCAGCAATTTCGAGCGCCTGTTGTGGGAATTGAAAGGCCGCAGCGGCCCCGCGACCGGCGATGCGATCGCCGCCTTCCGCCGGACCGGCAAGCTGCCGCCGGACGACCAGGCGTGGCGGCGGGCGCGCAGCCTGTTCGCCGGCCATCGCGTCGACGATGCCGAGACCCTGCGCACGATCGGGAAGGTTCATGCGGAGAGCGGAATGCTGATCGATCCCCACACCGCGGTCGGGGTTGCCGCCGCGCGCCGGGAGCCGGCGGGCGAGGCGCCGATGGTGGTATTGGCGACGGCGCATCCGGCCAAGTTCGGCGATGCGGTGGAGCGCGCGACCGGGGTGCAGCCGGCGTTGCCGCCGACGCTCGCGGCGCTGGCGGAGCGTGCCGAGCAGGTTTCGGTGTTGCCCAACGATGCCGCGGCGGTCGCCCGGTATTTGCGCGCCAATGCCCGGCGCGCCGTGCGTGCCGCATGAGCGTCGAGCTGGCCACGCTCGGCAACGGGCTCAGGGTCGTGACCGACCGCATCGACACGGTCGATACGGTCTCGCTCGGCCTCTGGGTCGAGGTCGGCACACGGCACGAGCCGGCCGCGATCAACGGCGTCGCCCATTTCCTCGAACACATGGCGTTCAAGGGCACCGAGCGGCGCAGCGCCCGCGCAATTGCCGAAGAGATCGAGGCCGTCGGCGGCCACCTGAATGCCTATACCTCGCGCGAAAGCACCGCCTATTACGCCAAGGTGCTGAAGGAGGACACGGCGCTCGCGCTCGACATCCTCGCCGACATCCTGATGCATTCGACCTTCGACCCGGCCGAGCTTGAACGCGAGCGCACGGTGATCCTGCAGGAGATCGGCCAGGCCAACGACACGCCCGACGACATCGTGTGCGATCATTTCCAGGAGACCGCGTTTCCGGGGCAGATGGTCGGCCAGCCGGTGCTGGGCCGCGCCGACATCATCCGCAAGATGAAACGCGACACCGTCGCCGGTTACATGCACGACCATTACGCCACGTCCCGCATGCTGTTGATCGCGGTCGGCAAGATCGAGCACGACACACTGGTAAGCATGACGGAACGCTTGTTCACCGACATGCCGATGCGCAATGGCGCGATGAGCGAGCCCGCGAACTATGTCGGCGGCGACTATCGCGAAGAGCGCGACCTCGAACAGGCCCATCTGCTGATCGGCTTTCCGGGTTTCAGCTACGCCGATCCCGATTTCTATGCGGCGTCGCTGGTGTCGACCGCGTTTGGCGGCGGCATGTC
>JASHNY010000205.1 GCA_030041385.1 Alphaproteobacteria bacterium
GACGGCATTGCAGACAACATGTCGGTGGTCGAAACGTTCTTCCCGAGCAATGCGGTGAAGATCGACCAGGGAACACTGGTGATTTTTACCAACCTGATCCACAGCAATGATGAAGATGCACTGCTGGCCGGATGCCGCAACGCGGGCGGGATTGTTATCGACATCTGCCGCTTCGGTCATTCGCGCACGACAACGGATTTGTGGCGCGCCCTGATCAGGCAAATCCGCGGTCTCGGGTTCCCTTATGTTGACCAGGTCCTCTCGTGGGGAGAACCGAAAGCAACAAATGAGGACTCGCCCACATGTGGGCGAATCCTCTATTTCCATCGTGGCCCCCAACTCACGCGTCGCATCGCTACTATCGATGCGCGCCACAACGCTGCCCCCATTCCTCCTACAGCTGCGATGGTCGAATGGAAGCCTGAGATGGACTTTTCTGCCCGAACCGAGGAGGTAGCAGCCAGCCTTGCCAGCAACCCCCGTGCTCTCGAAATCTTCCGGCGTACCATCAACTCCCTGGACGTCGATGCCGTTAACTCGCTTAAAGCAACGTATTCATCGGCACTAGACAATTACGACCCCAACGGAATGTACAAATACCTCGATATCCCATATTGGGTAGGCCACAAAGTTAATTACGCCATCATGCTCGATCTTGACCGGCGTCCACCCAGTGCCCTTTTAGATATTGGTACCGGTGCAGCACACCTCCTTGCTATAGCCAACGCGCTCGGTCATCGTACGATCGGGATCGATATCCACGAGCCGTTCTATATTGACGTCTGTGCCGCCCTAAATATTGACCGGCGTACATGCAGAGTATCCGCGCGGACGCTTCTACCCTCTCTTGGATCACGCTTCGATATTGTCACTGCTCTATGGACAGTGTTCAACTATATAATCGACAACCCGGATGGTTATAGCACCTATTGGTCTCAAGAGGATTGGGCATTTTTTCTAACGGATATTCAAGAAAATCATCTGAACACTCCTGGAACCGTTATGTTGGAAATCAATGCCGAGCGAATGCCTGATGGCAGCAGAAAGTTCAATGAGCAACTATTCTCATGGCTGCGGGCCAAGGGTGGCATCGGCGAAGAGGGAAGATTCTTGTTCTTGACGAATAACGAAGGCAAGATTATTTAGCGACGATGTCTGGGGTCAGTAAAATTTCAACAAACCCTCCCCTTTGACATAGTCGACGCTTCATCTCGGCACGAAACCTCTCCTCAAGCATACGGTTGAGTTCCGTGCTTTGGATGTCGGGTCGATGCGACTCGTCCTCAGATAGTGGTTTCGTCTCGCAATCACCGAGTTCGATAAAGGCGGAGATGCGATCCAGACATATCTCGGGAGAGGAGTTGAGCTCTTCATACGATAAGCGAAGCGGGTCAATTTCAAATATCGATAAAAACCTCTCTGTAAGTTGGCGCGCGTAAAATATATTGTTTATGCGCTCCGCGATCGCGCTAAACGTTAAATTCTCGTAACGCACATCGCTTGTTTTATAGCCTTTACTGAACCATTGGCCGGTCTGCTCGGCAATAAGTAGCGAGATTGCTTGACGAATCAGATTTTTCCGTGTCAGATATATAAAGTTCCAGTGACTAATATGTTCTGGAAATTCGCCGATCTCGAATAGCGGCATTATCCGATCTATGCCTTCTTTACTGCAAAAAATACGATTTGGAACGCTGTCGAAAATTTTAATAAGCGCGCCGGCGGTGCTAACGCCAGGTTGGTACATTCCAGAGTGATCGGGATGCAGATATTCCTGACAATCTATGCCCAGGCGGCGCAACAAATAGGCCAGGTGCGTGCTCCCCGATCGGCTTTGAGCGAGCACAAGAATGCGGCGCTGCATAGCTCGAAGGCGTTGTCGGCAGGCCGCTGACGAGGGTGTGTCTGACCGCACATGATGTGAAACGGGGAACGAGAAAATGCGGTCAATCGCCGGATCTACTAAGAGCGGCTCCAAAAAACAATGCTCGTCGCTGCGTTCAAAATTGGAAGGCTCCAGGACATCTGAATTAGGGGCGCGCACAGCTAGGGCGTGCTCCATCATATGGATTATAGTGTACGTACGTCCGTTCTGGTTTGGGTTGCTGTTATCGGAAGTAGAAAAGTATAAATTTCCTTTCCAGAAAGAGTAATAACCATGACCCTCATCAAAGATGGCAGCGTGTATCGAATGCCCCGGGCCCAATGATATGCCATTTTCAAGCAATACTAGAGGAGATCGGGAAGGTTCTATGTCATTGTCCGTTAAGTTTTCTAAATCCTCAGGTAAATCGATCTGCCATCCGTAGTTACCACGATGGTCGAAACTGCCAGGCCATAGTTGCGGAATTTGTATTGGATCCGTTTTCATAGCGCGCCACCTCACGCAACGTTAACCGCGACGACGGGGGCGCTGGAGACAAGGTAATAGCGCCCTTGCCCGCCGAGGTCGAGCAATGGGCGGATCACCTCGAACCCGGCGGCACGAAACCGCGACAGCACTCCCGCTCGTTCATCGTCGGTCGTCAGTTGCACGCCGAACCGATCGATATCGATCAAGGCGGCCCCGTAACGCCCGAGGCCGTCGAGAACCTCGGTTTCATCGATCGTCGCGATGAAGTCTGTAAAGATCGCCAGCGATCTTTTGACGGTGCGCGCCTCCACAATCTGCGGGAACCGGCCGCGCACCAGTGAAAATCGCGGGCGTACATCGGGAAATTCCGCGGCCGCGGCGTCAAAAACAGCGGCAGATGCGGCATGCCTCAACCCGTCGGACTCGATTGCCACGGCGGTGCGCCCGGTGGTGGCGATCAGCATCGCCAGCACCCCCAGCCTTGCCCGCACTTCGTGGTATTCGTCGAACGGCGGCAACGACTCGAGGACATCGACGACGGCAATCTCGACCGGCCCCAGCAGCTGGCCCGCTTCGACGGCCTTGACATAATGGTCATATGCGCCGGACGGAATCACCCCAAGTTCCGCGATCCGCGCCGCCATGGCACGGCAGGCGACCCGGTTGAGTCGTTCAGCGCTGCCTATAAGCTTGGCTGCCGCCTCCTTCGGCGATCCCTCGCGCAGGAAACCACTCGCGTTCGTCTCGATCCCCGTCGCGCTATTCGCGGCGGATCCGGTGAGAGCATCCGAGGGCTCGGCGCCATGCGCCACCCTCGCGCCGTCAGCGACCACCGGTGAGGCGGCCCCGGCGAGGGCCGCGGCCTCCGTTGAATCCGATGCTTCGGGTTGCGCGGAGGAGTCGTGGCCGTTCCAAACCGCACCTTGATTAACGAGGAGATCGTATATCTCGGGGACGGTGGCGAACCTTATATCGACATCGGCCAATGCGGCGCCGTCGAAGATCAGCGACAGCAGAGTCTGAACGCCGGGATGGGCGTGCGGCGGGATCGGCAATCTAGCCGCCTCGCGGTATTCGGGCTGCATCGAATGGGCGTGCGTTTTGAGAAACAGCGTGCCTTGCACATAAAAAGAATCACGAATGAGTTCCGTAGCCCATGCCTCGGGGTTTTCGAGGCGCTGCCGGACAGTTTCCGAATAGTAGTCAAGAGAACTCCATCCGGACTTTACGCGCGAGGCCCATACGAAAAACTTGCGCTCGGCTGCCGCCGGGTTATCAAAGGCGGGTTCCGGTTCGGATTCAGGTTCGTCATAGCCGCGGATGCTCGGGACGGCGTTGCAGAAATACGGCATCTCGATCTTCGGGTTCACGTGCACCCGAGCGGCAGGGAACGTGAAATCGCCACGGCATCCCTCTCGCATCAGGATGCCCAACTCGTCGGCGATCCGGCATGCCGTCGGATCCGAACCTTGCAACGCCCACATGCCATGGACAAAAAACCATTCCCTTAATTTAATATCGGTTTCCTTACGGATGGCATCCTTGGCCAGGCGAACGGCGAGCGCCAGTCGCTCGGCATCGAGCGCCGCCGCCTCCGGCGAGTTGGAATACGCCACCCATTCCGGCGCAGTATGGCCGCTATGGCTGGTAAACCCTTCGTGGTGGATGTGGACCTGGATGCTGTGGTCTACCGTCTCAACCACATGCTTCATTGCCGCCCGGAAAGCCTGTTCTTCATGCGGCCTGTTCGAAATAAAGCCGAACGGATCATCAGGCCGCGCGCGGATCAAATCCTGCCTAAGACCATGGGCCGTGTCGTGGTACGTCCTATAGAAAAGCGTCAGCCGTCGCGCGAAATCGATGCGACTGCACTGATCGGCAAAGGCGACGACGTCGGCGACGTTGGCGGGATCAGCGACCGAGCGATTACCGATACGCGACCAAGGCTCGAAGTGATCGCAATGAAAATACACCAGTCGGTCGATGCCCCGTTCTTTGAATCGGTCGGCGATCCGGCCCCGTATCTGGCTAAATGCATTCATTGTGGGATTTATTACCTCCCGCCTGGCACAAAATTGCCCATGAGCAACGCCGAGTTGGCCGTTCGATAAGCCTTAACGCCGCACCCGTCAATTCTTCAATCGTGAAAGAGCGGAGACCTGCCACAACGCTAGCGGTTGACTTCCACAACTCGGCTACGTACCCAATCAGGCAAACAGCTTGCTATTGCGCAAGCAGAACGCGTCGTCGGTAACTGCCCGGATCATGCTGTCTCGCGACATGTTCGATATTCGGGGGTGGCAGATCCGGCGGGCCGAGCGTTACGTGCGCGCGGGGCGAACGGCAACCGCCGAGGGCATCTACCGCGGCGTGCTGGCGCGGCGGCCGGGCCAGAGGGCGGCGCTGGCCGGGCTGGGCCGGCTGTTGCTGCGCGAACGGCGGTTCGAGGAAGCGGTCGGCATCTGGGAGCGCGCCGTCGCCGTCGAGCCGCAACGGACCAATCCCGCGTTCCAGCTCGCCCGGGCCCTGCATCGCAGCGGCCGGACCACAGCGGCGGCCGACCAGTACCTGCGGGTATTGGCGCTCGACCCGTTCAACGAAAAAGCCTTCGCCGCGCTCGAACAATTGAGCGATCGGGTCGCGCGGTCGCGCCCGGATAACGATGCGGCGGTCGACGCGGCGGCGGCGCTGGCGCAGCAGCTTCTCTCGCTGAAAACGGATTCGGCCCGCATCCGCATCAACGCGCTCAACCTGCTGGCGCGCATCCGCACGAAAAGCGATCCCGACGCCGCCTTTGAATATTGGTCCCAACTCGCCGAACTGCACCCGCAATCGGTAGATCCGCCGTTGCAGATGGCGCGGATCCGTGCCCGCCAGCGCCGCAATGACGAGGCGCTGCGGCTGTTCGGCGCCGTCCTCGCCCGCGAGCCGGAGCACGCGGCGGCGCTGACCGGCTACGGGCAGGTCTTGGTCGAGTTCGACCCCGCCGCGGCCACCCGCCATTTCGCCGAGTGGGCCGCACGATGCAAGCGGGATGTCGCACCGCGGCTCGAACTGGCGCGGCTGTACCAGAAATCGCAGGAATGGGAGCGCGCCGAGGCGGTCTATCGCGAGCTGCTGGAGCTGGTGCCCGACAACCCCAACGCCCTCTCCCGCTTTGCTCAGCTGCTGTCGCGCGATGCGAGCCGCACGGAGCAGGCGCTCGATTTGTGGCGCCGGCTGACCGAGCGCGACCCGGCGTCGCCGTTTCCGCTGGTTCAGCGCGCCTACCTGTTCGAGCGCGCGCGGCGTCCCGCCGAGGCCGAGGCCGAATACCGCGCCGCCCTGGCGCGCTCGCCGGAAGATGCGATGGCGCTGTTCGGCCTGGCCCGGCTGCTGTCCAACCAGGCGCGATGGGAGGAGGCCGCCGCGCTGTTCGAGGCGTTGCAGCGGGTCAATCCAAGCCGCCACGATACGCTGCTCGGGCTCGGACGCTGCCTCGAGCGCCTCGACCGCGCCGAGGAGGCGCTCGTCGCCTACCAGAACGTGCTCGCGCTCGATCCGGCGAACGGCAACGCGCTGCTTTACCGGGGCAGGCTGTTGCGCCGGCTCGGGCGGACGGAGGAGGCGATCGAGGCGTGGCGGGAGGTGTGCCTGCGGACGCCGCAGAATGTGGATGCGTGGCACGAGCTCGTCTTCATGCTCGCCGGCGCCGAGCGCGACGCCGAAGCGTTGGCGGCGCTGGATGCCGCCGAGGCGGCGTTGCCGTCCGCGCCGCAATCATGGACGCGGCTGGGGCTCGCGGCAGAGGCGGGCCAATTCCACGACCGGGCGGTCGCCTATTTTGAACGCGCGCTCGCGGCCGAACCGCACGAGGCGATCCATCACACGCGGCTCGGCCAGCTCTATTTTCGCCAGGGCATCGTCGACAAGGCCTTTCGCCACCTGCGCGCCAGCCGGGAGTTGCAGCCCCGCGACCTGCCGGTGGCCAAGCGGCTGGTCCAGTCGGTGCACATTCTCGACACGCTCGGCATCGACCATCTCGGCCTGGCGGCGGCGTCATGCGACGGCGATGAGGTGCTGGTTCCCGAGCGGCTGTTCCGGCGGGTGCGCGAGATTGCCGACCGCGAGATCGTTGCCTACGAGCCGGTACCGCGCCGGATCATCGCGGTTACCGCCTCGCTTGCCGGCGGCGGCGCCGAGCGCCAGCTCGTCAACCTGTTGCGCGGACTGAGCGATCCAGCCTTCGGGCTCGACCTGGCCCTGTTCTGCATTTCGCTGGCGCGGCGCGGGCACCGCGATTTCTTTCTGCCATTGCTGCAGGGGACCCCGGTAGAGGTGGTGACGCCCGCCGAGGGCGCACCCAGAATCTTCGAGGCGGCGCCGTATGCGCGGCTGATCGGCTCGTTCCCCGAGGACATGGCGGGGACGATCGCCTTCTGGCTCGCCGAATTTCGCCGCCGCCGGCCGCAGATCGTGCATGCCTGGCAGGACGCGACGAACCTGACCGCCGTGGTGGCGGCGCTGCTGGCCGGGGTGCCGCGCATCGTGTTGTGCACGCGCAGCGTGCGCCCGGACAATCCGCGCCGCCGCCTCAAGCGCTTCATGCGGGAGGCCTACCAGGCCGTGGTCGGCCACCCCTCGGTCGTCCTCAGCAACAACAGCCGCGCCGGCGCCGACGATTATGCCGAATGGCTTGGCATCGATCCGGCGAGCGTCGCAATCGTCCATAACGGGATCGATTTCGAGCGGCTGGCGGCAACCGCCGATCCGGCCAGAGCGGTCGAGCTTCGCGACAGCCTCGGCATCCCGCTGGGCGCACCGGTCGTCGGCAGCGTCTTCCGCATGAGCGAGGAGAAGCGCCCGCTCTTGTGGGTCGAGGCCGCCGCCGAAATCGCCGCGGCTGCACCCCGGGCGCACTTCGTCGTCTGCGGCGACGGACCGATGCGCGCCGAGATGTCGGACCTCTCCGCCCGGCTCGGCATCGCCGACCGCCTGCACCTGCCTGGCCCGCAGGACGAGATCGGCTCCTGGTACCAGGCGATGGACGTGGCGATGCTCGCCTCGCGGCACGAGGGGCTGCCGAACGTCTTGCTCGAAGCGCAATCGCTCGGCGTGCCGGTTGTCGTCCCCGATGTCGGCGGGGTCGGCGAGACCGTCCTGTCCGGCGTTACCGGCTGGACCGTTCGCGACGCGGATGCCCGCGCGCTGGCCGAGCGGGCCCTCTATTGCCTGACCGACCGAGCCTGGGCGGCAGCGGCGCGAATTGAGGCGCCGGCCTTTGTCCGCCGGCATTTCGGCATCGAGACGATGTTGCGACGCACCCTGGAGGTTTACGGCATCGCGCCCGCGTGCGATACGCCGTGATCCGGCGGCGGCATGGTATCGTGTGGATTGGTTCGGCGGATTTGCGCGCTCGGGAGCAATATCGGTGTCGCTGGCGGTCGGCTCGGACAATCTGGCATTTCTCGACGGCTACTTGTTTCGGGTCATGGTCGATCTGTTGAAGTCGGAGGGGGTCGAGCCGTCGGGTTTGTATGATTATTACCGGATGCGTATCGAGCAGGACGGGAACGCGCTGAGCGCCTACGACCGGGTGCTGTTCGATTATGCGCTGGCAAATTTCGACCAGCAGTCGCGGCGGGTCGTGCATGCCGGGATCGGCATCGGCACGCTCACGTCCGCGCTGGCGATGGCGGGATATACGGTTGCCGGCATCGAGCGGGAGAACCATCGCTTTCGTGCGGCGAGCCGGGTCCGCGAGGCGCTGGCCGAGGCCTGGCCCGACATGGCCGATCGCTACATCCTGATGGGCGGCGAATTCCCGTCGGTGCTTGCCGAAACGCCGTGGATCGCGCCGGAGACGGTGTTGGTTTTCACCAATTGCGGCGCCGGCTGGTCGGATGAGCTCACCGCCGATGCCATCGCGTCGTTCCGGGCCTGCGGCGATGTGGTGCTGGACGCGCGGCTGTTCGGCAACGTCAGGGATTTGCCGGCGGAGCGGCAAATCCTGCTCGAACGGATCGAAGCGCAAGGGCTGACCGTCACGGCGATCGCCGGGATGCCGCCCGACGCCTTCTATTACCATGTCCGGCATGGCGCGCCGCGATGAGCATCGAGGCGCTGGCCGACCTGCTGAAGAGCCGCGAATGCGAGGCCGTGTGTTATTTCCACACCGACCATTTCGAGCCGTGGTCGTTCGCGATCGACGACAGCGCGGCGCGGGCCGTCGAGCGCATGGCGGCGATGGCGCGGTCGTCGCCCTATGCCCGCCGGCTGAGCCTGTTCTACAGCGTTTTCGTGCCCTATCGGCTCGCCGCTGGCCGCGCGCCGGAAGACGACGAAATCTCCGTTCCCGGTGACGGAGTCGCCTTCGCCGCCCGCTCGCCGCGGCAGGAAGAAACGGCGCGGGAGGCGATCCGCCCGCTCGTTGGCGCCGATCGACACGAGATGCACCTGCATGTGCATCACGAGTTCTGGACGCGCAATACATCGAACTTCGACCAGCCGGTCTCGCAATGGGTCAATGCGCACAGCACCCAAGCGATGGACCGGGACCGGCTCGACCTGCACTTTGGCCTGTGCAAGGCGGCGATCGCCCGGGAAATCGGCGTGCCCTTCGACAGGTGGGCCTTCATTCACGGCAACTGGGCGCTCAACGCTTCCGACCCGCTGATCTGCCACGTCACCGACGAGATCGCGATGATCATGCGGCACGGCGGGTTCGGCGATTTCTCGTTTCCCGCCGGCCGCGCCTATTGCGACCCGAAGCTCGAAACACCCTTCACCTGCCTGCCGCTCGACCTGCCCCGCGCCTACGACGATCCGCGCGCCGACCCGCGCCCAATCGGCGCGCAGACCCGCGCGTTGCGCCCGGACCGGTTCCTGGTGTGGAACTCCCCGATCAAGTCGGCCTTTTCCTCGCTCGACTATTATTCGGCAGCGAACCGGGCGCTGCTGCGGACGCCGGAACGGATCGTCGCGGCGTGGCTGGGCAAATCCGTCTGCCTGGGCCGGAAATTGTTCATCAAGACGCACGCCCATTCGATGAAGTGGGAATACAAGCTGGCCGAACCGGGCTCGGTCATCCCGCACTGCTATCCGGACGTCGTCGCGGTCTTCGAGTGCCTGGCCCGGGTGTGCGACCGGGCGCGGATCGAATTGCGGTTCAGCACGGTCAACGAAGTCACCAGAAACCTCGCCGAACTCGACGGCGCGATTATAGCGCCTGCGCCAGAGACCCCGGCCGTCCGGCGACCGCCGCCCGACATCGCCCGGCCCGCGGCTGCATTGCCGCCGGCGGCGCCGCTGCCGCCGGCTGCCCCTGCCGCAGTGGCGGCCGAACTGGCCGAGATGCATCGCCAGTGGATCGCGGGCGACGGAGCCAAGTTTCCGGCAGACGAGCTCTACCAGGCCAAGCTCGCCCGCAACGCCGCACTCGAACCGTACGAGATCGCGCTGGCAATGGCGATCGCCGCGCGCTGTCCGCCAGCCACCACACGGGTGGTGGAGATCGGCACCGGCTGGGGCGGGTTTGCCATCCTGTTGGCGCGGCTCGGCTTCGACGTATTGGGCTTCGAAGGCAATGTCCGCCGGCACGCCGCCTGCCGCTGGCATATCGACGAAGCGGTGCGGCGCTCTCCGGGTCTGCGAGACCGGCTTCGCCTCGCACCGGTCGGGCTGTTCCCTGAAACCTTCTCCACCGCCGCGATCGCCGACAACCCGACCAACCTATGCGTGGCCACCAACATCACCCACAGCTATTCGGCCGAGCATCAGGATTCGATCATCCGCGCGGCAGCGGAATTCGACGAGCTGATCGTCGATCTGGCCCGGTTCGGACAGGCGCGAGACAGTCAGGCGGAGCGCAACGGCTTGTTTCGCACACTGGCCGAAGCGGGGTTTGAACCGGTCGAGCGGCTGTTCTTCCGCGACCCCTACGAATACTGGCGGTTCCGCACCCATGGCGCAAAGGGTGCTCGCCCCCTCCCCTCGCCGCCGCAAGCCGAGACCGCCGCCGCCGAACCGCCGCGGCCACCCCTCGCCGCCACCGCCGGCACGCCGGTCCGGCCCTTTCCGTTGAACGGCCGGGGCGGCCTGCTGTTTTCCGTGTTCGGCGACCGGCACCTGGCCGAATGCCCGGTATGCCAGTCGTCCGAGACCGTGCCGCTGTGGCGCATGCCGGCGACCAACCTGCCCGAGCCGATCGAGGTGTTCGGCGGCTATTTCAACCAAGTGCCGACATTGACGGTGCCGGGAACCGTCTTCTGTTTCGATTTTTGCCGCAGCTGCGAAAGCATCTTCCTCAACCCGGTGGCGGCCGGACAGAAGGAGGAATACCGCACCACCTCGCATTACATCCGCAAGATGCGGGACGCGGCGGAATGGCGGGGTTACGAGGATGTCTACGACAGTTTCGCCCGGTGGATCCCGCCCGAGGCGACGGTGATGATCGACGCGGCATGCGGGCTCGGCCAGTACCTGCACATAGCGCGGCGGCGCGGAACTCATCGATGGCGGCGGCTGATCGGGCTCGAACTCGCGGAGAATTACGTCGACCATATGCGCGCCGAAGGGCTGGAAGCGCACGTGTTCGACATCGACAGCGATGACCTGTCCGCCCTCGCCGCGCCCCGCAGCGTCGACTTCATCAGCTTTTGCGAAGCCTTCGAGCATGTCGAACGGCCGCTCGACGCCTTGCGCAAATTGATCGCCGCGCTGCGCCCGGGCGGCCGGCTCTACTTCACGGCCCAGCGCTACGGCACCGATGTGCAGGCGGCGGTACGCCCGGGCGAGCCGATCTATATCGGCGAGAAGCTGGTCGGCGAATTGCCGCAACGCCTCGGCTGCCGCATCGTCAGCCTGACGACCAGCGGTATGAGGTACTACCTCGTGCTCGAAAAATAGCGGCAGGGCGCGCGAATGTGCGGCCTCGGCGCCGTTTTATTGGCATCGCCCGATGCCGTCCCCGAAGCGCTGCTGCGGCAGCGCGGCACGGCCATGGCCGGCATGTTATGGCACCGCGGTCCCGACGGATGGGATTGCTGGACCGCGCCAGGGGTGATGCTGGCGCACACCCGGCTCAAGATCATCGACACGACCGACGCGGCGGCCCAGCCGATGCACGACGACATCGGCGCCGTCCACCTCGTCTTCAACGGCGAGATCTACAATTTCCGTGAGTTGCGCGCCGAACTGGCCGCGCTCGGTCATCGCTTCCGCAGCAGCGGCGATACCGAAGTCGTCGTCAACGGCTACCGCGAATGGGGCACCGGCCTGTTTGCCCGCCTTGTCGGCATGTTCGCGATCGCGATCTGGGATTCGCGGCGCGAGTGCCTGGTGGTGGCGCGCGACCGCTTCGGCGAGAAGCCGCTCTATTACACGGAGCGGCCCGAGGCGCTGCTGATCGGCTCGGAAATCAAGGCGATCCTCAGCTGGCCCGGCATGCCGCGCCGCCCCGATCTCGCCGCGCTGCACGATTTCCTGAGCTTCAGCCACACATTCGGCGCGGATACGGCCGTTGCCGGGATCAGGCGCCTGCTGCCGGCGCACTTCATGGTCTGCGAGCGCGGCAAGCCGCCGAGGATCGAGCGCTATTGGCAGCTGCCGGCGCCGGGAGACGACCCGGTCCGTGCGAATGTCGCCGATTTGAAGCATGAACTGGTCGAGCGCGTGCGCGCCGCCGTGTCGATGTGCCTGGTGTCGGATGTGCCCCTCGGCGCGTTCCTGTCGGGCGGGGTCGATTCGAGCGCGGTCGTGTCGATGATGGCGCAATCGCACGGCACGGCGATCGAGACCTTTTCGTCCGGCTTCGGGTTCGGCGATTACGACGAGACCCGGTTCGCGCGGATGGTCGCCGAGCGCTACGGCACCAATCATCACATGTTCACCTACGACAATGCGCTGATCGGGGCCATGGCCGATCTCGCCTGGCACTATGACGAGCCGCTGTCGGATTCGTCGGCGCTGGTCACATTCGCCTTGTCGCGCGAGACCCGGCATTCCGTGACCGTGGCACTGACCGGAGACGGCGCCGACGAGAACCTGCTCGGCTATGCCCGCTATTTCCGCTATGGGGCGATGCGGCGGCACACGCCGCCCGAGGGCGGGCGACGCCTGGCGGAGTTGTATTCGGCAGGGCCGGATGACGGCGATCCGCGGCGCGCCGCCGGCGACGCCTACGGCTATCTGATGGAGACGTTTCGCGAGAACCACAAGCTCGTCGGCTATGACCTGGCGATGCTGCCCTATCTCGACCGTTGCTCGTACGACCGGCTGCTGCCCCATATCGCCGAGGGCGTGACCCCCGAGGAACAGGCCGGGCGCATCGACCTCGCCACCTATCTGCCGGACGATCTGCTCGTCAAGGTCGACATCGCCGCGATGGCGCATGGCCTTGAAACACGGGCGCCGTTCCTCAACCACGAATTGGCCGAATGGATCGCCCGCATCCCGGGCGAATGCAAGGTCTGGGACAACGAGGGCAAGGCGCTGCTGAAGGCGGCATTGGAGCCCTATCTGCCGCACGAATGCATGTACCGCCCCAAGGTCGGGTTCCGCGTGCCGGTCGCCAAATTCATGCGCGAGGAGATTCGCGATCAGGTAAAGGCGATCCTGTTGGGCGAGCGCTTTCTCGACCGCCGCCTGATCCGCCGCCCGTTTGTCGAAGAAATGATCGCCGAACACCAGACGCAGGCGCAGGAACACGGGACCCGGCTGTGGAACCTGCTGGCGCTGGAAATGTGGTTCAGGACATGGATCGACAGCGACCGCAACGAGCGGCTGTCCGGCGACGACGACCCTTTCGCACAGTTCGCCGAAATTGGCCGGAATGAATGCGGCGCGCCGACGAGTTCCCCAGCCGGTGCGAGCGGCTTGCAAGCCTTTTCAGCGTCGCGGCCTGATCGGCACCGCGAACAGGCTGCCGGCGACGAGCGATAGCCCGCCGCACATCAGTTGTACACGGGTTTGGTGCCGGGCACCGGCGAGTGCCCGAAACTGCCGCGGGCGATGATTGCCTCGCGCCCGCCCATCGCGGCGATGCGCGCCGCCTGGTCGGCGCGCGCGGCAGCGTCCGCTGCCTCGGGATCGACCAGCCGGCGCAATTCGGCCTCGCATCGCGCGACGAGGCCGCGATAGCCGGGGTCCTGGCCGAGATCACGCGCTTCCTGCGGGTCGGCGTCGAGGTCGAACAGCTGCGGCGGCATGCCGACGTAGTAGGTGTACTTGAACCGCCCCTTGCGAATTGTGAAGGCGCCGGTCGCCGCGCCGGCGGCGTGGTATTCCGACAGCACGGTGCGAGGCGCCGCCGTGCCGCGCACGATATCGAGCAGGTTGGCGCCGGGCAGATCGCGGTCCGCCCGATGGCGCGGCAGCCCGGCGCCTTCGGTGACGGTCGGGAAGACATCGACCAGCGACACCGGCTCGCGGCACACGAACCCCTGCGGCACGTCGGGCCCGGCGAGCAGCATCGGCACCCCGGCCGATTCCTGGTACATCGTCGATTTGCCCCACAGGCCGCGGGTGCCCAGATTGTCGCCGTGATCGCTCGAATAGAGCACTCGCGTCTCGCCATCCAGGCCCGACGCGGCGAGCGCGTCGAGCAATTTCCCGACATTGTGGTCGACAAAGCTGACAAGGCCGAAATAGGCGGCGATCGCGCGTCGCCGCTTGGCCTCGTCGAACCCCTTGTCGTAGATCATGCATTCCCGGATCGCCGCGACATAGGGATGGTTGGGCCGCTCGTGCGGTGAATAGAGCACCGGTTCCGGCACCTGATCTTCCGGATAGAGCCCGTACCATTCCGGCCGCGCGATCAGCGGGAAATGCGGGCACACCAGCGACACAAACAGCACCCACGGCTTGCCGGGCCGGCGCGCGGCATGCGCCTTCAGCCAATCGATTGCAGCCGCGGTGATCTTATCGTCGTAATCCTGATAGTTCGAGTTGCCGCAGCCGGCATCGTCGGAAAGGCGCAGCGCCGCCTTGCGCACCGGCAGCGGGTCGCGCAGCCAGCCGAGCGGATCACCGATCCCGTCGACGATGTGCAGCGGCATGATCTCTTCGCTGAAGCCGTTGTCGTCGTCGGCACTGCGGAAGTGCAATTTGCCGATCGAGACGACCTCGTGCCCGGCTTCGCGCAGCCGATGGTGCCAGCTCGGCACGCTGCCGTCATAGGCTATCCCGTTATCCCAGAACCGAACCTGATGGACGTAGCGCCCGGTCGCCAGCGAGGCGCGCGACGGCACGCAGATCGGCGAATTGCAATAGGCGTCGGTGAAGCGCACGCCCCGCCCGGCAAGGCGGTCGAGGTTCGGCGTCTTGATCATCGGGTGACCGTTGACGCCGAGGACGCGCGGGTTGTGCTCGTCCGACAGGATGAACAGAAGATTCGCGGGTTTCATCAATCCTCCAACCTCTGGCCTTCGTGCCGACAGAATCGCCCGGACATCAACGCGGCAGCGCCCCGTGGCGGCGCAGCGCGGTGTCGCGCAGGCGCGGGATCAGCCGCGACCACGGGGCAGCGCGGCGGGCGGATGCAACGGGGTCGTTGCAGAACAGCGCGAAGGCGTGGTCGGCCCCCGCCGCCGGCAATTCGGCGGCGGGTTCGAGGCCGAGGTCGCGCAGTTGCTGCAGCAGCGCGAGCCGCTCATCCCCGGTGGCGCGTGGAACGCAGAAGCGCTGCAAATCCAGCAACACATAACGGTAGCGGCAGAGGCCGGCGACGATCGCCCGCACCTGCTCCGGCTTCTGCGTCGTGATGAAATCGGTCAGGATCGCGATTGACTGCGACGCGTCGCGCCGGTCGGCCGCCTTCGGAAACGAACCCAGGATCAGCCGGCACGCGTCGTCACGCATTTCCGCCCGGGCGGAAAGCTTGCGCCAGATCGCTACGGCGGTGCGGTGCCGGCGCGCATCGCATTCGACGCCGACGGCGGGAAAGCCGTTGAGCGCGAGCAGGAACGGCAAGGTTCCGATACCCGAGCCGATTTCGCAATAGGCGCCGAGCCGCGGAACCTGGCGGCGCACGATGTCGAGCGCAGCGAGCTCGTAATGGGGAATCGGAAACCCCTGGCGGAGCATGGTGCTGTAATGCGCATATGCGCCCGAGCCCTTGACCCCGAGCTTGTCAATGCGCTGCCGCAGCACCTCCGCGACGCTCTCGCGCACCAGCTCCACCGCCCGCGCCGGCGCGAACGGGCCGGGAATCTCGCTCCGCCGGGCGTTGCCCTTGCCCCGCACCTTCGTCTGCGGGCGCCCGGCAGCCGATGCAGCGCTGCGGATCAGGCCGACGGGTTGCAGGTAGGTCGCAGCCAGATCGACCTCGGGCTTCGCCTTCGCCGCGATCAGCAGGTCGTAGACCTCGGGTGCAGTCAAAAACTGGACTTCGACGCCTGCCGCGGCGGCCGCATCGAAAATGACCGAAAGGAACGTCTGCGTCGCCGGATACTGGTGCGGGATAACCGCCGACCGCGCATGCTCGAAATAGTACGAGTGCATCGAATGCGCGTGGGTCTTGATATAGAGCCGCCCCTCGGCCGTATAGGCATTATCGATCAGCGCGGTGGCCGCCTTTTCCGTGTTTTCGAGGTGCCGGCGATTGCTTTCCGACATGTAATCGAGCGAGCATTGCAAGCTGTTCGCCGGCGATGCCCAGATGAAGAATTTTTCCGCTGCGGCGGCGGCGTTGCCGCAGGCGATTTCCGGCTCGGCTTCCCGGCAGTCATAGCCCTTGGCCGCATCGAACGGACGGCAGAGATACGGCACCTTGATCCGTGGGTTCACATGCGGCCGGCCGGCAGGAAAGGTGAAGTCGCCGCGGCAGCCGTGGCGCAACAGGATGTCGATCTCGTTGGTAATCTCGCAGCTGCTGTGGTCCGACGCGTTGAGGGCCCACTGCCCGTGAACGAAGAACCAGCGCTGCGGATTGCGCCCGGTTTCGCGGGCAATGATCTCGCGGTTGAGACGGATTGCGAGTTCGAGCCGCCGCCCATCGAGCGAACGGCCGAGCCGCCCGGCGAACCACGCGATCGCCTCTGGGTCGGTGTGGCCCTGGTTCGCCGTGTAGAACTCGTGATGGATGTGAAGCTGGACATCATGGCCGGACGAGCCGACGACCTCCTGCATCGCCTCGCGGCCAAAGCGCTCCTCGGCCTCGCTGCGCGGCAGGAAGCCGACGAGGTCGTCGGGGTCGGCGCGCACGAGGTCGCCGTCGCGGCGCAGCGCGTAATTGAGGTGCGGCTTGTAGAACAAGGTCAGCCGCCGGGCGAAATCGATGCGTTCGGTGGCGCGGCAAAAATCATACACCGTGTCGACGATCCCCGGCCCGACCGGGGGCACCCTGTCGTCGATGCCGCGCCACGGCTCGAAATGGTCGGTATGAAAATAGACGACCGTGGCGACGCCGATGCGCCGCAGGCGATCGGCAAGGTCCTGGACCAGCAGCGCGTGGCGACTCACCGGCTTCCGTCTCCGTCGGCGCGAGGTGGTGGCATCGTCTTACCGCTTCTGCAAGGTAACGCGGAATTTGATGTTGACGGTAAGATCATGGATATCGGCATCGAGTTGCGACACAACCCAGTCAAGCCCGTGACGATCGATGTAAATCGGCTCGCCGACCCGGACCTGCAGCGAACTCTCAGGACCGTAATACTGCGCGGTAAAATGCAGGCGGCCGCCGCGGCGCAGCATCCGCACCAGTTTCTTCAGCACGGTAACGGGCTGCCGCACGTGCTCGAACGCTTCGTAGAACAGGATGAAATCCACGGTTCCCGGGGCAACGATCGAGTCGAGCTCGTCGAGATCGAGGTCGGCCGCGGCGGCGCTGATGCCGATGGAACCCATGAAGTCGACCGAGGGCCGCGACAGTTCAAGCCCCATCAGCTGCAGCTCGGGATGCCGTTCCCTGAGGATAGCCAGCGCCTGCCCCGCTCCGCACGCCGCGTCGACAACCGTTCTGGTGCTGCGCGGAAAGCGCTTTTCGCACAAGTTGGCGATGCCGGTGAATGAACCGGTGCCCTGAGACTTGAACGCCTCCACCTTGGACGTATCGTTGGCATAAGACGCCTGATCGTCGTCTTTCGGGTTGCGAAAGACCGAATGGCAAAACCGGCAGATGTCGAACACGAAGATCTGCTGAGGCACCTTCAAGAGCGGCAGATAGTCGAGATAGAAGTCGTGGAACGGCGAGCCCGGCGAGTTCAGATAGGTGGGTGCGCCGAGGTGCGACTGCGGCAGTTGCCACAGCCGTCCGATCTCACTGCCGCCGCAGACCGGGCAGCGGTCGAGCGCGACCGTTCCGGCGAGCGGGAAATTCTCGCGGAACGCATCCAGAGGCTCGAACGTCTTGGGCGCGAGCGTCACCGGCGGAGGTGGCGGCGCCGCGCTCTTGCGCGACCAGAACAAGCTGAACCCCCCGCTACATCAAATGGTCCCGCACCGCGTAGGTGATCAGCATCCCAACAAACCAGGCCGCCGCCGCCGCCAGCACGACCACGGCGATCCCCTTTGGCCGGTCGGGATACATGGATTTTTCGGCCAATGTCGGCGCGTCGAACAGCGCGAGATGGGATTGCTGGTTTTGCGCCGAAAGATACGCCTGTTCCCGCAACCCCAGCGCTTCGGTGTATTCCTTCTCGGCAAACTGCCACTTCAAGTTCAGAGACTCGTATCGGTCGAGCATTTCGGGAGTGACGATATTGACGTGCGATGACGGTGTCCGATCCTGCACCCTGATCTGACGCTCAAGCGCGCCGATTCGAATCTTCAGCGAGGGCAGCGCCGGGGATTTCGGCGACGAAGCCTGCAGCGAAGCGTATTGGGTCTCGGCCTGCTCCAGTTCCTTGCGCATGTCATTGATGATATCGGATCCCGCCATCGCGGTCCGATCGGGATTGATCAGGCCGGTTTTGTCACGAAATGCCAGCAGCGCCTTGTCGGCATCGCTTAACTGATGTTCGGCGTGGCCCAGATTTTGGTCGGCGAGCTGTACGAAATCGTGCTGGGCCTGGACGTTGAGCCGCCTGAACATCACGTCGGAGGATGCGATCAAGGCATTGGCGAGCGCGAGCGAATCCTGCGGCGTAAAGGCTCGCACCGCGACCGAGACATTGCCGGAGATCATGTCGAAATGGGCGGAAACCATTCGATCCCAATAGGCATCGAGACCCTCGGAGGTTACGCGAGGCGCCAGCCGAGACCAGAAATCGACACTCGGCTTCGAGAATATGGCCGGCAGGTTCACCTTGGCCTCGACATCCCGGATCGCCTGCGGGCTGTTGATGTAATCGGTGACGACGAAGGCATCGGGGGACATCGCCCCCATGCCGCCTTGGCTTGTAGAAAACCGGTTGGCATTTTCCTTGATGCCGATCTGCGTCGGTCCGCGGACGGCGAATTCGAATGTAGTGACATATTGGGGAGAGGCGACGAACCCGTAATAAGCAATGGAAAGCACCGACGGGATGCCGATCACCAGCAATGCCGACAGACCCAGGAGACCGCCGAACCGACGCCGCTTCACGCGCTGCGGCATCGGCGGCAGCGCGACGCGGTGCAGCGGCGCCAGCGCCTCGGCAGCGGGCGCCTGCGCCGGCAGCTCGTCGGCCGGTACGGTGGCCAGCTCCCCATCCGCGTGCGCGGCGGGCTGAGTCACCGGCTCCGGGTTCACGGTCGTCTTGCTCCGCTGCATGGGCACCTTACTCTCGAATAGGCGATAAAAGCCGTTAGGACCGAGTTCGATAAAGTCCGGGCACGGCGAAAGCCCGTAACGACAAAGTTCTTCGACTAGGTTCTCCTGGTCCTGCACCGCCTCGCGCTTGATGCAGAAGCGCTGCAGATCCATCAGAACATAGCGGTACTGTGCCAACCCCTGACACAGGCGGACATATTCCTGAGGTGTCCGCGACGATACGAAATCGGTCAGGATCGCCATCGAATCCGACACGTCGAGATCGGCCACCGCCTCGGGAAAGGCAGCGCCGAACAGCCGGCAATTGGCTTCGATGTGAGGAACCCGCGCCGATAATTCGCGCAGGATCGTCATCGCGGTCAGGTGGCGCCGCTCGTCGCGCTCGACCCCGACCGCGGCAAATCCGTCATGCGCCAGCATGAACGGCAATGTTCCGAGCCCCGAGCCGATCTCGTGATAGGAGCGCAAATTCGGCAGGCATCGGCGCACCATGTCGAGTATGGCAATCTCATAGGGCGGGATCGGAAACCCGCATGCGAGCTGCGCATTGTAGTGTTCGTAAGCCCCGGACCGGTCGATGCCCAGAAGCTTGATCCGCTCCTGCAGCACCTTCATCGTGACCTGCCGCACTGCTTCTGGCGCCGCCGACGGCGGAAGCGGGTTGGCGGCGCTCGCCGAATCGGCTCTAGCGGGTTCGCTCTGCACGGCTTGCGGCCCGCCCCCTCAAACCATTCGACGGCTGCTGTGCTGACATCCGCGATGCCTGTCAGTGAAGGCCGAACGGTTCGTTGACAATGTCATTATACCGCGCGACCGCCTCCTTGATGTCGTCATAGTAGGTCAGCTTGCCGTTATGCAGCGTCGCCCCGATATCGCAGTACGTCAGCAGCATTTCGGTCGTGTGCGACACCATGATGATGCGGCTGTTCTGGAGCCGCTCCTTGAATGCCGCTTGGCAGCGGCTGTTGAAGCGGGCGTCGCCGGCCGAGAAACCCTCGTCGATCAAATAAACGTCGAATTCGAGGGAGATGCTGGTACTGAAGCCGAGCCGCGCCTGCATGCCGCTCGAATACGTGCGGTAAGGCTCGTCGAAATATTCGCCAAGTTCAGAAAACGCTTCGACAAAGGCAATAACTTCTCTGACGTTGTAGCCGTAGATCCTGGCCAGAAATGCCGCATTTTCACGCCCGGTCATATTCGGGGCGAAACAACCCGCATAGCCGAGCGGAAAGGACAGGCTGACGGTACGCCGGATGCGCCCGCGTTCCGGCAGTTCGATGCCGCTGATCAGGCGCAACAGCGTCGATTTGCCGGCGCCGTTCAATCCCAGAATGCCAATGTTCTTCCTCGTGTCGAAGACGATGTTGAGCCCGTTCAGCACGACCTTGCGGCCAAACCGAGTGGGGTAGCTCTTGTGCACGTCTTCGAAGATGATCATGTCACCTCCAGAAGCTTGCGGCGCAGCAGCCGCACCAGCGTGAACCCGATTGCCAGCACGGCAACGGTCCACCAGAGGATATAGCCAGGGTAGAAGTACGGCGTGCTGTAATCGACGTAAAAACCGCGGCGAAACCATTGCACCAATTGCAGGATCGGATTGTAAAGCAAGTAGTCCCGAAACGGCTGAGGCACCTCCTCGACCACAAAAAAGATTCCGGAAAGAAAATAAAAAGGGGTGAGGAAAATACTGAAGAACAGCGACCAGGTGGAAATGAACACCTGCAGCACCGCGTTAATCATGCCGACGCCAAAGCCGAACAGGCAGGTGAGGATGACCGCCCCGGCCAATGTCAGCGGAAACCGCGGTATCGCGTGCGGATCGCCTCTGAGGAACAATGCGACAAGCATGATCGCGCCGGCGATTATATAAGTCACCGATTCGAGGAAGGCGCGCGAAATCAACACATCCAGCGGCTTGACCGGCGGAAGATTGAGCAGCGGCTTGTTCCCGGGAATTGCCGTGGTCAGATACTGCGCCACCTTGCTGTAAAGGAAATATGGGACCAGCCCGGTCAGGCAGAAGGTCAGCACGCCGCCGGCTACCGGGCTATGCCGGAGCAGTACGGTCTTGAACAGAACGCCGTACATGATCAGGTGCAGGCTGGGCTCGATGACCGCCCACAAGTAACCCAGCCGGGTTTCTCCGAAATGCGCGCGAGTCTCGCGCCGCAGCAGCGCGGTGATCACCCGCAATTGCAGCTGCGCCGCCTCGCCCCAGGCCTGTCGTGCGGATGCGTAGCCGCCGGCATCGTCGAACACTGCCGTCTCCCGTTATCTCGCGGCCGCCGTCCCGGCTTCGAACAGGTGAAACTGCCCCTCCGGGCCGGCGTCACAAAACAGGCCCCGATTTCTCAGCCCCGTCTCCTCGACCCCGGCAATGAAGGCCGGCCGCTCGGCCGGTTGCCGCAACCGGCAAAAGCGGTCGACATCGACAATCGCATAGCGGTAGCGGCGCAGCGCCCACAGCATCTGCTCTTCGACCAGTTGCGGATCGCTGACCACGACGTTCGTCGCAATCACCAGCGACGCGGTCGAATCGGGCCGGTCGAGCGGCGGAAAGAATTCGTTGCGCACAACGGCGAGCGCACCGCATTCCTCGTCGATCTCACGGAGCAGCCGGTGCAGGAACTCGGCGCCGGCAAAGCGCCGGCTGTCGATTTCGAACCCGGTCGTCCGATAGCCGCACCACGCCAGCAGAAATACCAGCTGGCCCCAGCCGCAGCCGATTTCGTGGACCTCGCCCGGCGGCGGCATCCGGTCGATCAGGGCCCGCACCAGGCGAATTTCGTAGTCGCAAAACACGCGCCCGCTGGCCAGGCGCGACCGGTAGAAGTTGAACGCCCCGGACCCGTCCACGCCGAGCTTCTCGACCCGGTAGCACATGATCGGCAGCAGCAGGCTGGTCAGGCGCACGACATTTCGATCGAGCGGGTCCATCGCTAATGCGCCACCGCCCCTTCTGCACCCGGCCGAGCGGCTTGGTTTCGCCCGGCCGTGACGTACAGCTCGATCGTCTTCGTCAGCATTTGCGAGACCGGGAATGTCTCGCTCGCCCATTTCTCGGCAGCGACGGCCATCCTGTCCAGGCGATTGCCTTCGGCGATCAGATTGGCGACCAGCTCGGCCACCTCCGGCGGCGTCGGCGACTTGCTGGTGACGATCCCGGTTATTCCGGGAACCAGGGTTTCTGGCGCCCCGCCGGCGGGGCTG
Organism: Alphaproteobacteria bacterium; assembly: GCA_030041385.1. Taxonomy (GTDB): domain Bacteria; phylum Pseudomonadota; class Alphaproteobacteria; order ATCC43930; family CGMCC-115725; genus DATARH01. Next base: position 22,233 of record JASHNY010000205.1, read on the forward strand.
GTGATGACCGGAACGCCGACGAGTTGCGCCTCGATAAGCACGTTGGGCAGCCCCTCGTGCTCGGACAGCAGCATGAACGCGTCCATCCTCTTCAGCCAGTAGCCGACGCAGGCGGACCGGCCGACAAACAGAAACCGGTTGGCCGCGCCGTTCATTTCGGCACGCTGGATCGCCTTGGCCCGCTGCGGCCCGTCGCCGACCACGATAAAGCGCGCGGCAGGACACACGCTCAGCAGCTTTAACGCCGAGTCGATCCACAGCAGCGGGCGCTTGTTGTCGTCAAGCCGCATCACCGTGCCGAGCGTGAATGCGGCGCCCGTTCGCGCCTCGAAGGCGCGAAACATCGCCTCCGCGCCGGCATCCGGCACGGATCGCGGACGTGCAACCCCATTTGCGATCACCGCGATCTGGTCCCGATCGATGCCGAGCCAGGCGGCGTAACGATCGGCCGAATGATGCGAGTTGACTGCGAGCCTCACCCCCGGCGCCCGCATCAGCGAGCGGTAGATGACGCCATACTCGACCCAATTGTAGCGGCGCCGGTCCGGAGGCGGCACCGAGCGCGGATTGAGGATGATGCGGGGAATGCCGGCCAGGAGCGCCGCAAGGCCCGTCGCATAGATAAGCCCGTCCTGCCAAATATGAACGACGGTCGGGTTGATCGTCCGCAGTACATCGGTGACCTTGATCACGCCTTCGATTATCTGCCAGGGAAGGAACCGCAGAACATTCAGAATCGGGCGCACCGCGGATTTTTGCAGGCTGCCGTTGAAATCCGGAAGGTCCCGGTAAGAGCTGACCGAGATGCCGGCACGGCGCAGTTCGGGGAGGAAGAATTCCGCATCGATGCGCTCGCGCAGCGATCGCGCCAGAACGCTGACCGGCTGGCCGCGCTCAGGCGAGCATCGACCTGACAACCCGCCGAGCTCGCACAACCCGATGGCGGTGTTGACCACCTGCCGCTCGGCGCCGCCCGATCCCAGGGAACCGGTCAGCAACACGACCGGAGCATATCCTTTGGGGTCGTTTTCGCCGGGGGGCGGCCGCGAGGCGAGCACCCGGTCGAACAGGGCTTCAAGAACCCTCACCGACCCGACAAGCGATTTCTTGGCATCCCTCGGAAATGCGACCTCGGATTCTTCGAGGGCCTTGTCGATATGATGAATCTCGCGGATGAAGGGCCGGGCGAGGCTCGAGCGGCCGCCGACCCACCTCAGGACCTTGCCCGGCAATCGCGAGACGCCGCCCGCTTCCAGCGACGACGCCAGTTTCAGCCACGACCAGCTGCGCTTCTCGAACAGGCGCGAGAGCCGGTCGAAGGCGATGTCGCCCTCCGCGGTCGCCCCGATCCCGTGATAGGCCTCCGCATACGCCACCAGCTGGTCGAAATCGTCGGGCACTTTGGGAAAGCGCGCCTGAATCGCCACGCGGGCGGCGTCCGGTCCCCGCTGTCGATAGGTCAGCCTGACCAACGTCAGAAACGCGTCCATCGAAGCCGGGAAGCGCGCGGCAATCCCGAGCCACGCCGCGAGCGCGCGTTCGCTTTCATGCATCTCGTGCAGGAGCCGAGCGACGATTTTTTGGATCTCTTCGGCGCGCGGATATTCTTCGATGAGCAGCAGCAATTCGGGGACCGCCGCGGCGCGATTACCCGTGGTTCGCGCCGTGTCGCGGATCTCGCGCGCCCGCGCCCGCGTCTGCGCGGGGATGCGATGCCGCGACCTTCCGGCCGCCAGGCCCGCTGCGATCGCGGGATACAGCGGGTCGGCGGCGTCCGCCGGCGGCGAGCCGCGCCGGGCCAAGGTTCGGGAAGAATTCGACGACCGCAACACCGGCCAAACCCGTGCTGACATTCACACGTTGTAGTAATCGCGATACCAGCGGACAAACTCTCGGATCCCGACGGAGACCGGAGTGCTGGGTCGGAAGCCGATCAGCCCATCGAGGAGTGCGGTCGACGCTTCGGTCTTGGGTACATCGCCGGCCTGCATGTCCATGTAGTTTCGCTGCGCAGGGCGGCCGAGCGCCGCTTCGATCTCTTCGATGAAGTGCAACAGGCCGACCGGCTCTCCGCCGCCGATATTGACGATGCGGAATGGCGCCACCGGGCTCAGCGAGTCGACATCGGCAACCCGGCCCTTTTTACCCTGCTCCGGGATCCGGTCGCAGAGGCGGACGATGGCTTCCACCAGATCGTCGATATAAGTGAAATCCCTCTCCATCCGGCCGTGGTTGTAAACATCGATCGGCCGTCCCGCCAAAATGTTCTGGACAAACTTGAACAGAGCCATGTCGGGCCGGCCCCATGGCCCGTAGGCGCTGAAGAAGCGAAACACGGTGATCGGAATTCCCCACAGATGGGAATAGACGTGGGCGATCGTTTCCACCGCCTTCTTTGAGGCGGCATAAAGCGTCAGCGGATGATCGGTCCGCTGCGTTTCCGCGAACGGGAACTCTGTGTTGCCGCCATATACCGAGCTTGTCGATGCGATGACCAGGTGCCGAGGCTTCGCCTGGCGGCAGATTTCGAGGAGGTTGAAGCTTCCGACGATGTTGCTGTCGATGTAGGCGCGCGGGTTTTCAAGGCTGTATCTGACCCCGGCCTGAGCGGCCAGGTGCACGACCAGTTCGGGCATGCACTGCTCGGCTGCCGCGCGCAGAGCGTCTGCGTCTTCGAGCATGAATTGGTGGCCTTGATAGCCGGACAGCTGCTTCAGCTGCGCATGCCGGCTCTCTTTCAGGCGCACATCGTAATACGGGGTCATGCCGTCGATGCCGGTAACCCGATGGCCGTCGTGAAGCAGGCGCTTGGCGACGTGGAACCCGATAAACCCGGCCGTACCGGTCACCAGACACCGCATGAAACCACTCCCACTGGGCAACCACAGCTGCAGCGTATTGAGCGCGAACTTCCCTCAAAGACAACAAAAGTGCTGCCTATGCCTTGACGAAGCGGTCGCCGGCGAGGCAGCGGCGGGCGGCGACGTTGCGGGTGTCGATGACGAGCGGGCAGTGGGCGGCGAGGAGGGTGTAATCGACCGCGTCGTGGTCGGTGCAGATGATCGCCGCGTCATAGCCGGCGAGCGTCATGGCGGTCAGCGGCACCGAGCGGCGGCCGGCAAACGCGGCATGCTCGCGGGTCGGCGGGATTTCCGCCACCAGCGGGTCGTGATAGGCGGTCCGCGCCCCGCGCCGCTCCAAAATCTCCATGATGCGGAAGGCCGGGCTCTCGCGGGTGTCGTCGACATTGGCCTTGTAGGCCACCCCCAGCACCAGGATCTGCGCCCCGCGCAGCGCCCGCCCGGCACGCTCGCTCAGCGCTGCCACCGTCTTGTCGACCACGCGCTGCGGCATCGCCGTGTTGATCTCGCCCGCCAGTTCGATAAACCGCGTCGCGATGTCGTATTCGCGCGCCTTCCAGGTCAGATAAAACGGGTCGATCGGAATGCAGTGCCCGCCCAGCCCCGGGCCGGGGTAAAACGGCATGTAGCCGAACGGCTTGGTCTTGGCCGCCTCGATCACCTCCCAGACGTCGACCCCCATCGCCTCGAACACCACCTTCAATTCGTTGACCAGCGCGATGTTGACCGAGCGGAAGATGTTCTCGGTCAATTTGACCGCCTCGGCCGCTTCGAGCGAAGACACCGGCACCGTGCGCGCCACCACCGCCGCGTACAGCGCGCACGCCAGCCGCACCGCCTCCGGCCCGTCGCCGCCCACCACCTTGGGAATGTCGCCGGTGCCGAAATCGGCGTTGCCCGGGTCCTCGCGCTCGGGCGAATAGGCGAGAAAAAAGTCGCGGCCCGAAACCAGCCCGCCGCGTTCCAGGATCGGCCGCATCACCTCGCGCGTCGTCCCCGGATAGGTGGTCGATTCGAGCACCACCAGCTGGCCCCGCCGCAAATGCCGCGCCACCGCCTCCGTGGTCCCGGCGACAAAACTCAAATCCGGCTCGCGCTGCCGCGTCAACGGCGTCGGCACGCACAAAAT
>JASHNY010000142.1 GCA_030041385.1 Alphaproteobacteria bacterium
GGCGATGCCGCGGTGCGCGCGCTTTCGGAGCGGTTCGACAAATGGTCGCCGCCGAGCTTCCGGCTCAGCGACATGGAAATCCGCGACCTCGTCGCCAAGGTTCCGGCGCGGACCATCGACGACATCAAGTTCGCCCAGCAGCAGATTCGCAATTTCGCGCAAATCCAGCGCGCCGCGCTGAAGGATGTCGAGGTGGAAACGCTGCCGGGCGTCGTGCTCGGGCATCGCCACATCCCGGTCGGGCGGGTCGGCTGCTATGTGCCGGGCGGGCGCTATCCGATGGTCGCCTCGGCGCATATGTCGATCGTGACGGCGAAGGTCGCCGGGGTCGGCCATATCGCCGCCTGCACGCCGCCCAACCAGGGCGGCCCGCATCCCGAGACGATCGCCGCGATGCATCTCGGCGGCGCCGACGAAATCTACGTGCTCGGCGGCGTCCAGGCGGTGGCGGCGATGGGGGTCGGCACCGAGACCTTCCGGCCGGTCGACATGCTGGTCGGCCCCGGCAACGCCTATGTCGCCGAAGCGAAGCGCCAGCTTTACGGCCGGGTCGGCATCGACCTGTTCGCCGGCCCGACCGAGATTCTGGTCATCGCCGACGATTCGGCGGATGCCGAGATGTGCGCGACCGATCTGTTGGGCCAGGCCGAGCACGGTCCGACCTCGCCGGCGATCCTCTTGACCACCTCGGAAAAGCTGGCGCACGACACGGTTCACGAGGTCGCCCGCCAGCTTCACTCGCTGCCGACCGCGGATGTGGCCGGCGTTGCCTGGCGCGACTACGGCGAGATCATCGTCTGCAGCGACGAAGACGAGATGGCCACCGAGGCCGACCGCATCGCCGCCGAACATGTCGAGGTGTTGACCCGCGAGCCGCGCCGCTATCTCGACCGGCTGAGGAACTACGGCGCGCTGTTCCTCGGCCCCGAGACCAACGTCGCCTACGGCGACAAGGTGATCGGCACCAACCACACATTGCCGACCAAGGGCGCGGCCCGCTACACCGGCGGGCTGTGGGTCGGCAAGTTCCTGAAGACCTGCACCTATCAGGAGGTCAAGACCCCGGCGGCGAGCGCGATGGTCGGCGAATATTGCAGCCGGCTCTGCGCGATCGAGCGCTTCTGGGGCCACAAGGAACAGGCCGACCTGCGCGTGCGCCGCTATGGCGGGAAAAACGCATCGCGATGACACCGGGGCAGCGAGTCGCGTTCCGCGCGAGTGCAAAATATGCGATGTTCCGCGCCAGCCCTGCGCCACGACAGGACCAAGCGGAGCCAGCAATGCCGAACAATCTCTCGGCCACTCTCTTTCTTGCCGCGATGCTGTCGCTGTTCTGCGTCCGTCCCGGGCTTGCCGCCGATGCCGGCGAGGTTCTGACCTTCAACGGCGACTGCTACGTTACCGCCGCCGGCGGGCAGCGCACCGCGCTCAAGATGGGCGACCCGGTTCACGTCGGCGACGTTCTCGATGTGCCGCAGGGCGCGAAGCTGAAACTGCGCATGGCCGATGGCTCGATATTGTCGCTGGCTTCGGGTACGCACCTGACGATCCAGAGCTACACCGTGGATCCCGCCACCAACAAGCGCGACGCCAAGCTGTCGCTCGATACCGGGTTGATCCGGGCGGTCGTCGCCAAGGTCAGCGAGCCTTCGACCTTCGAGGTCGATACCGCGACCAGCGTCGCCGCGGCCCGCTCGACCGACTGGTTCGACCAGACCGATCCCGACAACACCAGGGTCGGCGTGCTCGAGGGCTCCGTCGAGTTTGCCGCGCTCGGCGCCAAGGGCCAACCGGCGGCAGGCGGCGTCGTCATCGCCGGCGGTGAGGGCAGCACGATCGCCTCGGCGCCGGCGGCCGCCCCGCCCGCGGCGCCGGCGGCCGGAACCAAAGCCGGCGCGCACCGCGCCGCGCCAGCGCCCAAACTGGCGCCGACGCCGCCGAAGCCCTGGACCAAGGCGCAGTTCGACCAGTTGGTTGACCTGACCAGCGTCAGCTTCGGCTGGTGCCAATGCATCGGCGATATGACCGGCATTCATGCCACCTGCCAAAGCAGCGTCGACAATTGCAAGGCGAGTTGCGGCAACGGCCTTTATTCCTACATCCCCGATGCGCGCCAGAGCTGCGGGAAATACTACGGTGAGGCGCCCGTCCCCGGGCATTGACGGCGGGATGGGCCGGCGCTTCGGGTTGCTCCGGCATCGGCCTTGAAGCTGTCGAGCGGCGTCCGCGAGTTCATTCTGGCGGTCGCCGTCGCCCTCGCCAGCCTGACGCTATCGTCGGTCGCCGGGGCGCCGCTGTTGCGCAGCCTCGAAACCGCCTCGCTCGATCTTCGTTTCCGCATCCGCGGCGTGCGGCCGCCGGGGCCGGAGATTGCGCTGGTCATGGTCGACGACCGCAGCATCGATGCGCTCGGCCGCTGGCCGCTCAGCCACCGGCTGTTCGCCAAGGCGATCGACAGGCTCGACCGCGCCGGCGCCAGGCTGATCGTGTTCGACCTGCTGTTCGCCCAGCCCGAGCAGCCGGTTCCCCCCGCCGTGCAGGCGGCCGCGCGCAAGGCCGCCTCCAGGCTTCCCGCCGGCGGCGACGCCGAATTGCGCGACGCCTTGCGGACGCTTGCCGAAGACGACCCCGACGCCGCGTTCGCGCGCGCGATCCGTGCCTCCGGCAACGTGTTTCTGCCGATCGCCTTTGCCTTTACCGGAACGCCGGCGGCGGCGCCGGCTTTCGTTTCCGCCGCCGGCTATCAGCGCTTTCTCAACAGCCCGATCCCGCCGGTCTTTCCGCTGAAGCCGGTGTCGGTCGTGACGCCGCTGGCGCTATGGGCCGATGCCGCCGCCGGGCTCGGCCATGTCAACATCGCTTTCGACCGCGACGGGGCGCCGCGCTACGATTATCTCGCATTGCCGTTCGCGGGCGATTTCCTGCCGTCATTGCCGGTCCGCGTCGCCGCCGCCTATCTCGGCGTTCCCTGGGCCAAGGTCGGGCTGGCGCTCGGCGCCGGCGTCGATATCGGGCCGATCGCCGTTCCGACCGACGACGCGATGCGGCTGCTGATCAACTATCGCGGGCCGCGCGGCACGTTTCCGACCTATTCCTTTGTCGATCTGCTCAACGGGCGGGTTCCGGACAAGGCGCTGGCCGGCCGCATCGTGTTGATCGGCGCCTCGTTCATCGGCCTGCCGGATGCGAACCCGTCGCCGTTCGGCACCACGCCGCTGCCCGGCACGGAGCGCATGGCCGACATCATCGACACGATCCTGCACCGCGACTTCATCCACGAAAGCCTGCCGGGCTTGCCGATCCTGGTCGGCGCCGCGGTCGCGGTGCTGGCGGCGCTGATCGGCATCAGCGCGGCGGCCTTGCCGACCAGCCTTGCGGTGTTTTTTACGGTGCTGCCGTTGCTGGCATGGGCGGCGGCGGCCCAGCTCGCGTTTCGCGACGGGCTGTGGCTGCCGCTGGTCGAGCCGCTGATGGCGCTGATCCTGTGCAGCGTCGTGGTGTTGCTGTTCCGCTACCGCGTCGTCGATTACGAGGGCCGGGTCATCAAGGCCGCGTTTCGGCGCTACCTCGCGCCGGATATGGTCAACACGCTGGCGCGCCATCCCGAACGGCTGAAACTCGGCGGCGAGACCCGCGCGATGACGCTGTTGTTCTGCGACGTGCGCGGCTTTACCGCGATCTCCGAGCGGTACAAGGCCAGTCCGCAAGACCTGACCCACCTGATCAACCGGTTCCTGACGCCGATGACCGATGTGATCATGGCGCGCCGCGGCACCATCGACAAATACATGGGCGATTGCGTGATGGCGTTCTGGAACGCCCCGCTCGACGACCCCGACCACGCCGCCCACGGCTGCGCCAGCGCGCTCGCGATGATCGCCGCGCTCGGCCACGTCAATGCCGCACTCGCCGACGAGGCGGCGGCGGCTTCGCGCCCGTTCGTGCCGCTGCGGGTCGGGATCGGCGTCAACAGCGGTGATTGCGTCGTCGGCAATGTCGGCTCCGACCAGCGCTTCGACTATTCGGTGCTGGGGGATGCGGTCAACCTCGCCGCCCGGCTCGAAACCCAGTCCAAGACCTACGAGGTCGATATCGTGATCGGCGAGGCGACGCGCACGCTGGCGCCGCAATTCGCCGCGATCGAGCTCGACCGCATCCTCGTTTACGGCAAGCAGGAGGCGGTGCGGATTTTCACCCTGCTGGGCGACGAGGCGATGGCGCAATCGCCGGAGTTTGCGGAGCTGGTGGCGCGGCACGAGGCGATGCTGATGCATTACCGGGCACAGGATTGGGCCCGGGCCGAAGCGGCGCTTTCGGCCTGTCGCGGCGGCGATGCCCGCCTCGAGCCGCTTTACGACCTCTATGCCGGGCGCATCGCCTGGTTCCGCGAGAACCCGCCCGGCGCCGACTGGAACGGGGTGTTCGTCGCGACGACGAAATAGCGCGCGCTTACTGCATCCGCTCCAGCACCGTGGCGATGCCCTGGCCGACGCCGACGCACATCGCCACCAGCGCATAGCGCCCGCCGGTGCGCTGCAATTGCCGCGCCGCGGTCAGGGCGATGCGCGGGCCGGAGGCGCCGAGCGGATGGCCGATCGCGATGGCGCCGCCGTTCGGGTTGACCCGGCTGTCGTCGAACCCCACGTCGAGCCCCTTGAGGCAGGCCAAAACCTGCGAGGCAAAAGCCTCGTTGATCTCGATCACATCGATGTCCTTGAGCGACAGGCCGGCGCGCTCCAGCGCCTTTTTCGCCGCCGGCACCGGGCCGAACCCCATGATGCGCGGCGCCACGCCGGCCACCGCGGTCGAGAGGATGCGGGCGATCGGCTGCGCCCCGGCCTTCTCGCCCGCCTTGCGGCTGGCGACGATCATCGCCACCGCGCCGTCGTTGATGCCCGAGGCGTTGCCCGCGGTCGTGACCCCGTCGGCAAACAGCGGCCGCAATTTGGCGAGGCCTTCGAGATTGGTCTGCGGGCGCGGGTGCTCGTCTTCGGCGACGGTCACCGGGCCGGCGCGGCCGCCCGGCACCTCGACCGCGACGATTTCGCCGGCGTAGAACCCGTCGGCCTTGGCGGCGGCGTATTTCGCCTGCGAAGCGGCGGCAAACACATCAGCCTGTTGGCGGTTGATCTGAAAGTCGCGCGCGAGGTTGTCGGCGGTTTCCGGCATCGTGTCGGCACCGTAACGGCCCTCGACCTTCGGGTTGGCAAAGCGCGCCCCGATCGTCGAATCGAAGACGCGCACCTCGCGGCCATAGGCGCTTTCCGACTTGCCCATCACAAACGGCGCCCGGCTCATGCTTTCGACCCCGCCGGCGACGAACACCTCGCCCTCGCCGCAGGTGATGGCCTGGGCCGCGACCGCCATCGCATTGAGCCCGCTGCCGCAATTGCGCTGCAACACCGAGCCGGGGATCTCGATCGGCAAGCCGGCGACGAGCGCCGCATGGCGGGCGACGCAGCGGCTGTCTTCGCCGGCCTGGTTGGCGCAGCCGACCACCACGTCCTCGATCTTGTCGGCGGCGAAGCCGCTGTCGGCGACGACCTTGGCGACGACGCTGGCGAGCATATCGTCGGGCCGCATCCGGGCGAGCGCGCCAGCATGGCGGCCGAACGGGGTGCGCACACCGGCATAGAGATAAGCGTCGAGCATCGTCGGCTCCCGGTTGTGGGTTTGGGTCTGCCGCGCATTCGCGCGCGCCGCGCCGAAACTGTCAAGCATCCGAATACCCGGTCGCGCGCGCCAGACTCCTGGCGCGGCCGCACTTCCTATATGATCGGGTAGGTGTCTTGTCGCCGCAGGTTGCGCCTTGGCCCACGACCACAGCGTGCACGCGCACAGCCATGCCGCGCCCGATTACGGCCGCGCCTTTGCGATCGGCATTGGCGTCAACCTCGCCTATCTGATCGCCGAGGCCGGGTTCGGCATCGCCGCCGGGTCGCTGGCGTTGTTGGCCGATGCCGGCCACAATCTCGGCGACGTGCTGGCGCTCGGGCTGGCCTGGGGCGCGGCCTGGCTCGGCCGGCGCGAGCCCAGCCGCCGCTTCACCTATGGCCTGCGCTCGACCTCGATCCTGGCGGCTCTCGCCAACGCGATCATCCTGCTCGTGGTTACCGGCGGCATCGCCTGGGAAGGGGTGCGGCGGCTCGGCCATCCGGTCACGGTGGGCGGCGCCACGATCGCCTGGGTCGCGGCCGCCGGCATCGTCGTCAACGGCGCCACCGCGCTGCTGTTTCTGAGCGGGCGCGACGACCTCAACATCCGCAGCGCCTTCGCCCATATGGCGGCCGACGCGCTGGTCGCCGCCGGCGTCGTCGCCGCCGGGATCGCGATCGCGCTGACCGGCTTTGCCTGGATCGACCCGGCAATGAGCCTCGCCGTGTCGGCGATCATCGTCTACACCACGTGGGACCTCGCCAAGCATGCGTTCGGCCTCGCCCTCAACGCGGTGCCGAGCAACATCGACGCCGCTGCGGTGCGATCTCATTTGCTTGCGGTGCCGGGGGTGAGCGCGCTGCACGACCTGCACATCTGGGGCATGAGCACGACCGAGACCGCGCTGACCTGCCACCTGGTGATGCCGCAGGGCCATCCCGGCGACGCCGCGCTGAACGGGCTGGCGCACGAATTGGAGCATCGCTTCGGCATCGACCACGCGACGATCCAGATCGAACTCGGCGACGGCGGCGAGGTTTGCGCGCTGACCCCGGAAAGCGTGGTGTGAGGAAGAAACATCCTCAGATTGCGGGCGCTGCCTCGGTGCTCTACCTTGGCTTATGCGCCAAGATCGAGCCGGTATCGCGACCGCGGCATGGCTGACTGCATTGCTGGCGGTCGCGGGGTGCACGCCGGTGCGATCGCCGCCGGCCGCGCCGCCGCTGCCGACGGTTCCGTCCTCGCCGGCCCCGGCACCCGCGGTGCAGCGTCCGGAACCGTCGACGCCCACAGAGGTTCGCGCCGAGATTCTCAGATGGTTCGGCGCCGCCGGATACGGCTGGTTTCAGGCCGAGGCCCTGGCCCAGCAGGCCTGGACCGAGACCGGCTACCGGCCCTGTGCCGTGGGGCCCGGCGGGCTTCGCTACCTGTATCAGTGGGGCGGGGCGCGGCTCGCGCGCCTGCGCGAGTTTGCCGGCGACGACGGCTGCCCGCTGCTCGATACGCAACTGGCCTTTACCGACAAGGAATTGCGCGACGTGCCGGAATATGCCTGCTTCTGGCGGGCGACGACGACGCCGTCTGCACTGGCGGCGTTGCGGCGCGGGTTCGGCCATGGGCATTGCTAGTGGTCCAATTCAGACCAATGAATCCATGACCGTCAATCCGGGGCGGCCTGAGAGGCCGAGCCCGGAACCCATTCTGCAGAGACCGGTGTTCATGGGTTCCGGACTGGCCGCTGCGCGGCGCTCCGGAATGACGCGAGTGACGGGTTTCAAATGTCAGATTCCAACCACTAGGACAGGCGAAACCCGTCATCGGTTGCCGGCGCCGGCGGGCGGGCCTAGATTCTCCTCAAACACAGGAGGATGAGATGACCGAAACGGTGCGGCTGCGCGAAGTAGGCATGCGCGACGGCTTGCAGTCGATCGCCACGGTCGTGCCGACCGAGGTGAAGCTCGCCTGGCTCGACGCCGAATACGCGGCCGGGGTGCGCGAGATCGAGGTCAGCTCGTTCGTGCCGCCGAAACTGTTGCCGCAGCTTGCCGACGCCGAGGCGGTCGTGCGCCACGCCATGACCCTGCCCGGGCTCAAGGTGTCTGCGCTCATTCCCAACTCGCGCGGCGCCGAGCGCGGGCTTGCCCTCGGCGTCCCGGAAATGAATTTCGTGCTGTCGGTCAGCGAGGGGCACAACCTGTCGAACGTGCGGCGCACGACCGAGGAATCAATCGAGGATTTCCGCCGTGTCGTCCGGCTCTGCCGCGACAGCGGCAAGAACGCGAGGATCAATTGCGGGCTTGCGACCTCGTTCGGCTGCACGATCGAGGGCGATGTCGACGAGGACCGGGTGCGCCGCATCGCCGGCGAGGTCGCCGAGGCCGGCGCTGACGGCATCATCCTCGCCGACACGGTCGGCTACGGCCAGCCGGCGGCGATCGAGCGCGTGTTCAGGAAGGTCATCGCCGATCTGGCGCCGCTGCCGATTGCCGCGCATTTCCACGACACGCGCGGGCTGGGCCTGGCCAACGTGCTCGCCGCCTTCAATGCCGGGTGCCGCGAGTTTGACGCCTCGCTCGGCGGCCTCGGCGGCTGCCCTTACGCGCCCGGCGCCACCGGCAACATCGTCATGGAAGACACTGCGTTCCTGTTCGAATCGATGGGGCTCGACACCGGCATCGACATCGATGCGCTGGTCGAGGTGCGCCGGATAATCGCCCGCGCCCTGCCCGAGGTGACGCTCTACGGCGCCATCGCCAAGGCCGGGTTGCCGCGCAATTTCCACCCGGTCGCGGAGGCCGCGTGACATGGCCGAACCGCTGTCGCCCGAGCGGTTTGCCCAGCGGCTGAGAGATGCCGGTCTCGACCCGCGTCACGATCCCGAACGCTTCGAGGAATTGCGCCAGGGCACCCGCTTTCTCGACCGGTTGAAGGCGAGCGTGCGCAAGCCGCGCGGCGGTCAACCACGAGATCGGGCCGTCGAGCCGGCGCATATCTTCGTGCATCCGAGAGGGTGAGCGCGATGGCCGACCCCAGCCAGCTCTCGCTCGGCGAGGCGAGCCGCGCCATCGCCGCCGGTGCGTTATCGCCGGTGGCGCTGGCCGAAGCCTATCTCGAACGCATCGCCGCGCTCGACGGCGAACTGCATTCGTACCTGCTGACCCTGCCCGATGCCGCGCTTGCCGCGGCGCGGACGGCCGAGGCCGAGATCAAGGCGGGCCGCCGCCGCGGGCCCTTGCACGGCATCCCGATCGGGCTCAAGGACATCTACAAGACCCGGGGCATCCGCACCACGGCCGGCTCGCGCGTCTACGAAACCCATGTACCCGACGAGGACGCCGAGAGCTGGGTGCGGCTGCGCGAGGCCGGCGCGATCCTGCTGGGCAAGCAGGAAACGCACGAATTCGCGATCGGCGGCCCCGATTTCACCCTGCCGTTTCCGCCGGCGCGCAACCCGTGGAACACCGCCCACTACCCGGCCGGGTCGTCGAGCGGCTCGGCGGCCGCGGTCGGCGCCCATCTCTGCGCGGCGGCGATGGGGTCGGACACCGGCGGCTCGATCCGCGGCCCCGCGGCCTATTGCGGCATCGCCGGGCTGAAGCCGACCTACGGTCGAGTCAGCCGGCGCGGCGTCTTTCCATTGAGCTATACGCTCGACCATTGCGGCCCGCTCGCGCGCACGGTCGAGGATTGCGCGCTGATGTTGCAAGCGCTCGCCGGCCACGACCCGCTCGACCCCGCTTCCGCCGATGTGCCGGTGGCCGATTACGCCGCCGCCTTGGCGCCGCGGCTCGACGGGATGCGCATCGGCGTGATCCGGCACTGGCACGAGCGCGACGCGGTCGCCGGGTTCGGGCCTGACAATACGCCGTCGGCGGCCTATGTCGCCGCGTTCGACGCCGCCTGCCGCACGCTCGAAAGCCTGGGTGCCCGGGTCGCCGACATCGATGCGCCGCCGCTGATCGATTTCGCCGACGCCAACCGCGTCATCATGGTTGCCGAGGCCTATGCGCTGCACGAGCAGGATTTCCGCACAAGGCCGCAGATTTTCGGCCGCCACATGTTCGCCCGGATCGGGCTCGGCGCGTTTCTGTCGGCGGCGGATTACGTCGAGGCGGTGCGCCAGCGCCGCGAATTGTGCGAGGCGTTTGCCGCGGCGACCGCCGGGGTCGATGCCGTGGTCTCGGCCAACACGACCGGGCCGGCGCCGCGCATCGACCAGGTCGGCACCTGGGGCACGTTCGAGCGCGCCTCCTACACCGCGCCCTACAACCTGACCGGATTGCCGGCCTTGTCGGTGCCGATCGGCTTCGAGGGCGGGTTGCCGCTCGCCTTCCAGATCGCCGGCCGGCCGTTCGACGAGGCGGCGGTTCTGCGGGTCGGCCACGCCTTCGAGCAGGCGACCGAATTCCACCGCCGGCATCCGCCGATCGCGGCCTCATTGCCGTCGCGCCGGTGAGGGCAGGTCGGCGGCTCGCCCGGCCGGGGCTGATTGTTCTGGCGCTGGCCGGCTGCACGATGTTGCGCGGCGCGCCGTCGCTCAACGACGCGCAGAACGTCATCGCCGCGCTGAAATTCCCCGCCACCGGCAAGGCATCGGACCTGGCGGTCGCCGGCACCGTCGACCGCCCCGGTGCGAGCTATGCGAGCGGCAGCAGGATCACGCTGTCGGTTTCGGCCAGCCGGGACGCTTCGGTCGCGGTCTTGCGGGTCTTGCGCGACGGCGTCACGACGATCGTCTTTCCCAGCAAATCGCAGCCGGATGCACGGGTGGCGGCGCACCGGCCCGTGCAGGTCCGGGTCGTTGCCGGCAAGCCCGGAACCGAATTGTTCGAGTTCATCGCCGCGGTCAACGGCGCGTCGTGGCTGTTCACCCGCAAACCCGCGGGAAATGCCGATTACGTCGATCTCGGCTCGACCACCCGCGCGATTGCCGACGACATCAGGACCACGCTCAAGGGCGCGCCGCACGGCACGGTGGCGGTCGCCCACGTCGCGGTGCGGGTCAGCGGGTGACCTACCCGCCCACCGGGACGAAATCGTAGACGCCGACCCCCTGCACGATCATGAACCGGCACGGACCGCCATCCTTGCCGTGGACGTAATGTGCGGTCTTGGCCGGCACTGAGCAGCGTTCGCCCTTTTCGAGCACATGGGTCTGGCGCGGCGCCCGCGTCTCGACCACCATCGGCCCGTCGAGGCACACCATCTGGTCGGTGATCTCGCTGTGGTAATGCCACGGGATCGCCTGCCCCGCAGCCAGGGTCAGGACCTGGACGCGCAAATCGGCGCCCTCGGCGACCAATTCGCGGCCGGCGAGTTCGTAACTCCCGCGTGATCGGCTTTGCATCTTTCGCTCCTTCCCTCGTTTGGCCTCGGTCTCGTATTGAGCGTCATTGAAGCGCGAAACACAAAGCAAGTCATTGCGAGGAGCGTCGCGGCGCGGCAATCCCCGCCCGGATTGCTCCCACCGGCCGGTGGCGGCAAATTCGCGTGACAAACGGCGGCGTTGGCGCGAGTCTCCGGCGCGAATCGAAGTTCCGAGCGGAGGAGCGCGGCATGTACGAAAAAGACGTCATCGTCACCACCAAATACGGCCCGATGCCGAGCTTTGTCGCCTGCCCCGAGGGGGCGGGCCCGTATCCCGGCATCATCTTTTACATGGACGCGCCCGGCATTCGCGAAGAGCTGCGCAATATGACGCGGCGCATCGCCCGCGCCGGCTATATGGCGATCCTCCCCGACATGTATTACCGGCTCGGCACGCTGCGCTTCGACGTCGCCCGGCGCGACGAGGCGCAGGCGGCTGTCTTTCTCGCCGCGATGCGCAGCCTCACCAACAAGCTGGTCATGGACGATACCGGCGGCATCCTCGCCTGGCTCGACGCGCAGGATAAGTGCCGGCCCGGCCCGGTCGGCTGCCTCGGCTATTGCATGAGCGGCCAGTACATCACCGCCGCCGCCGCGACCTTCCCGCACCGCATCGCCTCGGCGGCCTCGCTCTACGGCGTCGGCATCATCACCGACAAGGAGGATTCGCCGCATCTGTTCCTCGACCGGATCAAGGGCGAGCTCTACTACGCCTTTGCCGAAACCGACCGCAGCGTGCCGCCGAACATTCCAGGCGACCTGGCGAAATTGTTGAGCAAGACCAACGTCAAGCACGAGATCAAGACCTTCCCCGGCACCGAGCACGGCTTCGCCTTCCCCGAGCGCGCGATCTACAACACGCTCGCCGCCGAGGAGACCTGGGACAAGATGTTTGCGATGTGGAAGCGGACGCTGAAATAGGCCCGCTCGAGACTTATCGCACTCCCTCGGCCTCCCACGGCTGCGCCGCGGGTCCCTCCCTCCCTCTCCCGCATGGGGAGAGGGGTTAACGCGAACGCCGTCCACAGCCCCTCTCCCGCATGCGGGAGAGGGTGCCGCACCCGCGGGCTTGAGCCGCGGGGAGGCGGGTGAGGGTTCCCGCCGCGGCGTGAATTGCAAGGAACACAGGAATGAAACTCCGCCACAATCCGGCCTCGCCCTATGTGCGCAAGGTCATGGTCGTCGCCCACGAGCTGGGACTTGCCGGCAGGATCGAATTGCTCAACACCGCGGTCAGCCCGGTCGAGGTCAACGCCACCTTGGCGGCGGAAAACCCGCTGATGAAGATCCCGGCGCTCGTTACCGATGACGGACAGGTGCTGTTTGATTCGCCGGTGATCTGCGAATACCTCGACAATCTTTCCGGCGGCGGCAAGGTGTTCCCGTCCGCGGGCAAGGCGCGCTGGACCGCCTTGCGCCAGCAGGCGCTCGGCGACGGCATTCTCGACGCCCTCATCCTGTGCCGCTACGAGATCGCCGCGCGGCCTGAGGACAAGCGCTTCGCCGGCTGGACCGACGGGCAGATGAAGAAGGCGCAC
>JASHNY010000206.1 GCA_030041385.1 Alphaproteobacteria bacterium
AATCGATCGGGGTGTGATACTTGCCCGCCGGGCGGCCGCGCAGATGTGTCATCGCAAAGCTGAAGCAGTGCCCGCCGGCCACGATGACGTCCCAATCCTTGGGAACGGCGGCATCGAGCTCTTTGATCACCGGGCGCGGATCGAGCGTGCCAGGCGCCGGGGTGTACGGTTTCGGGTCCGGGTTTTCTGCCGTCGCGGCGATCTTCGAGGCGATCTCGTTGCTGCGCCAGCCTTGCCGACGGATGCCCTTTTCCTTCAGCCGGGCGACGATCGTCTCGGCGGCAGCCCGTGCGTCGGCCTGCACATGCAGATCGGCGGTGCGCAGTCCTTGCCAAAGCCCGCGCGGTTGCGTGTCGATGCGGATGACCTTGGCGTTCGGGAAGAGATAGCCGCCCTCGGTCGTGTAATGTCCAAGGCCCGCGCCAGCGGAAATCACCAGATCGCTTTCGGCGAAATATTCGCGGCCCAGATCGGTGGCAAAGGTGCCGGCGATATCGAGCGCGAACGGGTTGCCGTCGAAGAGGCCTTTCCCCAGCAATGTCGTCGCCAGCAATGCGCCAGCCTCTTCCGCGAGGCTCTCCAGCGCGCTCTTCGCCCCCGACCATGTCGCGCCACGCCCGCCGATGATGATCGGCCGCTCCGCCGCGGCGATCATCGCGACGACCTCTTCCACCACTTCGGGATCCGGCCTCAAGAGCTGGTGCCGCGGCATCAGCTCGGTCGAGGGCGAATAGTCGGGCAGGTAGGGAAATTCCTCCTTCTGCAAGTCGAGCGGGACACT
Source organism: Alphaproteobacteria bacterium (assembly GCA_030041385.1). Taxonomy (GTDB): domain Bacteria; phylum Pseudomonadota; class Alphaproteobacteria; order ATCC43930; family CGMCC-115725; genus DATARH01. The sequence continues at coordinate 782 of JASHNY010000206.1, forward strand.
CAGCACAACCGGCTTGCGTTCCGCGCGAGCCACGTAGAACGCTTCGCGGACGCAATCGAGCGCCCGGTCGATGGTTCGGATCGGCACAAAATGGGCACCGGTCGCCAGTGCCAGCGGGGCCTGGTCGATCGATTGAATGTACCAGGACGCCCCGATCGGAGCGTCACCGGCGAACACGACCACCGGCGCATTGCCGCGCGCGGCCATAACCAAGGCGGTCATGATCTGGGTGTAGCCGGGGCCGCAGGTGACCGAGGCGACCCCGACCTTGCCGGTCGCGCGGGCGTAGGCGTCGGCCATCGCCACACAGCAGTGCTCGTGACGCGCGTGAATGAGCCGAGCGTTCTGATGGTCTGCCATCGAGGCCGACCAATACATGTTGGCGTCGCCCATCAGGGTGAACACGGTATCGACGCCCTCGGCGGCAATGGCCTGGGCCAGGATGTCGGAAACCTGATTTTCGCTCATTTGGGTTCTTTCCCCGAAAACTTCTCGCGCACCCATGACGCCGCCGCGCGCGACAGGATTTTGCCGCCGCTGATCGCCGCCTTGTCCGGCCCCGCCGCGGCTTCGCCCGGCGACCCGGGCTCTCCGTTCTGCGCGGCCATCAGCTTGGCCACGTTCTCGGCAAACTCGGCGAGCAGCGCGCGGGCAAGATGAACCCCGCCGGCATTCGCGAAGGTTTCCAGCGGCCCGGTGACGCTGAAATTACCCTCGACCCGCAACAGGGTCGTATCGGTCCCGCTCGCCTCAACCACGCCGGTCGCGTTGGCGCGGGAGGCGCCGCGGCCATCGATACCGCGCCCTTCGATCGAGCAGCGCCGCGCCCCGTGGTCATAGGCGAGCTTCGCCTCCCCGCGAAACTGCGCCACGGTCGGGCCGAACTTGACCCGCATCGTGCCCTGATACCCGCCCTTGTCGTCGGATTTTGTCAGCGCCGCGCCCGGGATGCACGAAGCGACCAGGGCTGGATCGGACAGCAGCGGCCATACCGCCTCCGGGGGCGCAGCGATGGTAATTTCCTCGCGGATCGAAATCATCCGGCGAGGCTACCGGTACTCATCCGCCTTTGTCGACATTTACGGCAACGGCATGAGCCCACGGGGTGCCCGCGCGTATTCCGTTAATTCGCCGCGATCGTTCGAACGGGGCGGGCCAGCACGGCGCCGGGCCATAATTTGGGGCGGGCGCGCTGGTATTGCGGCGGGCACGCGACCTCGGCGCCCAGCGCGTCAGCGGCGTGCCAGGCCCAGCGCGGGTCGTCGAGAAAACCGCGGGCGAGGGCGACGCAATCGGCGCGGCCCTCGGCGACGATCGCCTCGGCCTGGCGCGGATCGGCGATCATGCCGACCGATTGCACGGTAATCCTGCTCTCTTTCTTGACTGTCGCCGCGAACGGCACCTGATAGCCGGGCGCCACGTGGACATGCGCCTTCGGGCTGATGCCGCCCGACGACACGCACACATAGTCGAAACCGACGCGGCGCAATTCCTCGGCGAAAACCGCGGCATCGTCCGCGGTAAGCCCGCCGTCGATCCAGTCGGCGCCGGTGATCCGCATGCCGAGCGCCTTGTCGCGCGGCCACACCGCGCGCACCGCCGCCGCCACTTCGAGCGGAAAACGCATGCGATTTTCGAGGCTGCCGCCGTACCCGTCATTGCGCCGGTTGGCGATCGGCGACACGAAACTGTGCAGCAGATAGCCGTGCGCGCCGTGCAATTCGACGAGATCGAAGCCCAGGCGATCGGCCCGCTGCGCGCTGGCGACAAAGGCGTCGCGGATGCGGGCGAGCCCGCCTTCGTCGAGCGCCAGCGGCGCCGGCCAGCCGTCATCGAACGGGATGGCGGAAGACGCGACGGCCTGCCACGCGCCTTCGCCGGCGGCGAGCGGGCCGCCGCCTTGCCAAGGCACCTTCGCCGATGCCTTGCGCCCGGCATGGGCAAGCTGGATGCCCAGCCGTGCCGTTCCCCAGCGGCGGCACAGCGCGACCACCGGCCTTAGCGCCGCCTCGTTGGCGTCGGAATAGAGGCCGAGACAGGCCGGCGTGATGCGCCCCGCCGCCTCGACCGCGGTTGCCTCGAGGATCAACAGCCCGGCGCCGGACATCGACAGCGACCCGAGATGCTGCAAGTGCCAGTCGTTGGCCGAGCCCTCGACCGCGCTGTACTGGCACATCGGCGACACCGCGATGCGGTTCGCCAGCGTGACCCCGCCGATCGTGATCGGTGTGAAGAGATGGCTCATGGAATTTCCTTGCTAGTGTGCCGAATCCGAATTTCGCCATGTCTTGGGGTGAGGTTGAGCGCGAATTTCGGATTCGAAAGCACCCGGGGCTATTTTGAAAAAAGCTAGTGGTCCAATTCAGACGAATGAACCCCGACCGTCATTCCGGGGCGGCCCACAGGGCCGAGCCCGGAACCCATTTTTCCAGAGGCCGGTGTTCATGGGTTCCGGATTCGCCGCTGCGCGGCGCTCCGGAATGACGCGCGTGACGGGTTCCAAATGTCAGATTCCAACCATTAGCGGGGAAGCACCGGCAGCTCGACAAAAGAGGGCGTGGCCGGGGCATGGTGAATCGTGTTGGTGGCGACCCGGATGGCGTCGTCGCCGTCCTGGGCGAGGACGGCATTACCGCTGTTGGTGTTGCGCGCGCGGCGCGGGAAATTGCTGCTGGTGATGTCGATCTCGATCCGGCTGCCGACGCGAAAGGCATGGCAGATATTGCCGAGATCGATGACGAGCGGATAGACCCGCCCCGGCTCCAGCCGCTGCGCGCCGGCAATGGGGTCGCGGTACATCGCTCGCGTAATCCCGTCCATCAGCACCATCGCCCTGCCGTCTGGCAACAGCTCGATAAGCTTGGCGACGAAATCGGTGTCGGGGCAATCGGAGCCGAGACTGAGCGTCACCCGGACATTGCCGGCAATCGCCAGATCGTTGGAAAGCGGCTGGCCGCGATAGATCGGGCCGTAATCCGCCAGCGCCTGCGCCGGGCGCTGATCGCGCGGGCCGGCATCGATCAGCATGTTGCGCCCGCCGAGCGTCGGGATCGGCTTGCGCGGGTCATAGCGGTAGCGGCGCGGCTCGCCTTCGGGCGCCTCGCCGAGACCGCCGTCGCCGCGGAGGTAAAGCCGGCGCGGCGCGACCCCGGGCGGCGGCCAGCGCTCGGTGCGCCGCCAGTCGGTGGGCGCGTAGCCGGCGCGGTCGTCGATCCAAGCGCGCGGCGAATAATAGACCGCGGGCTCATCAATGAGGGCGCTCTTCTCGTCTTTCAGCCAATGGCCGAACCAGTCGAAATACGGGTCCCGCGGCCAGAAATTGCTGGCGTAGACGAAGTAGTGCTCGTTAGGGCCAACCCAGAGCTTCTGCGTGCCGGTGCGCGCCTGGATTGCCTGGAACGCGGCGATCACGCTGGTCTGGAAGATGTCGAACCAGGTCGTGACGTGAAACCCGGGGATGTCGATCGTGTGACGGAAATTGTGCCGCGCGCGGAACTCGTCGGGCGCGGGGTGGGTGATGATCTCGTCGAGGAAAGGCTGCCAGGTCGCGAAATCGGGATAGCCGACGAGGGGCAGGCGCATCCAATCGGGCGAGTTGACGAAGGGCGGGTCGGCCTGCCGCGCCGCGTCGAGCCGGGTCCAGCGCTCGGCGGCGGAGGCGGCGGCGCGGTCGAGTTCCGCAGCGCCGATCCCGAAGCGCGCCGTCACCGCCTCGCGATGCGACGCGGACAGGCCGGGGATGTTCTTCGACACCCACAGCCACAGCCGCTCCATCTCGATCCCGCCGCCCTCGCAGACGACATCGTCGTAGATGCTGGAGCCGCCGGCCTGCGCGAAAAACGCCTTGAGGCTCGGGTGCCGTGTCGAGGCGGCGGCGAACGTCGTCGTCGCCCCGGCCGAGGAGCCGGACATCCCGACCCGGCCGCTGCTCCAGTCCTGCGCAGCTATCCAGTCGAGCGTGTCGTAGCCGTCATTCGCGTCGTCGGCGTAGACCCGGTCCTCGCCTTCGGAGCCGTGGCGGCCGCGGCAATCCTGGTAGACCGCGGCATAGCCGTGCGCGGTGATCGCCTGCCATCCGCGCAGGATCGAGCCGCGCATCGGCTCGGCCGGGTTCGGCAGCCAGGCGCGCGTGTGGTCGAATTTATGCGGCGCGTCGGCAGCGGCGATGCCATAGGGCGTGCGGTGGAGGATCACCGGCCAGCGCGGCCCGCCGTCCTCGGGCAGAAAAACAAAGGTATTGAGCCGCGTGCCGTCGCGCATCGGCACCATCGTCTGAAACGAGCGAGCGCCCATTCGCCTCTCCCTCCGTCCATGCCGGCTGCCCCTTTTTAGTGCTTCTGGCGAAGAACCGAAGCTGCTTTGCTGGGCACAGTCGGAATTCGCGGAGGGGAGGAAGCGGTGGAAGTGGGGTATCTCGGCGTCGGCGCCATGGGCCAGCCGATGGCGCACAAGCTGCTCAACGCCGGCCACGGGTTGACGATCTACGACATCAACGAGACGGCGATGCAGCCCTTGCTCGAACGCCAGGCGCGGCGGGCCGCCTCGCCGCGCGACCTGGCTGATCGTTGCGAGATCGTGTTCGTCTCGCTGCCGACGCTCGCAGCGTTCCGCGAAGCGGTGCTGGGGCCGAACGGGCTTGCCGGGGGTGGCGCGATGAAGGTCCTGGTCAATACCTGCACCGTCGGCGTGCCGTTCCTGCGCGAGATCGAAACGGCCCTGGCGCCGCGGCAGGTTACGATCGTCGACTGCCCGATATCGGGCGGTCCGGCGGGCGCGCGCGCCGGGACGCTGTCGGTCATGGTCTCCGGCGATCCGGCGACGGTCGAAAGCGTGAGGCCGCTAATTTCCCTGTGGGGCAGCACATTGACCATCGCCGGGGACAAGCCCGGCGCGGCGCAGGTGCTGAAGCTGACCAACAACATCCTGTTCGCGGTCTCGCTCGCCGCCACGTCGGAAGCCTTCGTCATGGGGGCGAAGGGCGGGCTCGATCCCGAGGTGATGGTAAACGCGATCAACGCCGGCAGCGGCCGCAACGGCGCAACCCAGACGGTGATCCCGACCGCGGTCTTGGATCGCTCGTTCGGCTACGGTGCGGCGCTCCATATCCTGATGAAGGACATCGATCTTGCGATCGCGCAGGGGGAGGAGCTCGGCGTGCCGATGTGGGTCTGCCAAGCAGCCCGCCTGGTCTACAAGCACGCGATGTTTGAGGGCGCCGCCGACAACGATATCAGCACCCTCGTGCGCCATGTGGAGCGCGGCGCCGGGTTTGAGATCCCGAAAACGCGATAGAACGCGTGACCGGCGTCAACCACGACCCCGGACCCCGGTCGCCATTGAGCTTGTCGGTCGTGCTCGCGGGCGACGCCCTTCAAGCTCAGAACCGGAACCCGAGCGCCGCCAGCGCTTCCCGTATCGACGCGTTCGCGAGGGCGGCGCGGAAGCGCTCTACGGGCGGGCTGTCCCATCGTGTTTTGGGAACGACGAAATCGTAGTGTTCGTCCTGCGCCGGGATAAAGCCGAGATCGTACTGTCGGGCCACCGACTCGATTGCGATGCCCCAATCCGCGCGGTTCTGGGCCACGGCGACGGCAACTGCGTTGTGCGATTTCGGCTGCGACCAATAGCCCGGCGGGCGCGCGCCGTTCAGCAGCCGGTCGGTCAGAATGCGGGTGCCGCTGCCCGCGTTGCGGTTGACCATCAGGCAATCCGGGGTCGCCAGCGCAGTGGCAATCGCCTCCTCCAGCGAGCACCCTTCGAAGCGAGGGTCGCCCTTGCGGAAAACAATGCCCTGCAACCGGCGATAGCCGGGCACGAGTTCCAGTTCCGGGGTCAGGAACGGCCGGTTGTACTCGCCGCTCTCGGGGTCGAGCAGGTGGATCGGCGCGATGTCGCACTCACCGCGCTTGGCGGCGGCAAGGCCGCCAGTACTGCCGACATTGAGCGCCTTGACCGAAATCCCGTCGGCCTGCAGGCGGCCGATGAGCACATCGAGCCCGACGCAATGGCTGCCGATCACGACAAGATCGGCCAGATGCCCATCCCCGATCAGCTGCACCTCCACCGGCGTACCGGCCGCTACGCCCTCGACATGCGGCCCGATCGCGATGAACCCGTCGGCTTGGCTGAACGCGGTCACCGCGCCCGACCCTTTGCCGGCGGGGTAAGCCGCCAGCGAAGCGTTGTCGGCGCCGCGCACCAGCGACACCAGCAGGTATTCAGTGCGGCCCCGTTCGGAGGCGACCCGCAGCGGCAGTACCGCCGGCAGCCGCTCCGCCCGGTCGGCAGGCCGGCCGGCAAAGGCGCGGATGACCGGGGCGACGAATTCGTGGAACGTGAAGATCGCCGAGGTCGGAAATCCCGGCAGGATCACGATCGGTTTGCCGCCGGTGACGGCGAGGCAGATCGGCTTTCCCGGTTTCAACGCGACGCCGTGCACGACGATCCCCGGGTCGTTGAACGGCGCCACGGCGCGGTAGCAGAGATCGCCGGCGCCCTTCGAGGTTCCGCCCGACATGATGACCATGTCGGCGCATGCCAAACCTTCGCCGACCAAGCGCGACAGCACGATCTCGTCGTCCGGCCCGATGCCGAGCGGTTTCGGGATGCCGCCCGCCTCCTCGACGGCCGCGGCGATGATCGCCGCGTTCGAATCGTAGACAGCGCCAGGCCGGATCGGCTTTCCCGGCGCGACGATCTCATCGCCGGTGGAAATGATTGCGACGCGAGGCTGCCACCACACCTCGACGGCGGCGGTGCCGACGGCTGCCAGCATGCCGATCTCGCGCGATGTCAGCACCTGGTTCGCGCGCAAGACCGTCTCGCCGCGCGCGAGGTCGCTGCCGGCGAAGGCGATAAACTGCCCAGACGCCGCGGCCCGGCGCACGTCGATGAAGGTGGCGCTCCCGTCGTCTTGGGTCTCGGTATGCTCGACCATGACAACTGCGTCGGCGCCGCGCGGCACCATTCCCCCGGTGGCGATAAGGGTCGCCGTGCCCGGCCGAAGCGCGACCCGCGGCACGGTACCGGGGGTCAGAATCTCGGCATTCAGCGCCAGCCGTTTCGGCTGGCGCTCGCTGGCCCCGGCGATGTCGTCGGCGCGCACCGCGAACCCGTCGACGCTGGCCCGGTCGAAGCCGGGGACATCGACGTCGGCGATGACGGCCCGCGCCAGAACCCGGCCGAGCGCTTGCGCCAGCGGCACCGTCTCGGCCCCGAGCGGACGCATTTTCAGATGCCGTTGAAACCGCGCCGTCGCCTCGTCGCGATCGACGACCTCGAGGAACTGCTCTTGGCGCGCAAGGTTGCGCAGCGCGGTCGGAATGTCGTTCATCGCCCGCTATCCGCCGATGTGACTCCCCTCATATAGGTAGACGGTAACGGGCGCGCCTTGCGGATAGCCCTCGCTCCCTTCCGGAACGATCACGAAACCGTCGGCGGCCGCCGCCGCCATCAGCCCGGTCTCACCAAACGAGGGCAACGGTTCCGCGAGATCGGGTGTGGCGCACCGTACCGGGCAGATCTCGGTCATGCCGATAGCGGAGACGATCTTGCGCCCGGTGCGCATGGTACGGCAGCGATACGGCAGCCCGGGATCGCGGCCGCCGAGCCGCCGCACCGCCCGTCCCGCCAGCATTTCGTATGCCAAAAAGCATGCGGCCGGCGAACCTGGCAACAGAATTGCCGGCACATTGCCATGGGTATGGCCAAGCCCGGTGGTCTCGCCCGGCCGCAGCGCAATGCCGTGAATCGCAAGGTCGCCGGCCTCGGCGAGCGCGGCCGCGGCATGATCGTCGGCTCCCGGCCCGGTTCCGCCGATGACCAGCACGATATCGGCTTTTTCTGTTTCGATAGCGCTTCGAACCGCTGACCGGCTTCGGCCCGCTGCCAGAATATCGGAGGTCACCCCGCCGTCACGGTGAACGAGGGCGCGGCACATCGGCCCGTTACTGTCGATCGCCGCGCTTCCCGGAGTGACGACGATCCGTACCAGCGGTCTGCGAACAACCGCGACGTTCACCAGCCCGGCGCCGATCAGCATGCCGATACGTGCCGGCAGCATCAGCGTGCCGGCGGACGCCAACAGCGCACCTGGAGCCGCGACGCACCCCTGCGTCTCGACATTCTCGCCCGGCGCCAACGCCTCCACGCACTCGACTCCCGAGTGCGTTTGTTGACCGAGACCCAGCGGGATCACCGAGTCGGTGCCGGGCGGCATCGCGTCGCCGGCCGAGATCGCCCGCAGCGGCAACAGGAGCGGGTTGTACGAACTCGCGCCGATGGTGGCATTGGCAGCCACCGCAAAACCATCGAGCGCTGCCTGGTCAGCGGGCGGAATGGACCGCGTCGCGTAAATCGCTTCCGCCAGCACCCGTCCGCCAGCCGCTAACACCGGTACCGACTCCGCGGGCAGCCGCGAGACAAAACGGTCAACCCACGAGATTGCGAGATCAAGCGAGAGCGGTTGGGATGCGGGGATCATGCGCCGTATCGCTACGACTGCCGTCGGGGCGAGCCGGGAGTTTCGAGGCTCATCGCCGTCGCACCCCTAGAACAGTCGTGCGATCGAAGCGAAAGCGAAACCGAGTACCCATCCGGCGACGGGACCGATCACCCAGCCGCGCAGGATGCCGAAGACGACCTTGGTGTCGATCGTCTCGCGCCCGCGAGCGAACCCGGTGCCCGCCATCGCGCCGATCAGCGCCTGATTCATCGACGTGAAATAGCCGAAGAACACCGCCGTCAGCACAACCAGCGCCTGGACGAACTGGGCCGCGGTGGCCATCGGCATGTCGACTTTGACGACGTCGAAGGCGACCCGCTCGAGCAGCGGCCGGCCCCAGGTCAGCACGCCTACTGCGAGGCCGATGCCGCCGATCAGCCCGGCGACGAGCGGCCCGGAAAACCCCGTCGAGAGAAACACCGCCGTCGCGTTCGACACGTCGTTGGCGCCCATCGTCAGCGATGCGCCGCCGCCGACGGCGACGAGCGCGAGCCCGATTGCCCCGGCGGTGCCGCTTCTGGCAAAGCCCGGGATCGCATCGAACAGCTTGGTGAAGACATAGCCGAGCCCGCAGGCGACAAACGGCGCCACGACCCACAGCACGGCGAGCCCGATCACCATGCGCCAGTTGATCGCAAGGCCGAGGGCCGCGCCCGCGCCGATGATGCAAAAGACCAGGATCTGGATCGTCGAGGTCGGGATGCGCCGCTGGGTGAACAGCGTCGTCAGCAGGAAGGCGGCGGCGACGACCGCGATCGCCGGCCCCGCGCCAAACCGGTTCGAGACGAGGATATCATGGCCGACATTGACAAGGACTTTGTGACTGAGAAAGGCCGCCCCGAGTAGGGTCAGCGGCGCCATCGTCCATAACGCAGCGCGCAACCCGACGCTGCGGGTAGCGTAGGGCATGCCCATGCATGCACCGGTGTAATGCGCACCCATGCTCCAGGCAAAAGCCAGCGCGACGGCGACGAGAACGAGATCGGCGACGCTCATCCGCGCTTCCCGCCGCTTCCATCCGGCGGCTCGTGCTCGAACAGTTCGCCGAAAAGCTCGCGCACCTTTAGCTTGGCGGCGAGGAGCGCCGCTTCGCCGGCCGGCGTTGCGCAATAGAGCCGGCGCATCGTGCTCCCCGATCGCTCCTCGGTCGAGGTCAGGAGCCCGCGCTCTTCCAGCCCGTGCAGGATCGGATAAAGCGTGCCGGCGCTCAGCTTATAGCCGTGCCGTGCCAATTCCTCGATCATCGCCAGCCCGTAGATCGGTTCCTTGACCGCGTGGTGAAGGACGTGCAGCCGAATCAGGCCAGCGTAGAGGAAACGGTCTTCAGCCATATCTAAAGTCGATATTGAGGAGCGATAGCGCTTTGTGTCAACCTCAATTCGCCGAATGCGGGAGCTTCCTGGCTTGCAGGTCGATTGCAGCGATGCCGGCCAGCGCAGACAATCGCGATTAAGGCCGGCCGCCCAGGAGCCCTTGGCGCCACATGATAGTTCCGCTGCAACCCTTGCTCGTTGTCGATGGTGATTCCTTCGCTCACCGTGCCTATCACGGCCTGCCCAAATCGATACGGCGCGCCGGCAATCGCGGGGGCGGTGCCATCGTCGGTTTCGCGAATTTCCTCATCCGGCTGTTCCAAAGCGAACGGCCACGTGCGGTGCTCGTGGGCTGGGACACGCTCGGGGCGCCGACCTATCGCCAGCAGCTCTTTCCCGGCTATCAGGGCGGCCGGCAATTCGATGCCGAACTGATCGACCAGCTCGATGTGCTGCCGGAATTCGTCTCGGCCTGCGGCCTCGCCACCGCCAAGGCCGCCGGCTATGAAGCCGACGACTTTCTCGCCGCCGCCGCGGCCGAGGAGACGAGACGCGGCGGGCGGGCGCTGGTTGCCAGCGGCGACCGTGATGCGTTTCAGCTCGCCTCGGACACCGTCACGATCCTTCATCCCGTCCGGGCGGGCGAGATGGCGCGGATCGGCCCCGCCGAGGTGCGTGAACGCTATGGCGTAGAGCCCGCGCAGGTGCCCGATTTCATCGCCCTGCGCGGCGACCCGTCCGACAAGCTGCCGGGTGCTCGCGGCGTCGGCGCGAAGGGCGCGGCCGCGCTGCTGCGGCAATATCCGACGCTGGAAGACGCGCTTGCCGGCGGCCGTTTCGCCGAGCAGGCTAACGAGTTGCGGCGGTTCCGGCGGATTGCGGCGATGGACTCGACGGCGCCCATTCCCGCGCTCGACGACCAGATACCGACCTGGGGGAAGGCCGCGGCGCTGGCGCGCAGTTGGGAGTTGAACCGTCTGGCCGAGCGGATCGAGGAACTGGCGACCGCCGCGCCGGCAATCTAGCGGTTGGAATCTGACATTTGAAACCCGTCACTCGGGTCATTCCGGAGCGCTTCGCAGCGGCGCCCCCGGAACCGACGAACACTGGACTCTGGAAAATGGGTTCCGGGCTCGGCCCTCTCGGCCGCCCCGGAATGACGGACGTGGATACATTCGTCTGAATGGGAGGCAGGCTGCTCGATCTCGACCCCATCTTCCAGGCCTGGCCGATCACGGCGCGGCAACAGTGATATGCTGTCGGCTCGACGCGAAATGGCAGCAGGCGGCGGCGATGTTTATCGCGATGAACCGGTTCAAGGTGCGCAAGGGCGAGGAGCCGGCATTCGAGACGCGCTGGCGCGAGCGCGACACCCACCTCCATACGGTGCCCGGCTTTGTCGAGTTTCATCTGCTCAAGGGTCCGGAGCGCGACGATCATGTGCTCTACGCCTCGCACACGATTTGGCGATCGCATGCCGATTTCGAGGCGTGGACGCGTTCCGAAGCCTTCCGTGCGGCGCATCGCGACGCCGGGCAGGGCCGCTCGTTGACGATCGCGCACCCCGAGTTCGAGGGGTTCGAGGTGATCGAGACCGTCATGCCGCCGGCTCGCGCGGCGGGGCAAGCCCGGGCGAGATGAAAGGGAAGTGTCGATGTCGTCGGCCACTCACCAATTCGGTCGCGGCCGCCGCGTCACGCCTCGAGTTCCGGCCGGACGATCCGAGTTTCGTGACGCCCCGCACGGATAAACTCGACCGGTTGCTCGGTGCCGCCAAGATCGGCGGTCAGAAGGCGGTGAAGATCGTCAACGCCGGATACCGGCTTGCCGCCAAGTCGCAGCAATATGTCGCCTTTCATCAGGCCGCCGCGTTCTGCCGGGCCGCCGGGAAGCAACTCGGCAATCATCACGGCGGTGGGCGTCGCCAGGCCCAGGTGCTGCACCACCCGACGATCGAGCGGCACGGTTTGGCCCGCAATGCCCAGTCGGCTGCGACGCACCCTGCCGTCGCGCATCAGCCGTGCGGCGACGTCGATCGCGGTATCGCTGCCGATCGCAAAGCAGATGCCCTGGGCCATCCCGATCATCGCGGTGTTGATGCCGATGACTCGACCGAGCCCATCGACCAGCGGACCGCCCGAGTTCCCCGGGTTGAGCGGAGCATCGGTTTGGATGACACCGTCGATCAAGCGGCCCGAGCGCGTGCGCAAGCTGCGTCCGAGCGCGCTGACGATCCCTGCGGTGACGGTCGCCTGAAAGCCGAGCGGATTGCCGATGGCGACAACGAGCTGGCCTACCCGCAAGCGCGCGGAACTGCCGAACACGGCATGCGGCAAGCCGCCCGCGGCGAGCTGCAGCACGGCAAGATCGGTCGCCGGGTCGCTGCCGACGATCGTCGCGGCCACCTCCCGCCCGTCCGGTAGGGATGCAGACACGTTGGCGGCAGCCGCGACCACGTGGTGATTGGTCAGGAGATACCCGTCCGGCGTATAGACGACGCCAGACCCGGTGCCGCGCTGACGCCCGTTTCGGTCGCTCACCCGGACATGGGCGACAGCCGGACCGACCCGATCGACCGCGTTGGCGATGCGAGCCGAATACGGATCGAGCTGATCCGCATCCTCAGTGGCAAGGTCGAATGGCATGACGCCGACAGATGGGGTGTCGCGCGGGTTTCACAAGAGCAGGACGCCTGCTCGAACCCCGCCGCCGCCAAGGCTCGCAATATGCGAGGGGCCGCCGCTGCGGTGCCGAGGAACTCGCGCCAAGATGCCGGCGCGAGGCCTATTCCGGCTGGGCGACCGCGCGTCGGGACGGGACGCCGCGCAGCAACGCGCTGCGCGCGGCCCACTCCTCGGCCTGCGGCACGGTTTCGAGAAACTGCACTTCGCGTCCGGTGAGAAAGGCGATCGGCACCCCGTCGCGATAGAGCAGGCGGTTGCCGGCCAGTGCCGCGAGGCGCGGGCCGGGGGTCAGGATCCCGGCGAGGTTGAGCGGGTCGGCGCCGGACAGCGACACCAGCGTGCCGGATTCCGGCGTGCGGCGGGTTTTGCGCAACGCGCCCACGGCTTCCGGGAGCGCGAATTGCTCGCCGGTGAACCCGGCGACAAACCGGCCGCCGCGAATGTCGCCGCGCGCTTCGAGGCGGCGATAGACCCGCAGCAGGTCGCGCCATGGCGGCAGCCACGCCGCCTCGCGCTCGACGAGGCGCCAGAACACCACCCCATAGCGCCGCAGCAAGGTGCGCGCCAGGTGCTCGGTCGCCTCGGCCGCGGCCTGCGAAAGGTTGTCGAGCAGGCGCGGGCGGCGCGCCAAGGCCCAGCGCCCGGCGGCTTCCATGGCAAAGCCGATGGCGCGACGCCGGCGATGGCTGCCCGTATGCGGCGCCAGCAAGGCACGCAGCCCGGCGAAACTGTCGGAGGTGACGATGCCGAGCGCCACCAGCTCCGCCAGCGCCTGCTCGACCTGCGGGCGCAATAGGCCGCTGCCGTCGACCAGCTCGTCGAAAAACGACGCGCCGTCGCGGCGGATCGCCTCAAGCACGCGCCGCGCCGGGGCGCTCGGCGCCGCCGGCTCCTCGGTCGAGGACAATAGCGTCCATAGCGAAGCGTGGCGGCGCGCGAGCAGGGCAATCGGCGCCGCCCGCACCGGCATGGCGCCGCGCTCCGCGCCGTCCGGCCGGGCGCTGCGCGGCCGCAGGCGCGCCCACGCGATCCGGCCGGAGAGGCACAGATCGTCGAGCCAGGCGGGGTCGTATTCAGCCAGCCGGGCCGGCAGGATTTCGGTTTCCCACGCGCCGGCGGCGGCCTCGAACCCTTCGAGTTGGCCGATGATCGCCGCGAGCGCGTCCGCGCCCTCCATCCTGGAGTCCGGCGTCACCCGCTGCCAGTCGAACAGGAAGCGCAGGAAGTCGCGTGCCGCGACCGGCTCGATCTCGGCGCGCAGGCGACGCACCGTATAGCTGTGGACTCGGGCGAGCAGGCGCCGCTCGCACCATTCGTCGGCCCGGGCGTCGGCGGTGAAGCGGCCGCGCAAGGCAAACCCTTCGGCTTCAAGCGCCGCGAGCGGGGCGGCGATACCGTCCGCCGCGAGACCGAGAGGGGAGGCGAGGGCGTCGCCGGCCACGGGTCCGAGCCCCTCCAGCCGGCCGCGCAGTATCTCGACCAGCGCCTGATCGGCCGACCAGGCGCGCTCCGCATAGGCGGGCGGTGCGGCAATTGCCGGCTCGATCGCCGCATCGGGCCACAGCGCGAGGAATTGCGGCAGTCGCTCGGCCGCGATCCACAGCGTTGCCGCGCCACGGCGCAGCCGGGCGGCCCGCCGGGCGAGCGCGAGTTCGCCGAGCCACCCGGCCCAGCCGGGCCGGTTGCCGACCTCGTGAGCAGCAAGGAAGCTGAGCCACACCAGCGCGTCGTGCATCTCGTCGGCATTGGCCGGCTCCGGCCAGGCCTCTTCCTTGACCCGGGCGATCGCCTCGGGGTCGAGCCGGCCGAGATCGGCGGCATCCTCCGGCGCGAGCCAGCGTCGCGCCATCACGGCCTGGGTCCGGCGCTCCTCGAGCGGCGCATCGTCGAGATAGGCATAAGGCCGCGCCGCCAGCACTTCGAGCGCGAGCGGCGACGGCTCGACCACGTCGCGCGCGACGATCCTGACCGCCCCGGTCTCGATGCCGCGGAGCAGCCGTTCGAGCCCGGCCAGGTCCATCGCCTCCTGCAGGCAGTCGTCGATCGTCTGGCGGACCAGCGGGTGGTCGGGGATTTCACGGTCGCCCTGCAGATTCTCGGCGCAGGCGACCTGGTCGGGAAAGATCGAGCCGAGCAGGTCCTCGGCGTCCATCCGCATCAGCTGCGGCGGCACCTTCTTGCCGCCGCGGAAGCGCGGCAAGGCCAGCGCCACGCCGCCGACCCAGCGCCAGCGGGTCGCGAACATCGGCGCGTCGAGCAGGGCCTGGATCAATAATGGCCGCACGCTCGCCGAGTGCAGGTAGCGCGCCACCTCGTCGAGCGCGAAACTGTGCGCCGTGGTCAACGACAGCACGACGTTGTCCTCGGTCGCCGCGGCCTGCAGTTCGAAGTTGAACCGGGTGCAGAAGCGCTTGCGCAAGGCTAGGCCCCAGGCGCGATTGAGCCGGCTGCCATAGGGCGAATGGATGACCAATTGCATGCCGCCGACGGCGTCGAAAAACCGCTCGAACACCAGCGTCTCAAGGGTCGGCAACACGCCGAGTGCGGCGTGGGCGGCAGCGAGGTATTCGACGATCTGCCGCGCCGCCGGCTCGCCGATCCCGACCTCCTCGGTCAGCCAGCGGAGCGCGGCGTCCTGGCCGGCGGCGAGAAGCCCGGCCACGTGTTCGCGCAAGCGGGATACCGAGGCCGACAATTCGTCGCTGCGGCCGGGCGCCTCGCCGAGCCAGAACGGGATGTTCGGCGACTGCCCCTGTGCGTCCTCGACCCGCACCACGCCGCGCTCGACGCGCTGGATGCGGTAGGCGGTATTGCCGAGCTGGAACACATCGCCGGCGAGGCTTTCGACCGCGAAATCCTCGTTGACGGTGCCGATGATCTGGTTCTGCGGTTCGAGCAGCACCTGGTAGTCGGCGGTGTCGGGTATCGTGCCGCCCGAGGTCAGCGCCGTCAGCCGCGCGCCGCGCCGGCCGCGCAACACGCGGTTGACCGCGTCGTGATGGACGAGCGCGCCGCGCCGGCCCCGCCGTGTGCTGTAGCCCTCGGCCAGCGTGACGACCGTGGCGTCGAAATCCGCCCGCGTCAGGTTGCGGTAGGGCCAGGCCCGGCGCAGCAGCGCAAAAAGCCCGTCCTCGCTCCATTCGCGCGCGGCCACCTCGGCGGCGATCTGCTGCGCCAAGACGTCGAGCGGCAATTCGGGAATAGCGAGCGTATCGAGCTCGCCGCGGCGCACGCTATCGAGCAATGCCGCGCATTCGACCAGCTCGTCGCGCGACAGCGGAAACAGCCGCCCCTTCGGCGTGCCGCTGACCGCATGGCCGGAGCGGCCGATGCGCTGCAGGAAGCTGGCGATCGAGCGCGGCGAGCCGATCTGGCAGACAAGATCGACATCGCCGATATCGATGCCGAGTTCGAGCGAGGCGGTGGCCACCAGCACCTTCAAGTCGCCGCGCTTCAGCCGCTGCTCGGCATCGAGCCGCAATTCCTTGGCAAGGCTGCCGTGATGGGCGGCGATGTGCCGGTCGCCGATCCGCTCCGACAGGTTGCGGGTGACCCGCTCCGCCAGGCGCCGCGTGTTGACGAAAATCAACGTCGTGCGGTGCGCCTCGACGAGGTGGGCGATGCGGTCGTAGACCTGCTGCCATACCTCGCCCGACATCACCGCCTCGAGCGGCGACAACGGGACTTCGAGCTGGAGGTCGCGCGCCCGCCGGTGCCCGGTATCGACGATCGTGCAGTCCGGCGTCGGCCCGCCCGGCTCGCCGGTTCCGACGAGAAAGCGGGCAACCGTCTCGATCGGCTTTTGCGTCGCCGACAATCCGATGCGCAGCAGATGGCTGCCGCACAACTCCGCCAGCCGCTCCAGCGACACGGCGAGATGGGTGCCGCGCTTGGTCGAGGCCAACGCGTGAATCTCGTCGACGATCACGGTGCGCGTCGTCTTCAGCATCCCCCGGCCAGATTCCGAGCCGAGCAGCAGATACAGCGATTCCGGGGTGGTCACGACGATATGCGGCGGCCGGCGCACCGCCTGCTGCCGCTCGCCCGCCGGGGTGTCGCCGGTGCGTACCCAGGTGCGAATGTCGACCGCCGGCAGGCCGCGCGCCGCCAATTCCCGGGCAATGCCGGCGAGCGGCGCTTCCAGGTTTTTCTGGATGTCGTTCGACAGCGCCTTGAGCGGCGATACGTAGACTATCTGGGTCGCGTCTTCGAGCGCTTCGCCGCGGGAATGGGCATCGAGCCCTTGCCGCACCAGCCCGTCGATCGCGGCCAGGAACGCCGCCAATGTCTTGCCCGACCCGGTCGGTGCCGCGATCAATACATGGCGAGCGGATTTGATCGCCGGCCAGGCCGCAACCTGGGCCGCAGTCGGGTTCGTAAAGCTGCGGTCGAACCAGGCGGCGACCGCCGGATGAAACAAAGTGCCCAGGGTCATGGCAGGGCGATTATGTCATGCGCCCTCTGCCGCGTGGCAAGTCCGCCGTGTTTCGGTTCATCAGCCGGGGGATCGGCCCGACGCGAGATAGGCGGGGTATTCGGCCTCGGTCGCGCGGCCGGCTTCGATGAGCCACTTGCGCAGCGCGACGATGGCCGGAGCGTCACTGCCTGACGCCGGGACATGCACGAAATAGCCGCGCGCCCGCAGCGCCGGCTCGCGGATCGGCGCGAGGAGCCGCCCGTCGCGGACCTCTTCGCCGACCAGCGCCAGCGGTCCCATGACGACGCCGAGCCCGGCAAGCGCGGCCTGGATCGCAAAATAGAAATGCTCGAAGACCTGCTCGTTTGCCGGCTTCAAATCCGGAATTCCGGCCGCGCCGAGCCAGCGCATCCACGCCCGTCGCCGGGTTGCCGCATGCAGCAATGTGTGCCGCTCCAGATCCGCCGGCGCCCGCAGCCCGCACTTCTGCATCAGCTCCGGGCTCAACAGCGGCAGCAGGGCCTCGCCCATGAAGCGCGTGCCGATCCAGCCGGGCGGCGAGGCCGGGCCGGAGATCACCGCGTCGGCGTCCATGCCGAACCGCTCCGCCGAGGTGCTCGCGTTGACGATCCGCAATTCGAGCCCGGGATGCTCGCGCTGGAACGACGACAGGCGCGGGATCAGCCAGCGCATCGAAAATGTCGGGATCGAGGCGATGTTGAGCACGCCGCGCGCCAGCGAGCTGCTGCGCACGCGCCGCGACGCCTCGGCGAGCTGATCGAGCGCCGGGCCTGCCTCCGCGAGGAGGTCGGAGCCTGCCTGCGTCGGCACGGCGTTGCGGCTGGTGCGGCGAAACAGCGGGGCGCCGAGCCAATCTTCCAGCGCGCGAACCTGGCGGCTGACCGCGCCGTGCGTGACGTTCAGTTCCTCCGCGGCGCGCGAAAAGCTGCCGAGGCGGGCGGCGGCCTCGAAGGTCTTGATCGCGTTCAACGGCGGCAGGCGAGCGCGTGCCATGGTGTGAGCTTTCCTCACATCCAGCGTCAGAACAAGTCGTTTGTCACACAACCGTCACAGGCTCAAATGGCTGGGCCGACGAGTTTGCGACGCGCAGGCGCCCGATGACCACGCTCTCGCCCACGCTCAGCCCTGCCGATCAGCTTCGCCGCAACCGCGTGCGCGTGTTTATCGTCGCGTGCGGCGCCCACGCCTTGCATGACGGTCTGACCGACTCGCTTTATGTGCTGTTGCCGATCTTTCAGACGGTGTTCGGTCTGAATTACGCGGCGATCGGGGCGCTGCGCGCGCTTTACGCCGGCACGATGGCCGGGCTGCAGGTGCCGTCATCGGCGCTGGCGCGCCGCATCGGCGGGGTCACGATGCTGGCCGCCGGAACGGCATTGGCCGGCGCCGCCTATCTGTGCCTCGGCGCCAGCGGCGGCCTCGTCACGCTGGGCCTTGCGCTCGCTTGCGCCGGGATCGGATCGAGTACCCAGCACCCGATCGCCTCGGGCCTGATCGCCGCCGCCTACGAAGGACGCCGTTCGCGCGACGCGCTCGGCACCTACAATTTCGCCGGCGACCTGGGGAAGATGGCCTTGCCGGCGCTGACCGCCGGCCTCGTCGCGGCGATGGCCTGGCGTCCGGCGGTCTCGGTCGTCGGCCTGCTCGCGCTGTTCGGCGCCGGCGCGATCCTGCTGTCGCTGCGGCGGTCGGCGATCGCGGCGACCGGCGCTGAGGCTCATGCGAGCGCTGCCGGCAGCGCGGCGAGGGCCCGGCCGTCGCGCGGCGGCTTTGGGTTGTTGCTGGCGATCGGCATCATCGACAGCGCGACCCGCATGAGCTTTCTGACCTTCCTGCCGTTCCTGCTGCGGGCGAAGGGGGCGGGGACGCCGGAGATCGGCATCGCCTTGTCGCTGCTGTTCGCGGGCGGTGCAGCCGGCAAGCTCGTCTGCGGGTTTCTCGGCGGGCGGCTGGGCGTTTTGGCGACGGTGGTGATCACCGAGGGCGGCACGGCGGCCGCCATCATGGCGCTGTTGCCGCTGCCGCTGGGCGCCGCCCTGGCGCTGTTGCCGGTGGTCGGCGTCGCCCTCAACGGCACCTCGTCCGTTCTTTACGGCAGCGTGCCCGAGCTGGTGTCCGCCGAGCGGCGCGAGACCGCTTTCGGCATTTTCTACACCTGCACGATCGGGTCGGGGGCATTGTCGCCGATTGTTTACGGGCTGGTCGGCGACGCGATGGGGCTGTCGCTGACGACGATGGTCATCGCCGGCGTCGTGCTGCTGACCTTGCCGCTGGCATGGAAGCTGAGCCCGAGGCTCGACAGCCCGGCGCGATAGCGGCCGGCCGCCTTGGTTGCAATCCCCCCGCGGCGGCACATATCAATTCGGAGCCCGGTTCCGGCCCGGAGGGTGTTCGCGCGGTTGCCGCCATCCCTGCCGCCGGCAAGTTGATGGCCGCGTTTGCCGCCTGCCCGCTCAGGGTGCGGGACCGGCTGGGCTGCTGCCGCATTCGAGGCGGAGCGATGACGATGCCGACCGCCGAACGGGCTGCGGTATCGGCGCGGGCCGACACCGGCATTCCGGCGATTCCCGCGGGCGTGGCCGGGCACCGGCCGCGCGTGGTCATTCTCGGCGCCGGCTTCGGCGGTCTGAACGCGGCGGTCGCATTGCGCGGCGCCGCTGCCGAGGTAACCGTGATCGACCGGCGCAATCACCACCTGTTCCAGCCTCTCCTGTACCAGGTCGCCACCGCGGCCCTGTCGCCGGCCGACATCGCCGCACCGATCCGCGGCATCCTCTCGCGCCAGGCCAACACCGCCGTGGTGCTCGGCACCGTCACTGCGATCGATGTCGTCGGCCGCGCGGTAGCGATCGGCGAGCGACGCGTGGCCTATGACCAGCTGATCGTGGCAACCGGCGCGCGCGAAGCCTATTTCGGGCACGACGAATGGGCGGAGACGACGCTGGGCCTGAAGACCGTCGAGGATGCGACCGCGATGCGCCGGCGCATCCTGCTTGCGTTCGAACGCGCCGAGGACGGCGCCGACGAGGCCGAGCGCCGCCGCCTGCTGACCTTCGTGATCGTCGGCGGCGGGCCGACCGGGGTCGAATTGGCCGGGGCGCTCGCGGAACTTGCACGGGCGGCGCTGGCGCGCGATTTCCGGCACATCGACCCGAAGACCGCGCGCATCGTGTTGATCGAGGCCGGGCCGCGCCTGCTCCCGGCCTTTCCGCCCAGCCTGTCGGCAGCCGCGGCGCGGGCGCTGACGCGGATCGGGGTCGAGACCCGCTGCGGCGTGGCGGTCACCGCCTGCGACGCCGCCGGGGTCATGGTCGGCGACGAGCGCATCGACAGCCGCACCGTGATCTGGGCCGCCGGGGTCGCGGCGTCGCCGGCAGCGCAATGGCTGGGGGTTGCCGCCGGGCGCGACGGCCGCGTCGCCGTCAACACCGATCTGAGCCTGCCGGTGCATCCGGAGATTTTCGTCATCGGCGATACCGCCCGGGTCGCCGGCCCGCACGGCCCGCTGCCCGGGGTCGCGCCGGTCGCCAAGCAGCAGGGGGCCTATGTCGCCCGCGTCGTCGCCGCGCGGCTCGCCGGCCGGCCGGCGCCGCCGCCGTTCCGCTATCGCGACTACGGCAACCTGGCGACGATCGGGCGGCGGGAGGCGGTGGTCGATTTCGGCTGGCTCAGGCTCACCGGGCGCCTCGCCTGGCTGGTCTGGGGGTCGGCGCACATCTACTTCCTGATCGGCTTTCGCAACCGCATCGCCGTCGCGCTCGATTGGCTGTGGTCGTATCTGACCTACCAGCGCGGGGCGCGGCTGATCACCGGATCGGACTTGTAGAGTATGGGTTCCGCTTCCCCCGGGCTTGACCCGGGGGGCCCACGCCAAGGCGATACCAAGGGAAAGTCAGCCCCGACGAATGCCGCGCTTGGGTGTGGCCGCCGCGCGCCCTCAGTAGTCGCGCTGATAGGTCAGGCCGATGCTGCTGCCAGGGTCGTTTTGGAGGGTGGCGCCCGTTACCGGCGTGCCGCCGCCGGTGCCGACCGTGGTTTCAAGCTTCAGGTGCTTCGTCAGGTCGATCTGCACCTGCGCCTGGGTGCCGCCGGAGGTGCCCTGTTTGGTGCCGACATAGATGCCGCTCGTAAGGTACTTGCCAGCCTGGATCGTTGCGCCGCTGGAGGTGCCCGACGCGCTGCCGACCGACAGCCGGTCGAGGCCGAGACCCTTGCGCACCGAGCCGAGCGGGTCGAAGCCCCCGCCGACGCCGCCCAGCGAGGCCAGCGCCTGGCCGATCTCGGCGAGCTGGAACGGGCTCAACTGCTTGACGCTCTGCCCGAACAGCAACTGCGCCAGAATCTGGTCTTGCGGCAGGGTCGGCGAGCTCGACAGCGTGATCTTGGGCGCGTCGGCATAGCCGGTCACCGTCAGCGTCGCAACCATGTTGCTGCCGACGCTCTGCGCGACGAAATCGATGATCGGGTCGATCTTGCTGCGCAGGCCGGTGCCGCTGAAGCTGACCCGGCCGCTGGTGAAGGTCAGGGTCTGGCCGGCGATCGAGAAGGTGCCGTGCCGGAGTGTAAAGCCGCCGCCGATCTGCGGCGCCGCACTGGTGCCCGTGATCCGCACCCTGCCCGCAAGGTCGGCGTCGAGCCCGTGCCCGCGAACAAAGATCTCGCCCGGCGCCACGATCGTCAGGTCGAGCCCGATTGCCCGTTCCGGCGCCGGCGGCGATTGCGCCTTGCGCCCCGGCCGGACGACGTTCAACACCGCGACGCTTTGCGGGAGCGTGTCGGGGATGTCGATGTCGGCGCGGCTGATCGTGACCTGGCCGCCGAGGTTCAGCCGCCCGCCGGCCGCCCCGCGCACGGTCAGGTTGGCGTCGATCGTGCTGGTCAGGCGGTCGCTCGCGAACAGTCTGGCGTTCCGGGCGGTGATCGTCATATCGACCGGCATGTTGCCGGCAAGCGCGACCGTGCCCGCAGCCGTCAGCGTGCCTGAGCCGGCACGGGCGGTCAGCTGCGCGATCCGCAATGTGCGCCCGTCGGCCGTGAGGAGCCCGGTGATGTCAGCCAGGCGGACGCCCTGGACGAAATCCTGGAACCCGCCATCGGCGAGCCGTGCCGTGCCGGTGATGCGCGGCGCGGCCGGCGTTCCGGTGACTTCCGCGGCCAGTGTCAACCGCCCCCTTACGGTCCGTCCGTTCGCCGCCAATAACGGGTCGGCGAGCGCCAGGTTGAGCGCGCCGTTGGCGGCGAGGTCGAGCCGGCCGGTCGGCTGCATCGGCGTTGTGCCGGACAGCCTCAGCCGGATGTCGTTCCCGGCCGTGACGCTGGCGTCGACGCGCGCGGCGCCGCGGCTGAGCGTGGCATGGGCATCGAGACTGGCGGGCGGAACCGAGATCCCGGGTCCGCCCTCGATTCGCAGCTGGCGGCCGGTCACGCGCACCGTGCCGTCGGGGGCCGCGACCGTGCCCGTGAGGCGGGCGTCGAAGGCGACCGTGCCGGTGGCCGCGAGCCCGGGCATGAACGGTTTGGCCAAGGCCGGCGTCAGGTTGCGCCCGGTGAGGGTCAGCGCCAGCGCCGGCGTCACCCGGCCGTCTGCGGTTACCACCGCGCCGCCGATGCCGAGGCGCACGTTTTCGAGCGCAAAGCCGTTGACCAGCGTGACGCGGGCCGGGCCGAGCAGGCGGATGCTCTCGCCGTCATAGGCCATCTGCAACGCCGCCACCCGCATCACGCCCTGCGCTGCGTTGACCGTCGCGTCGGCCGACATCCGCGCCGGACCGGACGCCAGCCGAAGCGCCGAATTCAGCCGCAGGCGCAGCGCGTCTGCCGGCCCGTCGAAGCTGAGCTCGGCCGTGCCGCCAGTGGTGCCGATGCCGGCAAGCGCGAGCCGAAGCGCGGCGACCGGGTGCGTCGTCGGCGTATCGACCGTACCGGTCAATGTCACACGGCCGATGCCGCTGCCTTTGAAGTCGAGGTTGCGGCCATCGACCGCGATCCGCGCCTGCGGCTTGCCGCCCGAGCTCACCGTGTCGAGCGTCGCCGCGACGCTGCCGGCAATAGCGGTGCCGACGAGCGGAGCGAAGTCGGCGAGCCGGGTCATGTGCAGCCGCATCTGCCCGAGCGGCAGGCTGGCGCCTGGCGGCAGGCTTAGCGCGCCCTCTGCCGTCGCGCTCTTCCAGGCGGCGCGCACGACCGCGATCTTCAGCGTGCCGTCCGCAGCCCGGTTGGCGCTCGCATCGAGATCGAGCGGAGCACCGGCGAACTGGCCGTGCGCGGCGATCCGGCCGGTCGGCGCGGACGGCAGACCCTGGGCGTTCAGCGTCACCGCCAGATTGCCGGCGCGGAACCCGGAAACGCCGGGATTGCCGGTCGCGGTCATGGTCACGGCGAAATCGTGCTGCGGCCCGGCGATCCGCCCATTCGCGGCGAACGCCCCCGAGAGCTTCGGCGCGAGGCGCGAGAGATCGGAGAGCGCGAGCTTCCAGCCGAGATCCAGAACCCCTGCGGTGTCAGAGCCGGAAGCGGAGAAATGAAGCGCCTGCCCATCGAGCCCGGCATGGCTCAGCGTCATGTCATTGCCGCGCAGATTTGCGGCAAGGCTGAACCTGGCATCGCCGCCGAGGAGCCCGACCGCGGCCGGCGGCCCGCCGGTCAGGCCGAGCGTTCCGGCGATGCCGACCGTCGCGGCATTCCCGGCGAGCGCCAGGCGCACCGTTGCGGCCGCACGGCCTTGCATAGCGACGCCGGCGAGTGCGCTGAACGGCGCCAGGGCAGGGACCGTCACGGTCGCGCTTCCGGAAATCGCCCCGCCGGTGTCGGCATTGCCGGTGATGTCGATCACCGGGTGCGAGACCGTGAACTTGACCGGTCGCGACGGCTGGTCGAGCACCGCCTCGGCACTGACCTGCACCGGCGCGGCGGCGAGCAGGTCGGGATGCGGCCCGGGCAGATGCACGCCGGACAGCGTCGCCGTCACATCGACCTTGCCGGCGTTGCCCGAGAGCGCGGCTTCGGTCTCGGCGATACGGGCACCGTCGGCCGCCAGCGCCGCGATCGCGAGACGGCCGCTGGCATCGGGCCGGGTCATCGGGCCGTGCATGTGCGCGTCGAGCGAAACCGAACGCCACGACAAATCCGGGCGCGGCGCCATCGCCGGCGAGGCCGCCGAGACATCGAGGTCGATGGTCTTGTCGACGAGATCGATCGTGCCGTTGCCCGCGGCCTGAAGCGGGCCGGCCTTGATCGCGAGCCGTGCACGCTCTGCCCGGCGCGGACCTTCGAGGCTCGCGGCAATCGCGACCGGGCCGGGCAGGCCGGGAAGATGCGCGATGCCGGCAAGCAGCCCCTGCGCCGGCTCATCGGCGGTCACCTGCGCGGCGATCGAATTGTCGTCAATGCGGCCGCTCAAGCGGTATCGCCCCGCCTTGTCGAGCCGGTCGATCGCCAGTACGCCATTGCCGGTGTCAGCCGTGACCAGCCGCAGATTCCCGCTGACGGCGACGACGGCCGGGCTGCCGGCCACCGCTGCGGCCAGCGCGAGGCGGTCGACCCGGATCCTGTCGACGGCCACGCGCACCGGCAGGCTGAACGAGCCGCCGGAGCTGACCGGCGGCCGCGCCACCTCGGCCCGCTCGGCGATCAGCGCCTCGACATGCGCCTCGCCGTGCAACAGCGCGAGCGGCGACCAGTCCAGGGTAGCGCCCTCGACCGTCAGCCACACGCCCTTGGGGTCGTGGATTTCGACGCGGGATGCGGTCAATGCTTCAGGAAAGCGGCCGCCGAGCCCGGCGACGGTCAGTTTGCCGCCGGTTGCCATGGCGACGACGCGCTCGACGACCCGGCGCCCCGGATCGGTATTGCCGCCGATCCATACGATCGCCGCCGCGACGGCCGGCAGGCCGACCAGGATTGCGGCCACCCAGGCGATGATCCGGGCCGTGCGTCGCATCAGAACGCCTGCCCCAGCCCGAGATACAATTCGAACGCGTCGTTGCCCGGGACCCTGGTCAGCGGCACCGCGATATCGGCGCGAATCGGCCCGATCGGCGTGTAATAGCGCACGCCCACCCCGGCGCCGATTTCAACCGCGCCGGAAAACGGCGTATTGGCCGCGCTGACCTGGCCGGCATCGACAAACACGGCGGTGCCGAAATTCTTGAACAGGCGCTGGCGGAACTCGACCGTGCCGGCATCGACGGCGGTGCCGCCGATCGGATTGTCATCGGGGAAGCGCGGCCCGATCGACTGGTATTTGAAGCCGCGCACGGTCGCGGTGCCGCCTCCGTAGAAGCGTTGGTCGGGCGGGATCTCGAATTGCGAGGCGCCCTGGACGCTGCCGACCAGCGCCCGCAACGCCAACACGCTGCGCCCCGGCCCGCTGCCGAGGCCGAACCGGTTGAGGTCGATATAGGTCGAGCCGGAAGCCTGCAGGATCGCAAACGGGTTGGTATGGCTGCCGAAGGACAGCGTCGGCGTCGCGGTCAACGCCGCCCGCACGCCCTTGGTCGGGTCTTGCAGCGGGTCGCTGAGGCCGGTCGTGTCGTATTTCACGGTCATCGGCAGGCCGAGCAGCGTGTAATCCCGGGTCACTCCCTCCTGCTCGATCCGCTCGCGCTCGCCGGAGATGCCGATGCTGCCGCTCCATACATCGGAGAATTTGCGGTGCAGCGACACGCCGGCGGTGATCGCGGTCTGGTCGTAGGCTTCCAGATCCTGCCGCAACGCAGCGACGTCGAATTCGAGCGACTGGTCGCGGGTCAGGAAATCCGGCTTGATCAACTGCGCCGACAGGTCGTAGCCGAGGCCCTGGACGGCGCTGCCGGCGAGCCCGGTGCCGGCGGCCGACAATTTCAATTGCTCGCCGTTGCCGAACAGATTGCGGTCGGTCCAGGTGGTCGCGAGGCTAGCACCGAGATCGGTCGAGTAGGCGACCGTTGCGCCGACCGTATATTTGGGCCGCTCCTGGAAATCGAAGATGATCGGGATGCGCCCGTCAGGGGCAATCTGGGTTCCGGCGCGCACCGAGATCCCAGAAAAGACGCCGAGGGAATTCAGGTCCTGGCGCGCCTCTTCGATCTTGCTTGGCTGGTAGAGCTCGCCCGGATGCAGCAGCAGGCGGCGCCGCACAAAGCTTTCGTTGACCCCCTTGAGCCCGAGGAACTCGATCGGGCCGATCGTCGCCCGCCTTCCGGTCATGACCGTGAAAGTGACGTTGATGAGCCGCGCCTTCGCGTCCTCGACGGCGACCGGAGGCGGCACGCTGGCCAGCGCATAGCCGTCTTCCTGCAACGCACTAAGGAGCCGCGCCCCGGCTGCCAGCACCGCATCGGCAACCGCCGGCTGCCCCGGTTCCAGCCCGAATTTGGCGCGCGCATCGGCCGGCACCGCGCCGACGATCGTGACGCGCCCGAGATGGAACAGCGGTCCCCGGGTGATCGACACCTTGATCGCGACGTCCTTGCCCTTGGGGACTTTGTCGATCAAATCGGCGAGCCCGACCTCGTCGAGGCTGTGACCGTCGAGGCGAATCGCCGCCGTGCCGTCATAATAGCCGAAGCTCTGCAAGACCGTTTCAAGCCGATCGACATCCTGCTTGGCGCGCAACACGAGCGCGAACGGGCCGACCGGTGCGGTCTGGCGCAATGCGACGAGCTGGGAGGCGCCGTTGAGCGCGGTGTCGAGCGCCGTGTCGCCGCTGGTCGCGATCGTGACCGTATACGGCTGGGGATCGGCGGCGCGGGCCGGGCGGGCGGGTGCCCCCGACAGTGCCGCCGCGGCCAACAGCGCCAGAAACAGCGTCCGGATGCCATGCTGGGGACGGTCCATACTGTCGCTATCCCCGCTCCTGGCCGCCGGCACGCGCGGCGCTGCTCCGCTCGACAAATCCGCGCCGGGCAGCCGCCCGGCCAAGGTGGGGCTCCGGCCAAACAGCCGCGCACGGCGCGGCAGTGTAACCGGACTCGCACAGGCTAACGGTCTTGTCGAAGACCGGTTGCCTCAAAGCTGCTTTTCCAGGCGCCGCTTCAACCCAAGAGGCGGCGAGCCGATCCGCTGAGCGCGGCTGCCGCAATGATAAGCCGGTCGGGCTCGTTGACGATCGGGTAAGCCTGGCGCGGGTAAGCTTTGCGGCCGCCGCTTCGATTGCGCTTGCGATTGCCGCCGGCGGCGCCGAAGGCAGACCGGGACCGCAACTTGTCCAACCCCTCGATCGCAACCGAAAAGCTGGCACGAGACGCGTGGATTCGTGCCCTGCAGGCGACCGCGCCGATTGCCCAGAACCCGACCGTCACCTTGCCGGTTGTCATCGACCGGCTGGCCGATGCGTGCCCGGAAAGTCCGGCGCTGATCGGCGAGGCCGAGTCGCTGACCTACCGGGCGCTCGCGGAGCGGATGCGCAGCTATGCCGGCTGGGGGTTGCGGCAGCGCGTCGGCGATGGCGGCGTCGTCTGCCTGCTGATGCGGAACTGCCCGGAATACATGGCGCTGTGGCTCGGGATCACCCGCATCGGCGGCGTCGTCGCGCTGCTCAACACCCGGCTCAGCGGGGATTCGCTGGTCCACGCGATCAACGTCGTCGCGCCGACGCACCTCGTCGTCGGCACAGGGCTCGTCGGCGTCGTCGAGGCGGTGACGCCGCGTCTCCGCCCGGAATTGTCTGTCTGGGTGCACGGCGAGGACCATCCGCACCATGCGCGAGTCGATGCCGCGACGACGGTGGAGGATGGGGAACCTGATACTGCCGGATACCGGCCCCCGACCCTCGCCGATCGCGCCCTTTGCATCTACACCTCGGGCACGACCGGGCTGCCCAAGGCGGCCAATGTCAGTCACTTCCGGCTGATGCAGTGGAGCCGGTGGTTTGCCGGCATGATGGGCGCGCGCGCCGACGACCGCATGTACAACTGTCTGCCGATGTATCACAGCGTCGGCGGCGTCGTCGCCACCGGGGCGATGCTGGTCAGCGGCGGCTCGGTGGTGATCCGCGAGCGGTTCTCGGCGAGCCGCTTCTGGGACGATGTCGCGACGCTCGGATGCACGGTGTTCCAGTATATCGGCGAATTGTGCCGCTATCTCGTCAACAGCCCGCCGCATCCGGGCGAAGCGGCCCACCGTCTCAGGCTGGCCTGCGGCAACGGGTTGCGCCCGGATGTGTGGGGTGAGTTCCGCCGCCGCTTTCAGATCCCGCAGCACCTCGAATTCTATGCCGCCACCGAGGCCAATTTCTCGCTTTACAACTGCGAGAGCGAGCCCGGCTCGATCGGCCGCATCCCGCCGTTTCTCGCGCATCGCTTTCCGGTCGCGCTGGTCAAATTCGATATCGAGCGTGGCGAGCCGGTACGCGGCGAGGACGGGTTTTGCCTCCGCTGCGCGCCCGACGAGATCGGCGAGGCGGTCAGCCGGATCGCCGACGGCCGTTCCGATGCCGGCAGCCCGTTCGAGGGCTATACCGATCGCGAGGCCTCGGCAAAAAAGGTGTTGCGCGACGTGTTTGCCGCGGGCGATGCGTGGTTCCGCTCCGGCGACCTGATGCGCAAGGATGCGCGCGGCTTCTACTATTTCGTCGATCGCATCGGCGACACGTTTCGCTGGAAGGGCGAAAACGTGTCGACCATGGAGGTTGCCGAGGCGGTCGCCGCCTGTCCCGGGATCACCGAGGCCGTGGTCTACGGCGTCGCCGTACCGGCCGCGGACGGCCGCGCCGGCATGGCTGCAATCGTCGCCGGGCGCGATCTCGATTTCGCCGCATTGCGCCGGCATCTCCACGCCTCGCTGCCGGAATTTGCGCGGCCCGTCTTCGTTCGGGTGCGCGACGCGATCGACGTCACCGAAACGTTCAAGCAGAAGAAACAGGAACTGGTCCGCGACGGGTACGACCCGCGGGTCAGTATCGATGCGATCTATGTCGACAGTCGGGACGCGGATGCGTTCGTGCGCCTCGATGCGGCGCTTTACGACCGCATCGCCGCGGGCGCGATGCGGCTGTAGTCAGGCGGTGTTGCCGGCGTCCACCGTCAATACCGTGCCGGTGATGTTGCGCGCCTTGTCGCTCAGCAAAAACTCGACGGCATTGGCGACATCGCCGATTTCGGCGAGGCGGTTGAGCGCGCTGCGCCGGGCGATCTTATCGCGCTGGTCATGGCCGAGGCCGCTGGTCATCTCGGTATCGATGAACCCGGGCGCGACGGCATTGACGGTGATGCCGAGCGGCCCGACCTCGCGGGCGAGCGAGCGGGTGAAGCCGATGAGGGCGGCCTTGGTCGCGCTGTAGGCCGAAAGCCCGGCATAGCCGGTCGAGCCCACGATCGAGGCGATGTTGACGATGCGGCCGGCGCCGTGCGCCATCATCGAGCGCACGGCGTATTTGGTGACGACCATCGGCGACACCGTGTTGAGGTGCACGAGGCGCCCGATCTCGGCGTCGGGCATCGTCGCCAGAACGCCGCTCGTGCCCAGACCGGCATTGTTGACGAGGCCATAGATCGGCCCGAACTCCTTTCGCAGGCCGGCGATCAGGGCAGGGACCTCCGCGACCTCGGCAAGGTCGAACGGCACGAAATGAAGGGCGCCGTGCCCATCGCCGGCGGCTTCGCGCAATGCCGCGCTCTCCGAGCGGGCGATCGCGACGACCCGGTAGCCGGCGGCGCGCAACGCCCGGGCGATGCCGAGGCCGAGGCCCCGGCTGCCGCCGGTAACGATGACGTTACGCATTGCGGCGCGCCAATTTGCCGGCGGTGCCGACATCGAGCGAACCGACGAAGCGGATGGCGGCCGGAACCTTGTGCGGCGGCAATCCGCGGCGGCACGCGGCGATGATGTCGCTCTGCAATGCCGCGCCGGGGGCGTCGCCCGGGAGGTTCCGCAGCACCACCTCGGCGACGACGACCGCGCCGGTAAACGGGTTCTTGCGCGGCTTGACCAGCGACATCCGCACCGCCGGATGGCGGTTGAGCACGGCCTCGACCTCTTCCGGGTGAACCTTCAGCCCGCCGACATTGATGATCCCGCCGCGCCGGCCCATGAAAAAATAGCGCTCGCCGCGCCGGTCGAGCATGTCGCCGGTATCGACGAAGCCGTCCGCGTCCCGTAATGGACCGCCCGGGCCGAGATACCGGCTCGCGGTGCGGTCCGAGCGGATCTGCAGCGAGCCGTCTTCGATTTTCATTTCGACCGCCTCGCCCGGCCGCTCGATCAATTCCGCCGGAAAGCCGGCCAGATTGTCGTTGACGGCAAAGCCGACCCCGGCCTCGGTCGTCGCGAAGGCGTGGGCGACGCCGGCATCGCGATAAAATGCGCGCAGATCGTCGAGAATGGCCTGGTCGGCGATCTCGCCGGACAGGCGCACATAGCGCGGCGCGATGCGGCCGGCCGCCGGGCTCATCAAGGCGCGCCGCCAATGCGACGGCGTCCCCGAGATCAGCGTGACCCCGCAGCCCCCGGCGCGGGCGAGAAAATCGGCGGTCGTCTCGCGCGCGCTCGACAGCACCAGCGAGCCGCCACCCAGCACGGCGCGGAAGAAGATCTGCAGCCCGCCATAGCGGCGGATATCGTAAAACGTGCTCCACACCGCTCGCTCGGTCGGCGTATCGCCGTTCGGCCTGATCGCGCCGACGAGGCTCGCCAGCGAATGAACGACCAGTTTCGGCACACCGGTCGTGCCCGAGGTCATCAATACCCATTCGGTCGGGCCATGCGGGTCGCGCCGCGGCTGCGCCGAGGCGATTTCCGGATTGCACAACACCCGCCGCAGATGGGCGGGAACCGCGAGATCCGCCTTGCCGCAGTCGCATACGACCGTATCGATCTCGGCGGTCTCGATAATGTGCGGGATATGCTCCGCCGCGAGGTCCGGCGGGCACAAGACCAGCCGGCGCACGATGCCGTCGAGTTCGATCATCGCCAGGGCGGCGGTCAGCTGGCTGTCGGTGGCGACGAGGACCGAGCGCCCGGCAAGTTCGGCGAGGGGGCAACCGAGGCTGGACCCTGCGGCCAGTTCGCCGAGCGCGACGCTGCGCTCGGCAGCGTGCAGAAAGCGGCCGGGCAGGCCTCTTCCGCGCGCAATCAGGCGCCACAGCGACTCATCGCGCGGCGGCATTTTCGTAGAACTTCACGAAATCGCCGAACGTCACCGGGAATTTGTCGTCGGTCGCGGTCTGGAACGGATCGACCCCGAGCTCGTCTTCGAGCCGCGCGACGATGATCGCAAAGCACAGCGAATCGAGCCCTGACTCCAGCAGCAGCGTGTCGTCGCGCAAGGCCGCCAGCGTCTTGCCCTGCTCGCCGGAGACCTGCTCGAACTGCGAGAAGATCGTCGATTTTACAGACATTGCCCCGATTCCGTGGATGGGAGGATGCAAGCGCGCGAGCCCGCTGCCCGCGCCAGGCAATCGCCGATCGCGGCGGCGACCGAGGCCGCGTTTGTTTCGAGCATGCCGAGATGCGAGCCGGCGACGCGGCGGATTTCGAGATCGCCGAGGAACCGGCGCCAGACCCGGGCCGGTGCGCGCGGCTCAAGGCCCGGGACCTCCTTCGGCTGCACAAACACGACCTTTCCGGTATAAGGCGCGGGCCGGTAGGCCTCGCCGGCGTTGAACGTGGCAACGTGGACCCGGCGCGACGCGGCGCTGGCGCCTTCGGGAACAACCGGCGGTGTCGGCAATACGGTGACGCCGCTCGCCGCCAGATAGCCCGCCAGGCTGCCGATGCGCCGCATCGCCTCGCGCAGCGCCGACCTCGGCGAATAGCGCCGCAGCGCCCAGATCGCCTTGACCGCCTGGCGGCACAGGATGTCGGCATGGCAGGCCAGCGGCCATACCTGCCGGCTCGGATAGGTGTCGAGCAGGACGACGAGCGGCACGCGGTCTTCCGCGGCGGTGAGCTGCTGCGCCATCTCCAGCGCCACCAACCCGCCCGCCGAATAGCCGATCAGCAGATAGGGGCCGGCCGGCCGTGCCGCCTTGATCGCGGCGATCGCGTATCGTGCCATCTCGGCGATGGTCTCGCAGGGCATTTCGCCCTCCTCGATGCCGCGCGGCCTGACCGCATAGACCGGCATCGGCACCGCCAGCGCGGCCGCGAGAGGCGCGAGCTGCAGGATGCTGCCGGGGGCGCCGGGAATCATGAACGCCGGCGGTTCGTCGTTGCCGGGCTTCATCGTGATGCAGGCTTCGGGCGAGGCTGCCGCCGCCCCGCGCGTGCGCAGCCATTCGCGCCCTGCCCGCACGCTGCGAAACAGGCGCGCGGTGGCCTCCTGCGCGAGTTGCGGGCTGATCGGCGCCGGTTCGGCCCGGCCCCCGGCAGCCGGGTCGGCGAGCGCCGAAATGTCAGTGGTCGGGTGCACCGATCCTCCATCGCTGCCGATGCGAGCGGCCGGAGATTGCGCCAAGAGTTTCAGCCGGTTGTCTTAACTTAGCGTCAACCGGCGCCGGCCAGCGGCGCATGGCGGGCGCTTTCCAGCGCCTCCACCAGCGCCATCGCATCGTCGGGCGCGGTATCCCCGTGCGTCACGCAGGCGCGAATGACCGGCCTGCCCTCGAAATCCGCCACCGAGATCCAGGCGCGACCGGAGGCGAGGACCCGGGCGACGATCGCGCGCGCATCGTCCGAACCCGGCGGCGGCTCGATGCACAGCACGGCCGCCGGCGAGCGGTTGGCGATCGACCAGCCGCGCGCCGTCAATGCCCTTGCAAGGAAGGCGGTCAGCTCGACCGCATGTTCGATATGCCTCGCATAGCCGCTCCAGCCGGCCGCGGCCAGCGACATGAACAGGCGCAGGCCGAGAAAGCGGCGTGACCACTGCAATGACGTCACGTATGGGTCGATCCCGCCGAGATTGGACGGCATGTAGCCGGTCGAAACCCGGAACGCCGCGCCCAGGATGTTTCGATAGCGCGTGAAGAACATGCCGCAACCCATTGTCGCAGCGAACCATTTGTGCGCATCGATGGTGACCGAATCGGCCTCTTCGATGCCGGCGAGCACACCGCGTGTCCGGTCCGAAGCAATCAGGCCGCCGCCCCAGGCGGCATCGACGTGATACCAGAGACCCTCGCCGCGGGCGATCGCGGCGCAGGCGGGAAGCGGGTCGATCATCCCGGCATTGGTGGTGCCGGCGGTGGCGGCGATCATGACCGGGACGCGGCCATCGGTGCGGTCGGCCCTGATCGCGGCGGCCAGCGCGTCCGGGTCGAGCCGGCCGCTCCCGTCGGTCGCGACGAGCCGCACCGCGTCACGGCCGATGCCGGCCTGATGCGCGATCTTGAACCAGGCGAGGTGGCTTTCGCGCGAGACGTAGAGGGCCGGCGGCCCGGCGAAGGCGCGCGCCCCAACGGCGGCGAAATCCGCGTGGGCCTGGGTCAAGGCGCAGATCAGCGCGGTGTAGTTGGCCTCGGCGCCGCCGGTCGTGAAATGACCCGCGGTTTCGGGCGCAAGCCCGGCGCGACGGGCGACGGCGGCGATCGTGTGGGTCTCGATCTCGACCGCGACCGGCGAAGTGGTCGAGGTCGCCAGCTGCGGGTTGAAGGCGGCCGCGATCCGGTCGGCGCATTGCGCCGGGAAGGTCGGGGCCGGGTTGAACAACCCGAAATAGCGCGGATGCGTCACGTGAACGACGCCCCGCTCCAATTGCGCGACGACCCAGGAGAACAGCGCCTCGGCCGGGTACTCGGCGGCGAAATCGAATTCCGCCAACTCGCGCCGGAACGCGGCAAGGTCGAGCGTCGGGGTAACGGCGCCCTCCCGAACCCGCGAATCCGCGGCGAGCAGGTCGCGGGTCAGCCGATCGTCCCAGTGCTCGCGCTCGCTCCGCGCCGGAAACAGCGGCGAACCCGATCCCGGCTCCGCTCCCGCGCGCTGCAGGGTCATTTGTCCGCCGTCAGCCATAAAGCGGCCTCGCTTTCGTTTCGTCGTGCGGTTTGCCGTGAGGCTCGGTCCATTCCTGTGTGCCCGATTTCGCCTGGCCGAGGTACGACAGCCAGTTCGAGAACAGGCGGATGGCCGCGCCGCGCCAGGGAGCGAACGGGCTTTGCCCGCCGCCCGGCGTCGGGAAATCCGCCAGCAGGGCGGCATCGCGCTCGCGCAGGGCCCGCTCGCGGAACGCCAGCAGCGCGTTGGCCACGCCGCCGGCAAAATAGCCGCTGGGCAGTTCGGGGTAGCGGTCGCGCTCGCCGGCGAGAAACCGCCCGACATCGCGGCGATATTCCCGCGCCAGCGCTCCCGCGTCGTATTCGGGGTGTCCTTGCAGGAACAGGAACAGGCTCTTTTGGCGCTTGACGAAAATGTCGGCGCCGGCAGCGGGCGAGCGCGCCAGAATGCGGTAGCCGCGCGCCGCCAACTCCTCTTCCGCCAATTCGTTGTAGCGCGAATGCGGCGTGCACCAGTGCGCCGGGCCGTAACCGACAAGCGGGTGATTGGCGGTCTTGATGCACTCGAACACGCCGGAGAGCTTGGCGCCGCGGCTGCGCCGCGCGATGCCGTCGAGGCGGTAGACCGCGGCGTGAGCGGCGAGGCATGACCATACCGTCGCGATCGTATGTTCGGCGGCCCAGTCGATCAGCCGGGCCAGTGACGGCCAATAAGGCTCGTCGGCGAGGTCCCGGGCGCGCGGCTCGGTGCCGGTCACGATCAGCCCGTCGAGTTCGGCATTCCACAAGGCGGCGATGTCCTCGTGGTGGTCGCGCACATGCTGGCACCCGGCTTCCGAGCGGCCGAGCCCGGGGAACGAGAACACGCGCAAGGTGACCGTCCGCGTGCCGGCGGCTTCCGTCAGCAATTCGCGAAACTGCCGCTCGGTGCTTTTCAGCGCCGCATCGGGCATGTTGTTGACGAGGCCCACGGCGATTGGCCCGCCGCGGCGCCGGCGGAGCAACCCGCTCGGATCGGGGTCGATCGGCAGCACAGCCATCGCGCGCTTCCGCCAGCGGCGACCCTACTCGGCGGCCAGCAGCCCGCCGCGCGCCTGGGCCTTGTCGAGCGCCTGATCGAGGTCGGCGATGATGTCGTCGATATGCTCGATGCCGACGCTCATCCGCACCATCTCGGGGGTCACGCCGGCCTTCAGTTGCTCCGCCGCCGGCATCTGCCGGTGCGTCGTCGAGGCCGGATGGCAGGCGAGGGATTTGGCGTCGCCGAGATTGACCAGCCGCTTGACCAGTTTCAGCGCATTGTAGAACCGGGTGCTGCCCTCGTACCCGCCGCAAGTGCCGAAGGTCAGCAGCGAGCACGCGCGGCCGCCGAGGTATTTCTGCGCCAGCGGGTGATAGGGGTTGTCGGGGAAGCCGACATAGTTGACCCACTCGACACGAGGGTCGCCGCGCAGGAACTCGGCGACCCGGCGCGCATTCTCGACGTGCCGCTCGACCCGCAGCGCGATGGTCTCGATCCCTTGCAGCAGCAGAAATGCGCTGAGCGGCGACAATACCGCGCCGGTCGTGCGCTGATAGACGCTGCGGCAGCGCGCGATGTAGGCCGCCGGCCCGAAATGCCGCGTATAGACGAGGCCGTGATAGGATTCGTCGGGCTCGTTGAACATCGGGAACCGCCTGGGGTGCCGCTCCCAGGGAAACTTGCCGCTGTCGACGATGGCGCCACCCAGCGTGGTGCCGTGCCCGCCCATGAATTTGGTCAGCGAATGCACGACGATATCGGCGCCGTACTCGATCGGCCGCAGCATGATCGGCGTCGCCACAGTGTTGTCCACGATCAGCGGCACGCCGTGGCCGTGCGCCACCGCGGCGATCGCCTCGATATCGCAGATGTTGCCGGCGGGGTTGCCGACGCTCTCGCAAAACACGGCGCTGGTGTCGTCGTCGATCAATGCCGCGATATCGGACGGCTGGTCGGATTTGGCGAACCGCACCGTGATGCCGAACCCGGGCAGCAGATGGCCGAACAATGTATGGGTGGTGCCGTAAAGCTGCGGCACCGAGACGATGTTCCGGCCCATCCGGGTCAGGTTCAGCACCGCGTAGTGCAGCGCGGCCTGGCCCGAGGCGACGCTGATCGCCTGTAAGCCGCCTTCGAGCGCGGCGACGCGGCGGTCGAGCACATCGGTCGTCGGGTTGCTGATCCGCGTATAGCGGTAGCCTTGCGCCTCTAGGTTGAACAAGGCAGCGCCGTGCTCGGCGCTGTCGAATTCGTAGGCGGCGGTCTGATAGATCGGAACGGCGACGGATTTGGTCGTGGGGTCGTTCTGGTAGCCGCCATGCACGGCGATCGTCTCGTTTCGCACCTGTCGTCCCCTTTTTCGCGCTCTTGCCCTATTGCCGGTGGTCAGTGCTGCCTATTCGGCGGGGCCGCTGGGCACCGGGGCGAGATGGGCGTGATCGCGAGCGGCACCCGGCGCCAATTTCGGCACCGCGGCGACGAGCATGTCCTTGAACGCGGCCCACAACGGCAGGATGTCGTCGTCCGGGGTCAAATTCCGGCTCAGGGCGCCGTGGCCGCCCCCATCGTCGGAATCGAACAGGATGTGCTGCTCGAGGAAAAACTTGAACGCGGCGGGACCCGCACCCTGCCAGTCGCGCGCCCGCAGCATGGCCAGGAAAACCCGCGTCAGGCCGCCATCCTCGTAGCTGGCGATGCTGGTCGCGCGAACCGCGTCGTCGAGCCGGCGGACCCGGTCGAGATAGGTCTGGCCGATACCGGCCAGATAGTCTTCGCGGTCGACGGGCTGGAACGAAAGCAGACGCCTGACGAACTCGTCGTGGTCGAGCCGTTCGCCGGCAGCGCTGACGCCCGGCCACGGCGACAGGTTGTCGGTATTGCATTCGCCTTCGTAGAGGCGCGCCAACAACGGATCGTGCGGCTGCAGCCGACAGGCGATTTCGAGGTTTTCGCGAAACTGCACCGAAAAGTAGTAATACGCCTTGGCGACCTGCACGATTTCAGCGGCGGAGAGGGTTTCCCACCGCATCCGGCAGATTTCCTCGATCACCGCCTCGAAGGCAAAGCGATAGCCCGGACCGCGCGTCTCGTCGCGATCCGACCGCAGCTTTAAAGCCGTCACTCCGTCCATTGTCTTCCCCACGCGACACCCGGCCTGCGACCGTTCGATCGCTGCGGCCTTGAAGTACCCGAGGGAGCGGCTGGAACCGAATGATTCCAACGGCCAAATCCCTCGGCCTGCGTGGGTAGAGGTAGCGAGGCGCGATCCCGAGAAGCAAGAATAAAGGTAGTTAAAATTTTACCGGCTTTTGAACATGGTTTATTAATTATTGACAGGCGCGAAGCGGAGCTCGCGTGCTTCAGCGCAGGTCGGGCACGCATGATCGCGGTTTTCCGCAGGCACGGCGATCTTCACCCACGATATTCGCCCGCAACGGCGCTTGCCGGCGCGTGGCGGTTTGGCGCGGGGGAGCGAAGTTGCGCGACGGGCGTTCTCTTCCCGTCGGCAGATGCCGAAACCACGACAGAAGGCGATATGGCTGCGCCTGACCTCGGAACCCGCCGTGCGGGCGCGGTTCGCCTAGGCGGTTTTGTGCCGGGTCGTCCCGCCGTTAAACCTGCCTGACATGAAGCCGGGCGACAATTCCGCGGCACAGATGCCGCCGCGCGCCACCTATCGCCTGCAGTTCAATCGCGATTTCACCTTTCGCGAGGCGCTGGCGCTGGTTCCCTACCTGGCGCAGCTCGGCATCAGCCATATCTACGCCTCGCCGATCACCGAGGCGCGGCCGGGCTCGACCCACGGCTATGACATCGTCAACCACAACCGGCTGAACCCCGAAATCGGCGGCGACGAGGATTTCCGCGCCTTGACCGCGGCGCTGCACCGGCACGGGCTGGGCCTGATCGTCGATATCGTTCCGAACCACATGGGCGTCGGCGGGCACGACAATGCCTGGTGGCTCAACGTGCTGGAATGGGGCAGGGCGTCGCCGTTCGCGCGCTATTTCGACATCAACTGGGCGGCCGCGCGGCCGGACCTGAAGGGCAGGGTTCTCTTGCCCGTGCTGGGCGATCAGTACGGCGCCGTTCTCGAAGCCGGCCAGATCGAATTGCGCTTCGACCCGCAGGAAGGCAGCTTCAGCTTCTGGTATTTCGACCACCGCTTCCCGGTCTCGCCGCATTGCTACGCGACGATCCTCAAGGCCGGCGGTGCGCCGCTGGCGGCTCTGGCGCGCGAATTTTCGGCCCATGCCGGGATGCGCGGCAGCGGAGCGCCGGCACGGGCCGAGGCGCTGAAGCGCCGGCTCGCTGCGGCCGCTGGCGATCCTGCAGTTGTGGAGGCGATTGCCGGCGCTATCCATGCCCTGGCCGGCAAGCCCGGCTGTCCCGACAGCTTTCGCCCGTTGCATCGCCTGCTCGATGCGCAGGCCTATCGCCTCGCCTATTGGCGCGTGGCCGCCGACGAAACCAACTACCGCCGGTTTTTCAATATCAATGAGCTTGCCGGCCTGCGCATCGAATTGCCGGCGCTGTTCGCCGAAACCCACCGCCTGGTTTTCGCGATGGTTGAGCGCGGCGACGTGCAGGGGCTGCGGATCGACCACATCGACGGGCTGTTCGACCCGGGCGCCTACGCGGCCGAATTGCGCAAGAGGCTGCCGGAGCCATTCTACATCGTCGTCGAGAAGATTCTCGCCCGCTACGAGACATTGCCCGGTTGGCCGATCGACGGCAGCACCGGCTACGACTTCGTCAACCAGGTATCGGCGCTGTTCGTCGATCCTGAGGCGGAGCGGGCGATGACCCGGCTTTATCGCCGGCTGACCGGGCGCGCGGCCGATTTCGATGCCGTTCTCTCCGCCTCGAAGCAGCGCATCATGCAGGTCAATTTATCGAGCGAACTGAACGTGCTGGCCTTGCGCTTTCACCGCCTGTCGATGCGCTGGTGGCGTACTCGCGACTTCACGCTGAATGGCATGCTGGCCGCGCTGGAGGAGGTGATCGCCGCGTTCCCGGTCTATCGCACCTATGTGTCGCCGCGCGGGGTTGACGAGGAGGACCGCCGCTATATCGAATGGGCGATCGCCCAGGCCAAGAAGCGCTGGCGTACCAACGACACCAGCATCCTCGATTTTCTGCACGACGTGCTGACCGTCTCGCTCGCCGGGGGGCCGACGCGCGAGGCGTTGCGGACGGCGATGCAGTTCCAGCAGGTGACCGGGCCGGTGATGGCCAAGGCGATGGAGGACACCGCGTTCTATCGCTATTTCCGGCTGCTGGCGCTGAACGAGGTGGGCGGCGATCCGCGCCGGTTCGGCATATCGCCGGCGGCGTTCCATCACCTGATGCGCGAGCGTGCCCGGGTCTGGCCGCGCGCGATGATCGCCACCGCGACCCACGATACCAAACGCGGGGAGGACGGGCGGATCAGGCTGGCGATGCTGTCGGAACTGCCGCGCCTGTGGGGGCAATACGTCTCGCGCTGGCTGCGCTTCAACCGCTCGCGGCGGTCTGAGGTCGACGGCGACATCGTTCCCGACCGCAATGTCGAATACCTCTTTTACCAGACCCTCGTCGGCGCCTGGCCGCCGGGGCTGGAGCCGGACGACGAAGCCGCGGTCAAGGATCTGGCCGGGCGTGTCGGCGCCTACATG
Source organism: Alphaproteobacteria bacterium (assembly GCA_030041385.1). Lineage (GTDB taxonomy): Bacteria > Pseudomonadota > Alphaproteobacteria > ATCC43930 > CGMCC-115725 > DATARH01. The sequence continues at coordinate 40,249 of JASHNY010000206.1, forward strand.
ATCAAGGCCGTGCGCGAGGGCAAGGAAGAATCGGGCTGGAGCAATCCCAATGTCGGCTACGAGGCGGCGCTGGAGCGGTTTGTCGGCGCCGTGCTCGACGCGTCGCGGCCGAACGCGTTTCTCGCCGATTTCGGCAAATTCATCGCGCCGCTGGCGCGGCTGTCGGCGATCGCGTCGCTGTCGCAGCTGGTGCTGAAGTTGACCGTGCCGGGCGTGCCCGACATCTATCAGGGCTGCGAATTGTGGGATTTCAGCCTGGTCGACCCCGACAACCGGCGCCATCCCGATTGGGCCCGGCGCATGGCCCTGCTGGCGGAGGTCGCGGACGCCGTCCCGGCGACGCTCGCCCGCTTCTGGCAGGATGGCCGCGAGAAATTGTTCGCGATGCAGCATTTGCTGCAGCTGCGGCAGCGTCACACGGCGCTGTTCGCCGCCGGGGATTATGCGCCGCTGGCGGCGGAAGGCGGGCGCGGCGATGCGCATCTGTGTGCCTTTGTCCGCCGTCATGGCGGCGCGGCCCTCGTTGTCGCGGTGCCGCGGCTCGTCTACCGGCTTCATGCCGGCGGCGATACGCCGGACTGGGGCGGCAGCCGATTGCCGCTGCCCGACGGCGACGGGTGGCATGACATCTTCACCGGCCGTTGCCATCCCGGCGGCACCGCCATACAAGTCGGCGACTTGCTCGCCGATTTCCCGGTGGCCGCGCTGCTGTGTGCGGCGGATGGCGACGGCTGAGCATCGCTTGCCGGCCGACCGCCGCCAGCGGGATTGCCGCCGCGCTCCATCCGATCCAATCGGCCGTCGCGCCTATCGCGCTGCGCGGCGGTCGAGCGGCCCGCCGCCCGACTGCAGCGGGGCGGTCATCGTCATCGCGACCGCAAGCGCCGCGGTCATCGCAGATCTGGTCATTGGCATCACTCCGTTATGAAGCGCTTTTGGCGCAAGGCTGCGCGGCATGGATCGAACCGGCGCGCCGCGGTGTTTGTCGCGATCATCGATGCTGAGAACATGGCTAGCAGCTCCCTCAAAAACCGGCGGCTTCCGGTCGGCGCCGAGCCCCAGCCCCAAGGCGGCACGCATTTCCGCGTCTGGGCGCCGGCGGCTCACGAGGTTTCGCTTGAATTCGACGGCGGCGGATCGCAGCCGCTCGAAACCGAGCCGGGCGGATATTTTTCGGCTCTGGTAGCTGGTGTCGGCGCCGGCGCGCGCTACCGTTTTCGGCTCGATCGGGACCGGGCGCTGCCGGACCCGGCGACGCGGTTCCAGCCCGATGGCCCGCACGGCAGTTCGGAGATCATCGACCCGTCCGGTTTCGCGTGGACCGACGAAGGCTGGCGCGGCATCGCGCCCGAGCAGCTGGTCATTTACGAACTCCACATCGGCACCTATACCCCGGAGGGCAGCTGGGCGGCGGCGGCGCGCCATCTGCCGGAACTGGCCGAATTGGGCATCAACTGCGTCGAGATGATGCCGGTGGCCGAGTTTCCGGGGCGTTTCGGCTGGGGCTATGACGGGGTCAATCTGTTCGCCCCGACCCGGCTTTACGGAAGGCCGGACGATCTGCGCCGGTTTATCGACGCGGCGCACGCGCTGGGCATCGCGGTGATCCTCGATGTCGTCTACAACCATCTCGGGCCCGACGGCAATTATCTGAGAAGCTTTGCGGAAAGCTATTTCACCGACCGTCACGGCAACGAATGGGGCGAGGCGCTCAATTTCGACGGCCCCGATTCCGCAGCGGTGCGCGAGTACTTCGTCGCCAATGCCGGATACTGGATCGACGAATATCATTTCGACGGGCTGCGACTCGACGCCACCCACCAGATTTTCGACGATTCTGCCGATCACATCCTGGCGGCGATCGCCCACCGCGTGCGCGAAGCGGCGGGCCCCCGCGCCAGTTTTATCGTCGCCGAAAACGATGACCAGACGGCGCAGCTGGTGCGTCCGCCGGGGCAGGGCGGCTATGGCCTCGATGCATTGTGGAACGACGATTTCCACCACAGCGCTCGGGTGGCGCTGACCGGGCGACGCGAGGGGTATTATCGCAATTATCGCGGCCGGGCAGGCGAGTTCGTTTCCCTCGCCAGGCACGGCTTCCTGTTTCAGGGCCAGCACTCGGGATTGCACGGGCGCCCCCGCGGTACGCCGGCGCTCGACCTGGCGGCCTCGCGCTTTGTCGTCTGCCTCGACAACCACGACCAGATCGCGCATTCCGGCGCCGGCAAGCGCGGCCATCAGCTGGCCGCACCGGGCTGCTGGCGCGCCCTGACCGCATATCTGCTGCTGATGCCGGGCATCCCGATGCTGTTCCAGGGGCAGGAGTTCGCCGCCTCGGCGCCGTTCCTCTATTTCGCCGACCACGAAGGGGAGCTCGGCCGCCAGATCGCGGCGGGGCGGCGCGAGTTCCTCGCCCAGTTCGCCAGCCTGGCGTCGCCGGAATTGCAGGCGAGCCTCGCCGACCCGGTGGCGCCCGAAACCTACCGCGCCTGCATCATCGACCATGGCGAGCGGGCGCGCGGCCGCCAAGCCGAGACGCTGGCATTGCATCGCGACCTCTTGGCATTGCGGCGCAACGAACCGGTATTCGCGCGCCGCGACACCCGGGTCGACGGCGCCGTATTGGGCGAGGAGGCCTGGGTGTTGCGCTATTTCGCCGAAGACGGGCGCGACCGCCTGCTGATCGTCAATATCGGCAGCGACCACGTGCTCGATACCGTGGTCGAGCCGCTGATGGCGCCGGTGGAAGGGCGGAGCTGGCAACTCGCCTGGTCGAGCGAGGCGCCGCGCTATGGCGGAACCGGGGTGCCCGACCCGGTTGCCGACGGAATCTGGCGCATCCCCGGCCACGCCGCGATCCTGTTGGCGCCATCCGCACCATAGCCGGCGCGCCCCGCGCATCAGCGGTTTGGTTCGCCGGGCGGATCAAAAACAGGGCGCCGGACGTTCTAGGGGTTGGCGTCATCATTTGCGGTGTTCGCCCGTGACCACCAACGAGCCACGGATCAGCGAAGGCGTGCCCTATCCGCTGGGGGCCACCTGGGACGGAAACGGCGTCAATTTCGCGCTGTTTTCGGCGAATGCGACGCGCGTCGAGATCTGCCTGTTCGACGCTTCCGGCGCACGCGAGACGGCGCGGATCGATCTGCCGGAATATACCGACGAGATCTGGCACGGCTATGTGAGCGATGTCGGGCCCGGCTCGATCTATGGCTACCGCGTGCATGGGCCCTACGAGCCGGGCGCCGGCCATCGCTTCAACCCGAACAAATTGCTGCTTGACCCTTATGCGCGCGGCCATTTCGGCGAATTGACCTGGAACCCGGCCGTGTTCGGGTATCGGCTCGAAACCGGCGACGACACCACATTCGACAAGCGGGACAGCGCGCCTTTTGTGCCGAAATGCGTCGTCGTCGACCCGAATTTCGACTGGCGCGGCAATGCCGGCCGGCGCACCGCGCCGTGGAACCACACGATCATCTACGAAACCCATCTGCGCGGCTTCACCAAACTGCATCCGGAAGTGCCGGCCGAACATCGCGGCACCTACAAGGGTTTGGCTGCCAAACCGGTGGTGGACTACATCAAGTCGCTCGGCGTCACGTCGGTCGAATTGCTGCCGATCCATACGTTCATCAACGACAGCTATCTCCTCGACAAGGGCCTGACCAATTATTGGGGCTACAACTCGATCGGGTTTTTCGCCCCCGACCCGCGCTACGCCCATGAACGCGAACAGACACTGCGCGAGTTCAAGGAAATGGTCGCGGCCCTGCACCAGGCCGGGCTCGAAGTGATCCTCGATGTCGTCTACAACCATACCGCAGAAGGAAACCAGCTGGGCGCAACCCTGTCGTTCAAGGGCATCGACAACGCCTCCTACTACCGGCTGGTGCCCGATGACCGGCGCTACTACATCAATGACACCGGCACCGGAAACACCCTCAATTTGAGCCACCTGCGCGTCATCCAGATGGTGACTGACAGCTTGCGCTATTGGGTGACGGAGACCCATGTAGATGGGTTCCGCTTCGACCTCGGGACCATTCTGGCACGTGAGCCGGAAGGGTTCGACACCCAGAGCGGCTTTTTGAAGTCTTGCTGCCAGGATCCGCTGCTCGACACGGTCAAGCTTATCGCCGAGCCGTGGGATTGCGGGCCCGGCGGCTATCAGGTCGGCGGCTTTCCGCCGCGCTGGAGCGAGTGGAACGACAAGTTCCGCGACGCGGTGCGGGACTATTGGCGCGGGAAAGAAATCCCTGCGGCGCTTGCTCCGCGCCTTACCGCCTCGGGCGACTGCTTCAATCATCGCGGCCGCCGGCCCTGGGCCAGCGTCAACTTCGTCACTGCGCATGACGGGTTCACCCTCAACGATCTTGTCACCTACAACGACAAGCACAACGAGGCCAATGGCGAGGGCAACAACGACGGCACCACCGACAATCGCTCGTGGAATTGCGGCGCTGAGGGGCCGAGCGACGACCTTGAGATTGTGGCACTGCGGCAGCGCCAGATGCGCAACCTGCTGGCCACCCTGCTATTGAGCCAAGGCACGCCGATGCTGCTCGCCGGCGATGAATTCGGCCGCACCCAGCAGGGCAACAACAACGCCTATTGCCAGGACAATGAGATCAGCTGGGTGGACTGGGATATCGACGACGCCGGCCGCGCCATGATCGCCTTTGTGCAGAAACTGACCGGGCTGCGGCACCAGTACCCGATCCTGCGCCGCGGCCGCTTCCTGACCGGCGAATACAACGAGGAGCTGGGGGTCAAGGACGTGACCTGGCTCAGCCCCGCCGGCACCGAGATGACCGAAGAGAATTGGGGCGACGGCAATCTGGGCTGCTTTGGCGTCGTGCTCGACGGGCGGGCGCAGGTGACCGGGATTCGCCGCCGCGGCGCCGATGCGACGCTGCTGATGGTGTTGAACGGCTCGCATGAGGCGGTGGATTTCACCCTGCCCGAAATCCCCGGCGGCGGCGCCTGGGCGTTATTGATCGATACCGGCGATGGCGAGGCGGCAGGCCACGCCCCTGGTGAGGTGCGGACGGTAATCGCGCGCTCGCTGCTGTTGTTTGCGCTGCGCCCGGATGCTGCGGCTCAGCAGCCATCGCCGGCAACCGCAGCGGAGGATTGAGTGCGGCGCGGCTGCGCGCCCCGCACTTCCTTCCACACCGGCGGGCTGTATTTCCGCGGGATGACGATCAGCCCGCCCGGTTTCGGCCGGGGCTCCTAGGCCGCGGCGGCGGGCGCAGTCGCCGCAACCGGCCTGTCGGCAGGGCGCCGTTCGGCCGGCGGGGTCCGGCCGATATTCGGCAGGAACGCCGTCAACAACCCGAGCAGCGGCAGAAAGGCGCAGAGATGATAGACCGTGTCGATGCTGGTCGCGTCGGCGAGCCGGCCCAGCGCCGCGGCGCCGACCCCGGCGAGGCCGAATGACAGGCCGAAGAACAGGCCAGAGATCATGCCGATCTTCCCCGGTACCAGGTCGAGCGCATAGACGATGATCGAGGCCGTCGCCGAGGCCAATACCAGCCCGATCACGACAGTCAGGATGCCGGTCCAGAACAGGCCGACATAGGGCAAGGCCATCGTGAACGGGATGACGCCGACGATCGAGCCCCAGATCACGTATTTGCGGCCGATGCGGTCGCCGAGCGGCCCGCCGATCAACGTTCCCACCGCGATGGCGGCGAGAAAGGCGAACAGGTGAATCTGGGCATTGGCGACGGAAATGCCGAATTTGTGGATCAGGTAGAAGATGTAATAGCTGGTCAGGCTGGCCTGATAGAAGGATTTGGAGAAGATCAGCGCCAAGAGGATCACCAGCGACCAGGCGACCTTGCGCTGCGACAGGCCGTGCACCGCCACGGCAACGTGGGTCCGCCGGGGCGTGGGGCCGGAATGCTCCCGGCGGTACCAGCTGCCGACACCGAACAGCACGGTCATCGCCAGCAGCGCTGCGCCCGAAAACCAGGCGACGCTCCGCTGGCCGTGCGGGACCACGATGAACGCGGCGAGCACCGGCCCGATCGCCGAGCCGACATTGCCGCCGACCTGAAACAGCGACTGCGCCAGCCCGTGCCTTCCGCCCGAAGCCATCCGCGCGACGCGCGACGCCTCGGGATGGAACACCGCCGACCCCATGCCGACCATCGCCGCCGCCAACAGCAGCACGTGGATGCTGCCGGCATGCGCCAGCAACAACAGCCCGGCGAAGGTCGCGGCCATGCCGGCGGCCAGCGAAAACGGCTGCGGCTTGTAATCGGCCATCAGCCCGACCACCGGCTGCAACAACGACGAGGTCACCTGCATGACCAGGGTGATCAGCCCGACCTCCGCGAAACTGAGGCCGTAATTGCTCTTGAACATCGGATACAGCGCCGGCACCAGCGACTGCATCGTGTCGTTGAGGAAATGCGAAAAGCCGAGCGCCATGATGATCGAGAACACGGCCGCCTCTGTAACCCCCCGCGACCCTCCGCGTTCGGCCGGCGCGCTGGTGCTCATCGATCTGGCTCCTTGGTCGTTTCGTCCCGCTCACAATAACGCGAGTTGCGCGAGAACTTAGCGCCATGCTGCCCGCGTTCCGGCGATGGCAGCCATCCGCCGCGATCGTGCCGGGCCGGCAGTTGCCGCTTTGATGCGGGCCCGGCTACACTTTGACGACACGAGAGACGCGAAGGACAGAGGGCGTCGTTGCGAGGCGCGCCGGGCGCGCCGCGGCAATCTCGCGGCGATTGGGCCGCTGCGGATCGAGATTGCTTCGCTGCGCGCGCAATGACACGCAATTGGCCCTGCTGTCTTCGCCGTGAAACAGGGAGACGGAAGATGAAAAAAATCGAGATCGCCGCCTACGGCGCCCCGGAAGAGGTCGCCCGCTGCGTCGAGGCCGGCGAACTGGGGCCGCCGGGCCCGGGCGAGATCGTGTTCGACGTGCTCGCTTTCCCGATCAACCCGGCTGACCTGTCGTTCTGCCGCGGCAATTACCGGCTGCATCCGGCCTTGCCGGCGACGCCTGGCGCGGAATGCGTCGGCCGGGTGACCGCGATCGGCGCCGGCGTTGCCGGCATCAAGCCGGGCGATCTGGTGGTCAACATGCAGCGCGAAAACTGGGCCCAGGCGCGGCGCATCAAGGCCGATGATGCAGTCCCGATCCCGGCCGGCGTCGACCTGGCGCAGGCGGCGATGCTGCGCATCAACCCGCCGACCGCGCTGTTACTGCTGGAAGATCATGTCGCGCTCGGGCATGGCGACTGGCTGATCCAGGACGTGGCCAACTCCGCGGTCGGCCGGCACCTGATCGTGCTGGCCCACGCCCGCGGCCTGCGCACGATCAATGTGGTGCGCCGCGCCGATGTCGAGGCGGAGTTGCGCGCGCTCGGCGCCGATGTCGTGTTGCAGGACGGGCCCGACCTCGCGCAGCGCGCCCGCGACGCCGCCAGCGGTGCGCCGATCCGGCTCGGCATCGATGCGATTTCGGGCGAGGCGACGCGGCAGATCATGCAATGCGTCGCCGATGGCGGGGTCGTCGTCAATTACGGCGGCCTGTCGGGCGAAGATCCGCGAATCGACCGCCCGTCGCTCGGAGTGCGCGGCGTCAGCCTGATGGGCTTTATGCTCGGCCGCGGCCTCGCCAAGCGCAGCCCGGAAGCGGTGCGTGCGCTCTATGCCGATCTCGGCACGAAATTGCGCGACGGCACGCTGCGGGCGCCGATCGACTCGTCTTACCCGATCGAAGCGATCAGGCAGGCACTGCTCCACGCCCAGCGGGCCGGCCGCCACGGCAAGATTCTGGTGTTGCCGAACGGGCCGCTATAGCCGCCCGTCAGCGCATCGACGCCGCTTCGGGCGCAGCGGGACGGCATGGCGCTACGTCGAGCTTGTCGACCTTGACCGAGCCGTCGTCCGCGGCGTCGAACACCATGCAGTGCGCGCCGTCACGGGCGATGCGCGCCACGGGATAGCGCATCTGCTTTGTGTTGCTGCCGAAAACCAGGTCGATCGCGCCGCCGAGCACAAGCCGGGCCGGCACGGCGACATGGTGATAATGGTGACAGGTCCGGAACAGGAGCCAGCTGCGGCACAGGGTCAACACGCCATAGCCGCCGGTCTCCACGGTCTTGATCGACTGCGCCGCAGCGGGGTGCGGCGCCGCCGCCATGGCGAGGCCAATAACGGCCAATCCCGCCAATCCGCGTCTCCATCCCGGCAATGCCGCATGACGGAACGAGGCGATCATCCCGAATCTCGCTCGCGGCCGTTCCTAAGAAGAATAAACACGCACGCCGGGATAGCATCCCATCGCTAAGATCTGGTTACCGCGAAGGAGGCGACAAGGCTATGGGTGGATCACCGTCTCGGCGCGGCTGATCACGAAAGCCTCGTGACGTTCGAGGAAATCGGCGACGACCTCGTCGAACGCCTCGGGCCGGTCGGTGGCGATGGCATGCCCGGCGTCGTAGACGAAGACGAGATGGCAATTGGGTATCGCCGCCTTGTAGAAATGCCCCATGTCCGGCGGGATCACCCGGTCCATCGTGCCGAACAGCACCAGCGTCGGCACCGCCAGCGCCGGCAACAGCCGCTCGATCTCGGGGTCGCGGTCGGGGCCGCGCAGCCGCCCGGTCAGCCGCGCCACCTTGGCGCGGATTTCGGGATCGACCGGCGGCGCCGGGGGCATCCGCTCGGGGTGGGCATAAAGCCGCCGGGCGATCTCCTCCGGCGTGCCGGCCGGCGGCTGCACGCCTTCCGGCCGGATCGCCGCCGGCGCCTCCAAGACCAGCGCCGACACCCGTTCCGGCTGCTGCGCGGCCACAAACAGCGCCACCTTGCCGCCGAACGAGGTGCCCCACAAATTGACGGCGTCGAGCCCGAGCGCAGCGATCGCACGCCCCATCGTCGCCGCCAGCTCGCCCATCGAACGGCTGCGGGTATTCTCGGCGGAGGCGCCGAACCCCGGCATCTCGAACGCGATCACGCGAGACCGGCGAGCGAGCAGGTCGTGGCCGGGGCTGAGCCGCAATCCGCCGGCGCCGTGCAGATGCACCAGCGCCGGCCCCCGGCTCGGCTCCGCCGGCCCCGCCTCCATGTAGCGGATGTGGAACCCGTCGGCCTCGACAAAGGCCTCGCGGAACCCGGCGCCGGGCCGAGCCACAGCGGCCTCAGGCATTGACCTGGCGATTCAGCTTGGCCCAGCGGTCGAGGATCGGCAGGATCTCGTCGCGCCTGTCCGACATCAGGGTCACGTTGACGGCATTGACGCCGAGGTCGCGGAAGCGCTTCAGCTTGTCGGCATCCTCGGGCGCGCCGCCCAATCGCAACGACAACGATTTCGGGTCGCGCCCCTTGTCCTGCGCCATCTTGCGGAAGGCCGGGATGTATTCTTCGGGGTTGCCGGCGGTCGCATTGGGGTACCAGCCGTCGCCATAGCGGATCGCGCGCCGCGCGCCATAGGGGAAGGCGCCGCCGAGGATGATCGGCGGGTGGGGCTTCTGCACCGGCTTGGGCCAGGTCATCATCTGCGGCACCTTGACGATGTCGCCGTTGTATTCCGGCTTGGACTTGGTCCAGATCTCCTTCATCGCCTCCATCTGCTCGCGCATCTTCTGCATGCGGGTGGCGAAGACGGTGCCGTGCGCCTCGATCTCCTCCTGGTTCCAGCCGCCGCCGATGCCGAAAATGAACCGGCCGCCCGAGGTCTGGTCGATCGAGGCGACGAGCTTCGCGGTCTGGATCGTGTCGCGCTGGATGACGAGCGCGATGCCGGTGGCGAGTTTGAGCTTTTTCGTCGCCGCGCCGACGACCGCGAGCGTCACGAACGGGTCCATCACGTCGTAATAGCGCTTGTGCAGTTCGCCGCCGCCGGGCGCCGGCGTGCGCCGCGGCACCGGGATATGCGAGTGTTCTGCCGCCCACACCGAATCAAAGCCACGCTCTTCAAGCGCAACCCCCAGTTCGGCCGGGGTGATCGAGTAATCGGTGAAAAAGATCGAGGCGCCGAATTCCATGGGTTTCTCTCCGTACGTCACGTCATTGCGAGGAGCCGCGGGCGATGCGGCAATCTCGATGGGCTGTGTCCCCTACGGCCCGAGATTGCTTCGCTCTGCTCGCAATGACAAACCTCACTCAAATCTCGCGGATGCGCGGCAGGACCTTGCGGCCGAACAGGTCGAGCGACTCCATCATCGCGTCGAGATTGCCGGTGCCCGGGTCCTGCAATGACAGATCGACGATGCCGGCGCCGATCTGTTCGCGGCATTGCTTGAGCTGGGCGACGATGCGGTCCGGGCCGCCGCAGAAGCTGATCGGCAACACGCCGCCGACCGGCGCCTGCCGCTTCTCGCCGGCAATGTTGCGGTTGTCCGACGCCATC